>DAHVOH010000002.1 GCA_027318915.1 Clostridiales bacterium
TGGACGTCGTAGACTTCCCGGTAGAGGCCGGGGCGCGCAACCAGACGCTCGTGCGAGCCGCGCTGCGCGATGCGGCCCTGATCCAGGACCAGAATCTCGTCGGCGGCCTTGAGTGACGACAGGCGGTGGGCCACCACGATGGCCGTGCGCCCGCGCAGCAAGTTCTTCATACCCAGCTGGATGGCCGCTTCGGTCTCCAGGTCGACGCTGGCGGTCGCGTCGTCGAGAATCACGATGGGCGGGTCGACCAGCAGCGCCCGGGCGATCGCGATGCGTTGGCGCTGACCTCCGGACAGACCGATGCCCCGCTCTCCGATGAGGGTGTCATACCCGTAGGGCATCGTTTCAATGAACTCGGCCGCCTGCGCCAGCTCGGCCGCGCGCCGCACTTCCTCGGGGCTGGCGTCGGGGCGCCCGAAGGCGATGTTGTCGTTCACGCTGGCGGAGAACAAAAACGTTTCCTGCAGCACTAAACCGATATGGCGGCGGAGCCATACCGGATCCCATTCCCGCACGTCCAATCCGTCAACGAGGACGCGACCCGCGGTGACGTCGTAGAGGCGGGGGATGAGGCTGACCACCGAGGTCTTGCCCGCTCCCGTCGGACCCACCAGGGCCAGCGAGTGGCCGGGCTCCACGTGAAAGTCGATGTCGTGCAACACGGTCTGCCCCGTGCCGGGGTAGGCAAAGTCCACGTGGTCAAACACAATTTCGCCGCGAACGGGATCGGGCCGCCGGGGATTTTCCGGCAGAGGCAGGTTGGACCGCAGCTGGGCCAGTTCGTACAAGCGTTGGCCGGCCGCACTGGCCTGCGCCAGCGTGTTCATGACCATGCCGATCTGGCGCACCGGCTGTACCAGCATCATCACGTAGCCGGCGATGGCCACCAGCGAACCCACCGAGAGGTCATGGTGAATGGCTTGCCAGCCGCCGTACAAGAACACCACGACCCCATAGATGCCGCCCGTCAGGTCAAACAGCGGGTAGAAGGTGGACCAGAGCCGCGTGGCGTCGATATTGCGGTCAAACAGATAGTCCAGCGTGCCGTCGAAGCGCTCGTTCTCGCGGTCCTCCTGAGCAAATGCCTTGACCACCCGCACGCCGGCGATGTTTTCGTTCAGGTGGGTCGTCATGACGGCAAACTGCTGGCGGATGGCTCGGAAGGCCGGCCGCACGCGACGGTCGAACGCCATGACGACCAAGCCCAAAAGGGGCAGCAGCAGCACCAGGATCAGCGCCAGTTTCCAGTCCAGGACAGCGATGGCGCCCACCACGAACACGAGCGTGAACACCACCTGTGCACCTTGTGTAAAGAAGTTGGAGAAAAACATGCGCACCCAGTTGATGTCGGAGGTGAGTCGACTGATGAGCTGCCCTGTTTGCACCGTGTCATAGTAGCTGTACGGCAGTTCCGTGAAGTGACCGTACAGTGTCTCCCACATCTGCTGGAGAACGCCTTGGCCGAGGCGCTCCGACAGGAATCCCTGGAGGTAGGCAAAAACACCGCCGACGGCGGCGAAGCCCAGGCCGGCAAAAATAATGGGCCACAGCCAGTGAATGTTATGGCCGATGAGGACGTTGTTGACGAGAAGACGGCTCAGCGCCGGCGGCGCCAGGTTGAGCAGGGCGTACAAGAGGGCCGATACCACCGCGATGATGCCGTCGCGCTGATATCGCCTCCCGAAGGCGATCAGCCACTCGCGCATTTGTTCCTCCACTGAGTAAGTTAACGATCTCTATCATACCAAGCAGGGACCCCGCGAGGCAACTTTAGAGACCCGGGTTTCCGACCGCGAAACGTCCGCACAAAGGACTATCTTAGCAAAAACCCGTCCCCCTGGACACCGTCGGCCGGCGGGGCGCGCTCGCGCGCCGATGCCGGGCCGTGATGGCCGTCGCCGCCCACAATCGATAGGATGAGGGAGGTGGCGTCGACAGACGACGCCTGGACACGCCTATCGGCATATCGGGGGAGGAATCGGCTCGTCATGGTTGCCGGCACTGAGGACGGCGTGGAAATCGGCGGGTGCGGGCGGGGCTCTGGGGGCGTGGAGGGCGGATGAACAGAGCGAGCGCCATCTCCCGCGGCGAGCTGGGTCGCCGCCTGATTGACTGGGTCGGCTTGACGGCGGTGCGGCCCGGTTCGGTGGCGGAAACCGTCCACCGGCTGTCTGCCGTGCAGATTGATCCGATGCAGGTGGTCGCGCCGGCCCACCTGTGGACGCTGTCCCTGCGGCGCGGACCGACGCCCCTGTCGCTCTTGGACCGGGAACTGGGCCGGGGCCGTTTGCTGGAAGCGTATTGCCATGCCCGCTGCCTCGTGCACCGGGACGATGCCCAAGCCATGGTGGCCGGCTGGCGTCGCCGCCGGGCGGCCCGGCACATCGTCCGCTACGGGGTGGAGGACGCCGCGCGCCAGGTGATGGCGACGGCCGAGACGGGCGTTTCCTTCACCTCTCGGGAGCTGGATGCCCAAAGCCGGGTTTCGGGATTCTGGGACGCGGAGACCGAGCGTCGCACGAAGGCGACCAGTGTCGCGGTGGACCTCCTGTGGGCCGAGGGGCGATTGGCGGTGGTGGGCCGGCGTGGCGGCCAGAAACTCTACCGCTTGATGGAGGGGCATCTGCCGGATGTGGCCCGGCAAATCGACACGCTGGGTGAGGACGAAGCTCAGTCGGCGGCAATTCTCCACAGTCTTAGAGCCTACGGGGTCGTGATGGGCGGCGGGGTCGCTGTGGGCTGGGGTGCGCTGGGGCGCCGATCCCGGGCCTGGATTCAGCAGGCTGTGGAGTGCGGCTGGTTGGCCCCGCTCAGGCTCACGGACGGACCGGCGGAGTTGTGCTGGGCGTTGCCCGCTTTGATGGAACGTCCGCTTCCCCGGGCGTCACGGTATGCGCTCCTGGCGCCGGTTGACAATCTGCTGTGGGGACGCGGGCGACTGGAGGCGGTCTTTCACTTCCGATATCGTTGGGAGGCTTACACCCCGGCGTCGGCACGCCGCGGGGGTTCCTACAACATGCCGGTCCTGGCCCGCGCCGGATTTTACGGCGAGGCCGACGCCCAGTGGCGGAACGGCCGGCTCCACATCACCTGGCGGCCGGCGGAGGGCGCCCAGGATCCCGGGCCGGCAGTGGTCAAGGCCGGTCGCCGCGCGGAAGCCCTTTGCCTGACGCTTAGAACCTAGCCCGGCTGACGCTTGGCCGTCGTCGCCCATGCGAGCGCCTCGAGCCGTCGACGTCGGCATTCGGCTTCCGCCAAGGCCAGATCGCGCCGGGCTGCGTTGCGATGATTCGCCGTGCGGGCTTTTTGCACACGCGCCCGCGCCCCGGCCAAGCGCTCTATCGCCTGGACGTAGGCCCCCAGCACGGTTTCTCCGCTGTCACGCAGGGTCATACTCTCGGCATCCACCATCTCTGACCGAACCGGCATGGCATCCATCTCCTCGATGGGAACGCACGTTCTATATCCGGATTATAGCGCATTGGCGCGCCCGCCGCAAGGGACAGTGCCGGCAGAGGTGAGGCAGGGTTGTTCCGCCCTTGGCGCGAATGCCTCCGGCGGGCGAAGGAGGGGCGCCGGATGGCTGTTCGCGTGACGGGTCTCACTGTGGCTGGTCTACCGCACCGCCGTCGATTGTGGGCCGCCCACTGGGGAGGAGACACCATGGTGACCGGCGGCCGGCTGCGTCGGCTCGCGGAGTTGCCGGGTGTGGAGGCGTGGGTGGATGATGACTGGGCGGGTGTGCTGACGTGGGCCACCGACGCGGCCCCTGCTGAGTGGGAGATTGTGTCGCTGGACGCCCGCGCTCACGGCCGGGGTGTTGGCTCCGCGCTCCTGCGGGCCGTCGCGGCGGCTGCGCGGCAAGAAGGCGTGGGACGCCTCTGGCTGGTGACGTCCAATGACAATGTGGAGGCGGTCGGCTGGTATCAGCGGCGCGGCTTTCGCCTGGTCCGCGTGCACTTGGACGCCATAACCCGGGCGCGGGTGCTCAAGCCGGAAATTCCGCAGGTCGGCCATGGAGGCATCCCGATTCGCGATGAATGGGAGTTGGAATGGCGCCCAGCACCCGACGGGGAGTGAACAGGGACCGGAGTGGGCTGCGGCGCACGGCGTTTGGTGAGGGGCGCCGGTCCCCGCCCGGTATCCAGCTTCAAGGCAGGTGACGAGGGAGTTGGCGGCACGAAAACAGCGCATCACCCTGATGACGGTCGGCCGTCGGGCAGATCCCGTCTGGGAATCTTTGGCCGAGGCGTATCGCCGCCGCCTGCCGGTGGCCTACCAGTGGGCGTGGGTGCGCGTCCCCGAGGCCCCCGCGCACGGGCTCACGGCTTTGGAGGTGCGGCGGCGGGAGGCAGAGAACCTGGAGCGGCGCCTTTCGCCGGCCGACTGGGTGGTTGCGCTGGCTGAGCGAGGCCAGGAGCTGGACTCCGTTCGCTGGGCGGATCAATGGTCACGCTGGCTGGACGGCGAGGGCCGAACAGTCGTGCTGGTGGTGGGCGGTGCGGCCGGCCTGTCCGCTGAGTTTCTGCAGCGCGCCGACTGGGTCTGGTCTCTGTCCCGCCTGACTTGGCCTCACGAAATGGTGCCGGTCCTGGTGGCCGAGCAGCTTTATCGAGCTTATACCATTCAGCATGGGCATCCTTACCATAAAGGGTGAACCCATAGAAGGGGAGCGTGAGCCGCGTGACGATCAAGGAAGCCCAGACGGCTGTGGATGATTGGATCAGCCAATTCGAAGAGGGCTACTTTGCTCCGCTGGCCATGGTGGCGCGGCTCAGCGAGGAATTGGGCGAGTTGGCGCGCGAAGTCAACCACAGCTATGGGCCCAAGCCCAAGAAACCGTCCGAGGCGGCCGGCTCCGTGGCCGAAGAGATGGGGGATCTGTTGTTTGTGCTTATCTCCTTTGCCAATTCCCTGGGCATCGATCTGGACGAGGCGTTCACGCGTGTGATGGACAAGTATCGCCAGCGCGACGGGGCGCGCTGGACGCGCCGGTCAGCGCGCGCTGCGCACCCGGAAGACGAGGACGGAACCCAATAGAAAGTAGATGAAGGAGAGCAGGTACAAGCCTCGGTAAGATCCGGCCAAGCCGAGGTGGCTTCCCAAGACGATGAGCAGAATGCCGCCGAAGACGTTGGCAATGGTTTGAGACAGCGTCTGGGAGATGGACCACAGGCCCATATCCTTGGCGGCGTTGTCGGTGGGCGGCAGCACATCCACGGCCAGAGCCCAGTCGCACGACATGTAGGTGCCGTAGCCCAGGCCGAACACGGCGGCCAGCAGCAGAATGGCTCCCATCTGATGGGTGAAAACAAAGCCGATGGCGGTCACCCCCATCAGCAAGCCTCCCACCGTCACAAACACGCGGCGGCGATGTAGACGGTCGGACAGCCAGCCCGCGGCCAGCACGGAGAGCAGGGATCCCCCCGTCACCAGCAGCAGGATTTTGTCCAGATAACCGTTCGGGTTGGTGAGATGCTGCACGTAGAGCAAGTAGTAGTAGAGATAGTATTCCAAGGTGGCGAAGCCCAGCAGCACAAGCAGGCGCGTGCCAAAAACCCACCACCAGTCGGGATACTGCTTGGGGGGCAGCCAGAAGCTTTTGGCGAATTGACGCCACGAAAAGGCCGGCCGTTGGCGAATCGGCCGTTCCCTGACCCCGTACAGGGTCACCAGGAGACCGACCAGTTGCAGCGCCGCCAGCACGTCGAACGTGGTGCGCAAGGGCAGATAAGAGGGCAGCAGCACGCCGACAATAATGGAGGCTTCGCTCATCAGGCCCATGTATCCACTGGCCGTGCCCCGCTGATCGGCGATGACCAGATCCGGAATCAGCGCCGCATAGGGCGCCGAGGCCAGATTGGCCACCACTTCTAAGACGAAGAAGGCCATCGCAAACAGCCACAGGGACGACGCCACGCTCATGACCACCAAGATCGCCGCGGTGAGCATGACGCCGGCCAGCATGAACGGGCGGCGGCGCCCCCACGGATGCAACGACCGGTCGGAAATGGCGCCGAACAGAGGTTGCGCGATGCTGGCAATCAAGGCGCCCACGGCGCTGACCAAAGCCAACGTGGTTCCGGACCGGGCGTTCCCCACGAAACTCCGAATCACGGCGGGCATGACAATGATGATGAGGGCGGTCCACTGAACATTGCTGGTGAACCAGAAAAAGCTGAGCGCCAGATTCTCCGGAACCGTCAGACGACGCGGGCCGGTGGTGGCGACTTGCATGGACTGGCTCCTTCGCCGCTCATTTCGGGTAGTCTATGGATGGCGTGGTTCGACCCCCGGGCGAGTTTTCCTGCCCGCCACGACCCTATGGGCAAAGGACGGTGCGCATGCGGGCCCAAGATCTGGTCCCGATTCCCGACATTCTGGCCATGCGGCGGGTGGTGGCGTTTTCGCCGCACCCCGACGACAACGAAATCGGCGCCGGCGCCACATTGGCGCGGTTGATTGAGTTGGGTGCCGACGTGCATTGGGTTGTGGCGACCGACGGAGCCATGGGCAGCTTCGGCGATCCCGAGGCCGAGCAGCTGGTGGAGCGTCGGCGCGGCGAGCAAGAGGCGGCCATGCGCATCTTGGGCGGCCGGCATCTCCGCTGGCTGGGGTTCCGTGACATGACTTTGGCACGCGAACAGGTCGCGTTGGAATCCCAGGTGTATCACGTGATTCGCGAGATCAAACCCGACTTGGTGCTGGCCCCGGATCCCTGGTGTCCGTACGAGAGCCATCCGGACCATCGCACCCTGGGCGACGTGGTGGCCACCGCCGCCATCATGGCGGCTTTCCCGGCCGTCCATCCCGAAGCGGGTCCCGGCGTCGAAAGTCCTTCGGTCGCGTTTTACGGCAGCGCCTGGCCCAACACGCGGGTGGACGCGGGACGCTGGTTTGATCGCAAGGTGGCGGCCATTCTGGCGCATGAAAGCCAATTTCCCGACACGATGGGTCAGATGGTGACGTTCTATCTCCGTACCAAGGCTCAGGAGTTCGGGAGTGAGGCGGGCGTGGAGCTGGCGGAGGCGTTCAAGGTGCTGTCGCCGTTCCATCTCCACTTCTATCCCGACGCGTGGCGGAGTTGAGGAGCCGGCCGACTTGTCACCGCCCCCGTAAAAGGAGTAACGTTGCCGTAGTTGAGGCGTCGGGTGGATTCCGGGTCAGGCACGGCCGGGCGCGGGCTCGCTGGCCCGGGGTTTCTGTATGGCCAGCCATCGGCGTGTGCGGATGAGCACGCCGGGGCAGAGGCGGCCGCCGAGGACGAGAAAGCTGCGGGCGAGGCGTCGCGGCCTGCGAGCCAGTGGCGGCCAACGCCGGAACGTCGGCAAGATGGAGGCGTAGAGGGTGGAACAGTTTGACCTCATAGTGCTGGGGGGCGGCACCGGCGGGTACGTGGCCGCCATTCGCGCGGCCCAGTTGGGATTGAAGACGGCGTTGGTGGAACGGGACAAAGTGGGCGGCACTTGCCTGCATCGCGGGTGCATTCCCACCAAGGCGCTGCTTCACACGGCCGATGTGCTGGACATGCTCCGCCGCCATGAGGAATTTGGCGTGGCCATCGCCGGCGAGGTGGGCTTGAATTATGAAAAGGCCCAGGCCAACAAGACGAAGGTCGTCACACAGCTTTGGCGCGGAGTCCAGTTTCTCATGAAGAAGAACGGCATCACCGTCTATGAAGGGGAAGGTCGACTTCAGGGTGGCGGACAGATTCGCGTCGGGACGGCCAAGGGCGAAGAGGTGATCGCCGCCACCGACATTTTGATCGCGACGGGGTCCGAACCGCGGCCGCTGCCGGGTTTGCCGTTTGATGGCCGGCGCGTGCTGAGCTCCGATCATGTGCTGGAGCATCCGGACGTTCCCGCCAGCATTCTCATCATCGGCGGCGGCGCCATTGGCGTGGAGTTTGCGTCGATGTACAACGACTTCGGCACCCGGGTGACCTTGGTGGAAGCGCTGCCGCACATCCTTCCCCAGGATGAGGCGGATGTGGCCAAGGAGTTGACCCGCCTCCTGACCCGCCGGGGTATCGCGATCCATGCCGGAGCGACAGTGGCCGTGGACAAGGTGCAGGTGACCGAGTCAGGGGTGACGGCCCAGGTGGTGACCGCCGCCGGCCAGACGGAGACGGTCGCCGCCGATGTGCTCTTGGTGGCCATCGGACGCCAGGCCGTTACGGCCGGAATCGGTCTGGAGGAAGCCGGGGTGACCCTGAATCGGGGCTTTGTCGAGGTGGACAGCCTTTATCACACGCGGGCCCCCCACATATCGGCCATTGGCGACTGCATCGGCGGCTACCTTTTGGCCCATGTGGCGGCCCACGAGGGCATGATTGCGGTGGAGGCCATCGCCGGCGAGAATCCGGATCCGTTGGACCCCAACCGCGTTCCTCGTGTGACGTATTGTCGGCCGGAGGTGGCCAGCCTCGGGTTGACCGAGGAGCAGGCGCGCGAGCAGGGGCACGAAGTGAAGACGGGGGTGTTTCCTTTTCGCGCCAACGGCCGGTCGCTTATCCTGGGCGAAGCCGACGGGTTCGTCAAACTCATCGCGGATGCGCGCACCAATGACTTGTTGGGGGCGCACATCATCGGGCCCCATGCTTCGGACCTCATCAATGAGATGGCGCTGGCCAAGTTTCTGGAGGCGACCCCCTGGGAGGTGGCCGAGAGCGTGCACGCCCATCCGACCGTCTCGGAGGTGCTGCACGAGGCCGCGCTGGTGGTGGAGGGACGCGGCATTCACGTGTAGAATGCCCGAATGGAGCCGTTCGGCGCAAGGAGAGGTGAGTCATGCCGCGGTCGCGCAAGTCGCCGTCGCTGAGCCCCGAGGTCCTGAAGCGGATGTACTATTTCATGGCGTTGACCCGCGCGTTGGACGAGCGCGAGTGGATCTTGAACCGCCAGGGCAAGGCCCCTTTCGTCATATCCGGGCAAGGGCATGAAGCAGCCCAAGTCGGAGCCGCCATGGCACTGGATACGGCGGTGGACATCGTCTGTCCCTACTATCGGGACATGGGTGTGGTGCTGGTGTTTGGGATGACGCCGCGCGAAATCATGAGCGGCCTGTTGGCGCGCACGACCGACCCCAGTTCGGGCGGTCGGCAGATGCCCTCGCATTGGGGCGAGAGAGCCCGTCACATCATCACCGGCTCTTCGCCGGTGGCGACGCAGATTTTGCACGCCGCGGGCACGGCGTTGGCTTCGCAGATGAAGGGCGAAGCGGCCGTGTCGGCTGCCTTCTTCGGGGAAGGCTCGTCAAACCAGGGAGAGTTCCACGAAGGCCTGAACTTTGCATCCGTGCGGCGGCTGCCCGTGCTGTTCATCTGTGAGAATAACGGGTACGCGATCTCCGTGCCCCAGGCCAAACAGTTTGCCGTCGACAGCGTGGCGACACGGGCGGCGGGCTATGGGATCCCCGGCATCGCGGTGGACGGACTGGACCCCGTCGCCGTCTACGAGGCGACCCGGGCGGCGGCCGAGCGGGCCCGACGGGGGGAGGGACCAAGCCTGCTGGAGTTCAAGACGGTGCGCTTGACGTCGCATTCCAGCGACGACGACGACCGCACCTATCGGCCGGCGGAAGAGTTGAAGCGGGAGCGCGCCGAGGATCCGCTGCCGCGCTTTCGCCAGCGGCTGGAAGATCTGGGCATTTGGGATGAGGAGCAGGAAACGGCCCAGAGGAAGAAGATTCGCGCTGAGGTCGACGACGCCACCCGGTTTGCCGAGGCGGCTCCGGTGCCCGACCCCGAGACGTTGCTGCTCAACGTGTATGCTTAACGGCCGGCGGTAACAGAGGAAAGGAGCATCGCGGTGGCGAGAACAGCAGTGAAGGGATTGCCGAAATCCCTCACCCCGGAAGTGTTGGAGGATATCTACTATCATATGGTCCTGTCGCGGGCGCTGGACGACCGGATGTGGATCTTGAATCGTTTGGGCCGCGCACCGGTGGTCTATTCGTCCAACGGGCACGAAGCCGTGCAGGTGGCGAGCGCATTCGCGTTGGATCGGGGCCGCGACTGGGTGGTCCCCTATTATCGTGATTTGGCCTTGATGGTGGCGATGGGGATGACTCCCCGTGAAATCTTCCTGCACTTGTTGGCACGGGCCGACGATCCCAACTCCGGCGGACGGCAGATGCCGGCCCACTGGGGTTTGAAACGGCTCAACATCCTCACCACGGGGTCGGTCGTGATCACCCAGATGCTGCATGCCGCCGGACTGGCCATGGGGGCGAAAGCCCGGCACGAGGACACGGTGGCCGTGGCGTACTTCGGGGAAGGATCCACGTCGCAGGGAGAGTTCCACGAGGCGCTCAACATCGCTTCGGTCTGGAAGTTGCCGGTCGTCTACGTGAATGAGAACAACGGATACGCCATTTCCGTTCCGCAGCGCAAGCAGATGGCGGTGGCGGACGTGGCGGCCCGCGCGCAGGGCTATGGGATTCCGGGTGTGGTGGTGGACGGACAGGATCCCATCAAAGTCTACGAGGTCATGAGCGCGGCGGTGGCGCGGGCGCGCCGGGGCGAGGGTCCCACGCTGATTGAAGCCAAAACCTACCGCTTTGTCCCGCATTCCAGTGATGACGACGACCGGGCCTACCGCTCCCGGGAAGAAGTGGCCGAACATAAGAAGTTTGACCCCTTGGTGACGTTTCAGGCCACGTTGCGCGAGCTCGGCATCTTGGACGACCAAAAGCTGGAGGCTATGCAGAAGCGGGCACGGGCAGCGGTTGACGATGCCACCCAGTTTGCCGAAAAGGCGGCCGAGCCGGATCCCGCGACTCTGCTGAAGCATGTGTACTACGGGGACTGACGGGGACCGGCCGCGAAGCGGACTGGGGCGACGATGGCTCGGTGACGTGCGCGGTCCGGCGGGCGGCAGGGTCCTAAAGAATTGGGAATGGCCCACCGGCCATTAACCCGGGAGGCAAGAACAGGCATGGCGGTCATGACGTATCTGGAGGCGGTGCGGGAGACGCTTCGTCAGGAAATGCGCCGCGATCCCCGGATTATCATCTACGGGGAAGACGTGGGCGTTCGAGGCGGCGTATTTCGGGTGACGGAAGGCTTGCAGGCGGAATTTGGCGAGGAGCGGGTAATGGACTCGCCGTTGGCCGAGGCCGCGATTGTGGGCACCGCCATCGGGGCGGCATTGAATGGGCTAAGGCCCGTGCCCGAGATTCAGTTTGCGGACTTCATCTTTCCGGCTTTCAACCAGATTGTGGAGGAAGCGGCTCGGATTCGTTACCGCTCCAATGGAGACTTCGGAGTCCCGATGGTGATCCGGGCCCCATACGGCGGCGGCATTCACGGCGCGTTGTACCATTCCCAGAGCGTCGAGGCCTTCTTCGCCCATGTGCCCGGATTGAAAGTGGTGATGCCGTCCACTCCTTACGATGTGAAGGGCCTGTTGGCGGCATCCATCGAAGACGAGGATCCGGTGCTGTTCTTGGAGCACAAAGGCGCGTACCGCTCCATCCGGGGCGAGGTGCCCGAGGAGCGCTACCTCATCCCCCTGGGCCAGGCGGACATCAAGCGCAGCGGCACCGATGTGAGCATCATCTCTTGGGGCATGACCGTCAATTTCTCTCTTTCGGCGGCGGAAGAGCTGGCCAAAGAAGGCATATCGGTCGAGGTGCTGGATCTGCGCACGCTGCGCCCGCTCGATGTGGAGGCGGTCCTCACCACCGCGCGGAAGACGGGCAAAGTGATGGTGGTGCACGAGGACAACCTCACCGGGGGATTTGGCGGCGAGATCAGTGCGCTCATTGCCGAGCACGCTCTGTTTGATCTGGATGCGCCCATCGTGCGCGTGGCCGGCCCGGACGTCCCGGCGATGCCGTATGCCCCGACGCTGGAGCATGCATTCATGGTGACGCCGGACAAGATCGCGGCCGCGGCCCGGAAACAGGCGAAGTTTTAATCGCCGGGGTCGGTGTGCGGGCTCACGGAGCGTGGGCCGAGGCTTTAGGAGGCTAAGATGGCTCTGCAAAAAGTATTGATGCCGCAGTTGGGCGAGAGTGTCACCGAGGGCACCATCGGCCAGTGGCTCAAGAAACCCGGCGACCAGGTGGAGGAATACGAATCGTTGCTGGAGGTGCTGACCGACAAGGTCAACGCCGAGGTGCCCTCGCCGGCGGCGGGCATTGTCCGCACCCTGCTGGTGGAAGAAGGCCAGACGGTGCCGGTGGGAACCGCCATTGCCGAGCTGGAGGTGGCGGGCGAGGAGGAGGCTCCCGGCCCGGCGCAAGAGAGTGCGCCGCTGCCGGCCGCGCCCGCTCCGGCCCCGGCTCCCGCTCCGGCCCCGGCTCCCGCGCCATCGGTTGCCGTCGAGCCGGCGGCGCCGCCGGTCAAGCGGCCGGATGGCGTGCGATACAGTCCGGCGGTGCGCCGATTGGCCGAGGAGCACGGGTTGGACCCCGGTCAGGTGCCCGGCACCGGTGCGGGCGGGCGGGTGACGCGCAACGACGTGCGCCAGTTCCTGGAACACGGACCGGCCGTGCCGCCGGCGCCGGTGGTGACGGCGCCGGTTTCGACCCCGTCGGGACCGGTGGTTTCGGCGCCCGCGGGGACGATGGCCGCAGGAGCGCCGGCGCAGGTGGACGAGGAGGACGTCCTCGTGCCGGTGACTCAGATTCGCCGCGTGATTGCCGAGCGAATGGTGCGGTCCAAGCAGACGGTGCCGCATGCCTGGCTGATGGTGGAGGCCGACGTGAGCGGGCTGGTGGCGCTGCGCGAGCGTCAGAAGGACGCGTTCCGAGCCCGCGAAGGCGTGTCCTTGACGTATCTGCCCTTCATGGTAAGAGCGGTGGCGGAGGCCCTCCGAGCCGTTCCGGTCATGAACGCGCAGTGGAACGGCGACAGCATCGTGATGAAGAAGCGCATCAATGTGGGTATCGCGGCGGCGACCGACCGGGGGCTCATCGTCCCGGTGATCAAGGACGCCGACCAGCTGAATGTGTTGGGGCTGGCCCATAAGACGCAGGATCTCACACGGCGCGCGCGCGTCGGTAAACTGACCATGGATGACCTGTCCGGGGGCACGTTCACGGTGGACAACACCGGCGCCGTCGGCACCATCCTCACCTATCCGGTCATCAATGCGCCGGAAGTGGGCATTGTGACCATGGAGTCAATCGTCAAGCGACCGGTGGTTGTCGGCGATGCCATCGCCGTACGGTCGATGGTGAACCTGTGCTTGTCCTTTGACCATCGCGTGGTGGATGGTGCCGAGGCGGCATTGTTCGTCAACACGGTGAAAAAGTCGCTGGAGGCCATCGGGGCCGACAGCCCCATCAGTTAGCCGCGTCGCGTTTCCGCTTCGGCGCTGAGAATGGCGGCCGAACGGACGGACGCAGCCGGGGGGAGGATCGCAATGGAGCCGTTGCCGCTGCCGGTGGTGCATGGGGATCGCGCCGCCCAGCCCCTTCAGGCCAAGGTGCTGCCACCCTGGCTGAAAGTGAAGTTGTCCAACGGGCCCAACTTTCTGGAGCTCAAACAGTTGATGCGGGCCGAATCCCTGCACACCGTGTGCGAGGAGGCCCGGTGCCCCAATGTGTACGAGTGCTGGGAAGAGCGCACGGCCACGTTTTTGATCCTGGGCGACGTATGCACGCGCAACTGCGGGTTCTGCGCCATCACCACCGGGCGACCGACCTGGAATGATCCGGATGAGCCGCGGCGGGTGGCGGAAACCGTGGAGCGGCTAGGACTTCGCCACGTCGTCATCACTTCGGTGACGCGCGACGACCTGCCGGACGGGGGCGCGGCGATCTTTCGCGGCTGCATCGAAGAAATCCGGCAGCGCTTACCCGATTGCGGCGTGGAGGTGCTGATCCCGGATCTGATGGGGAACTGGGACGCCCTGGCGGAGATTGTCGCGGCGCGGCCGGACATTCTCAATCACAACACCGAGTCGGTGCCCCGTTTGTATCGCCGCGTGCGGCCCAAGGCCAAGCTGGAGCGAACCTTGGAGCTGCTGCGGCGCGTGAAGGAACAGGACCCGGACATGGTCACCAAGTCCGGCATCATGGTGGGGTTGGGCGAAACGTACGACGAAATCCTGGATGTTTGCCGGTCCCTGCGGGCTCAGGACGTAGACATTCTGACCGTGGGTCAGTACATGCGGCCGGACCTGAAGCATTTGCCGGTGGATCGCTACTACACGCCGGAGGAATTTGCCACCATCAGGCGGGACACCATGGCCATGGGCTTTCGCCATGTGGAGTCGGGACCCCTGGTGCGCAGCTCTTACCACGCGGCCAATCACATCCCGTGGCGGGAGCCGGCGCGATGAGCCGTCATGCCGGCCTTTTGGTGGACTTGGGCCACCTGGAATACCAAGCCGCCTGGGAATGGCAGCGTCGCGTCCACCGCGCCGTGCGGGACGGGCGGCTTCCCGACACCGTGCTGCTGGTGGAACACCCCCCCGTGTACACGATTGGCCGGGGCGCTTTCGGCAGCCGTGCCAATGTCCTGATCCCGGATGCGGTTCGGGAAGCCATGGGCATCGCCCTCTATGAGGTGGACCGAGGCGGAGACGTCACCTACCATGGACCCGGACAACAGGTGGGCTACCCGATCCTGCATCTCGACCGGCATGGCGACGACCTGCTCGTGTACTTGCGCGATTTGGAGGAAGTGTTCGTGCGGGTTCTGGGCGACTTTGGCATTGGAGGGAGCCGCATGCCCCCGCATACCGGTGTTTGGGCGGGTGAGGAGAAAGTGGTGGCGATCGGGGTGAAAGCTTCGGGCCGTGTGACCATGCATGGGTTTGCGCTCAATGTCGACCCGGATCTGAGCCACTTTGCGGGCATCATCCCCTGTGGGATTCAAGACAAAGGGGTGACCTCGCTGGCGCGCCTCCTGGGACGGCCCCTCACGCTGTCCGCCGTGCGGCCGTCGGTGAGCGCACGACTGGCTGAAGTGCTGGATCTGGATTTGTCGGACACGCCGGTCGAAAGCTTGGAGGATTGGGCGGTGGCCCTGTGAGCGGGGATGTGGGTCGTGGTCCGGAAGGATCGAACCCGCGGTGAGCACGCGTTTGGTGCAGGTGGATGTTTTTGCGGCCAAGCCGTTGGGAGGCAATCCCCTGGCGGTGTTTGTCAACCCGCCCCCTGTGGAGACGGAGCGGATGCAGGCCTGGGCGCGCGAAATGAATTTGTCGGAAACGACCTTCGCATGGGTGGACACGCCGCAGCGCTATCGGGTCCGTATCTTTACACCCGCGCATGAACTGCCCTTTGCCGGCCATCCAACGTTGGGCACGGCCGCGGTTCTGCATACGCTGGGCTTGATTGAGGACCGGGTCATCCAGGTTTCTGCCAGCGGGGAGACCGAGTGCTGGCGCGATGAGCGCGGTGTCTGGTGGCTGGCACCGACCGAGGGCCGGGTAGGTCCGGTTGTCTCACCGACGGCGGCGTCCGAGGCGCTGGGCGTGCCTCTGGGTTGGATCTCCGATGATCGGCCGCCTCAGATCATGTGGGCGGGGCTGACATTTCTGCTCGTCAACATTCCCGCCGCCCAGATCCCCGAACTGGATCCCCCGTTCTCCCGCATGCGGACGATCCTGGAATCTTTGCCCGACAAGCCCGGAGGCTTGTACGTGTGGGCGCCCGACGGTCCCGGCAAGATTCGGGCGCGAGGATTCGCGCCGGGATACGGCGTGAATGAGGATCCGGCAACGGGCAGCGCCGTGGCCGACTTGGGCTGGTACTTGGTCGGGGCGGCCGGGGTCACGGAGCCCGTCGCCTACCGAGTGCGCCAAGGGGCTGAGGTTGGCCGTCCGTCGGAGGTGCATCTGGCGCTGAACCTGGGCCCGACACGCCGCGTGCAGGTGGGTGGACAGGTGCTGCTGGTGTTTCAAGCCCGCATCGAGAACTTATGACGTCCACGCGACCCCGCGGGTCGCAAGCGTCCTCACTGTCCCGATAAGCAGGGCGTGGGTGGTGATCCATCCCGAACGTGGCCGCGGACAATCGGATCGGGTCGCTCAGGCGGTGAGCGCGCCATGTACCGCTCGCGCGTCCAAGCGACCACGAAACGAAAACCGTAACGCCGGAGTGTGGTGTCCCGGGTGAATCCGGGCAGGGCGGGCAGGCTGGCGACCTCATCCGGCAAGAACCGGGCGAGGGTGGGGAGGGTACGGCTCACCGGGGTTTCGGCCACCTGGACCACTGGTGGAGAAACGACGAAACCGGCAGAGCGAGGTGCTATCTCTTCGCTGGGGCCCCCGTCACCTCCCAACCCCTCGCCGCCACCGTCGGCGTTGGCCCCGCGGGGGCCAACCAGGGCTAGGCCGAGGACGCGGTCCGCGTCGCGGACCGTGAGGGACCTTGGTATCGAGCCAGGCAGACGGGTAGACCGTCTCGAGGGGGCGGGTACGCAAGGCCGTGGCCCGTTCAGACCGGCCCTGACCGCGCGCCGAGACCGCCGACCGGCGGATTCCCGCGGTTCCCAGGGCCGGGCCGACGCGTCGACGTTTCGGGGGCTCACGCCCAGCCTCGGCGCGTCCGGCACCCCGGCGGTCAGGGCTTGGGCGCTTCGCCGCCGGGGTCCCAGAACTTCGGGGACGCCGGTGCCCTGCCGCAGCTGGGGAATCGCCCGGGGGACCGGGCTCAGCCGGGTGGCCGTGGCGCTGCGGGGTCCGGATCTCGGTGCGGCCGTACCGGGCGACCCTATCTGGGCCGTGACGGCGCCCTCCATGAGCGGCTGGAGACATGGCTCGCGGGTGTCGTCCAGAAACGCGGTCTGAAGAGCGGAACTCATCTTGTTCGGCTCGCGTCCTCGGTCTCGGCGCCTTCCTCGGAGACCGAGCGGGCTGGGGCCTCTCTAGACAACTTCTGCCCGTCCACGGATCCCGCTGCCCAGTTTGACGCCACGCGACTGGCCTCTATTCCGGCCGTCGTACGCGATGCCTTGACGCGCTGGTTTGATGCGGATGCGCTTTTGCGGGGGCGGGTCCACGCGTTGGTGGAGCGAATCGGACGGCGCCCCGCCCGGATCACCAGGCGCGAATAGCGGAGTCGGTGGGAAGTTTTCCGCGTCGACGGCTTGATCGGATTCAAGTGGGGCCTCATCCAGGCTCCCTTGCCTGTCGTCGACTATGTTGTGGGACACGAATTGGTCCATCTCATCCATCCGCATCAGCAGGCCGCGTTCTGAACCGCGCTGTCGGCGGTGGTGGCCGATGCGGACGCGGCGTGGACATGGCTTCGGGACCATGGCGGTGTCCTCTCTGGGTGAGGCGCCGCGACGGGATCGCCGTAGGCCTCAGCGGAGCCGACCGCGCGGCGGGCCCGCCCGTTTCGGCGGTCCGGTCCCCGGTAGACCGTGCTCCGACTCTGTTACGCGGACCGCTTTCGCCCGGCTCGGGCGGTCCAGAACCATGCGAGCGCGGCAGAGAGCAACGCGAGGCCGCCAAACGTGAGATGGACACGGGACAGCCAGGGCGCCGCCGCCGCCACGGTCAAACCAGCCATGCGGCCCCCGGCGGTCCAGGCGCCGCTGGTCGCCTGCCAAGGGCCGCGTTCCACGGCGGATGCCTCGTTGAGGATGCGAGACTGTACTAAGTCGGCCAGGAGAAACGTGGCAAAGCCTTCCGGAATCCCCAGCCCCGTCACCACCCAATAGCCGACCGGCCGCGTCATCACCGTCCATGTGAGACTTAGCACTCCCGTTAGAGCCGCGATCCACCGCTCCGGACGACTGGGGTTAAGACGCGGCAACAGCGCGGCCGACAGGAGGCCGGCGCCGCCCCATACCCCGAGTGCCACCCCGTAGCGCAGCGCTCCGGCGTGGAGGGTGACCAGTATGTAGGCGGTGTACAGCACGTTGGCCATCCACGAAAGAGCGGCCACCACACCGCCGACCGCCATCTGCTCGACCACGGGACGCGGGACCGGCAGAGAACGGGGCGGGGCCTCGGTCCGGTGGTCCGCCGGACCAACGGCCGGCAATGTCGCCATGACCGCGAAGGCCGCCAGATAACAACCTAGACTGACCAGAAAGCCGAGCGCCCGGCCGGCGGTGACGATCAGCGCGCCGGCGAGGACCGGCATCAGGCTGTAAATCACGCTGTCCACCAGACGGAGTCGACTGACCAACGCCTGGTTGAGGGACGAGGACGACGCGGCCTGGTAGTGGGTGAGTGCCGGCGCGTTAATGGCCACGCCCACCCCCAAGAGAACGGTGGCGCCCAGCGCCGCGACCAGGGCATGGGCGAACAGGAGGCCGGCGACGCCCAGGATGCGGGCGATGTACGACAACAGGATGAGCCGCTTGGGCTCGGTTCGGGTGGCGACGCGCCCCGCATACCGGGCCATGGCCACGGTGGGCAGGTAGACCGCGACGAGGGCGAGCGCATAGCTCTGCGATCCCCGCCAGAGCGCCACCATCAGGAGGGGTAGCGCGACCTCGCGAAACTGAGCGCCCGTTGTCACCAGCGCCTCGTCGAGGAGGAGCCGTGGCCACCAGGCGGGCTCAGAACCGAGAACCCGGGCCCTTATAAAAAAACCTCCTTTGTCGCGGTGAGGGATAGGACAGGGCGGGAACTGGGGCTACACCGACACGGCTATTCGGGAACGGCAGCGCCTAGCCAGGAGTGGGCTCGCGTCCATCTGTCAGCTTCCGTTCTGCGCTTGTTCCGGCCAAGGCGCCGAGGGGACGCCGCCACGCCCTATTCAAGACCGAGTCTCGCTATTCGGCGTCCGCCGGCCATGTCCTCCTGCGAGGCCAGAGCCACGTCATCCGGTGGCCCTGCGCGCGAGCTCGTGTGACGGGTCAAGGACTCCGCACCTGGCGCTCGCAGGGGACGGGCGGCCGAGTTGCCGACACGAGCGGCGGACGCGCGAGGCCGGGAAGTTCCCGGACTTTGCCGGCCCTCGCGCGAGCCGGTGGCGTGCGCGTGATACGATGTCGGCATGAACACGAACGCGCTGGATCGAGCTCTCGCCTTCATCGGGGAATGGCTCCCGCTGCGGCACGACCGCCTTGATGTGCCCGGGTTTCAGGTGGCCGTCTCGCGAGCGGGCGAGGTGCTGTTCAATGAAGCCTACGGGTACGCGGACGTCGAGCAGCGGGTGCCGCTCCGGACTGACCACCTCTTCCGAATCGCTTCGCATTCCAAGACGTTCACGGCAACGGCCGTGATGTTGCTGCGGGAAGACGGCCGGCTTCGTCTCGACGATCCCGTCGTCGGGTACGTGCCGTGGCTTCGCTCGCACCGCGACCCGCGCTGGGCCGAGGTCACCATTCGGCAGTTGTTGTCGCACGGTGGTGGTGTGGTGCGAGACGGCCCAGCCTCCGCGTTTTGGCAACTGCTGCGACCCTTCCCCGACGAAGCCGGCTTCGTCCAAGAGATGTTGGATGTGGACCTCATGGCCGAGGTGAACACCAAAATGAAGTACTCCAACTATGGCTATACGCTCCTGGGCCGCGTGGTCGAGAGCGCGTCCGGCCAACCATACAACGACTTCGTGGTCGACCGGATTGTGAAGCCGCTGGGCTTGCGCGACACGTACCCCGAATACCGGCCGGACTCAGGTGGCCCGGATGCGGCGCGGGTGGTGACCGGGTACGCTCGGAAGGAAGCGGGGCGCCGCCTGCCCATCGCGCCCGCAGACACGCGGGCGATGTCCCCGGCGACCGGGTTTTGTTCCACCGCGCGGGATCTCACCCGCTACTTGACGGCTCACATGGTGGGATCGGGGGAGTTGCTCTCCGACGCATCGAAAAAAGAGATGCAGAAGGTGCATTGGCACGCGGAACACCTGGGCCAACCCGGTGGGAGCGACGATTATGGCCTGGGGATGATTTTGGAGAAAGTCGGCAAACATCGCACCTTTGGGCATAGCGGAGGCTTTCCCGGCCACATCACGAAATCCTGCGCAGACGCGGGCGACCGGTTGGTGGTCGTGGCTCTCACCAACGCCATCGACGGACCGGCCAGTCAAATCGTGACCGGCATTTACAGCATCATCGACTTTTTCCAGGAAAATACGGGCACCGCCACCAGTCCCGACCTGACCCACCTGGAGGGCTTCTACGAGCAATTGTGGGGTCCAAGCGCCGTCGTGGCGACCAAAGAGGGACTGGCCATCGTGAGTCCAGACCAGTGGGAGCCGTTCGGACTGGTGGAGAAGCTGGTGGCCGTGGAGGGGGACACGTTCCGCATCAGTGAGGCCGACAGTTACGGCTCGTCTGACGAGTTGGTGCGCTTTCACCTTCAGGACGGCCACGTCGATACCATCGACCACGCGGGCAGCACCCTTTGGCCGCGCGAGGCGTGGCGCCGGCGGATGGAGGGGCTGACCCGGGTCGGGTGAGCCATCGGCAGCCCGCGCTCCACATCCCATCTGGACTGGCTCCGGCTCTCCAAGGAGCCTCGTCGGCGCCTGGCTGGACGCCGAGGTGCGAGGCGGTCGGCGTCGAGGCGTCAGCCCGAGGGAACCTCGCCTGCGGGTGGAGTGACTCCGTACCCATGGGCCTCGGACTGGGGTTCCCTCCTGTGTAGACAACTTCTGACCGTCCACGGATCCCGCTGCTCTGTTTGACACCACGCGACTGGACGCTATTCCGTGCGCCCCGATATTCTGCCATTGAAGGGGGGAGCCAAGACATGCGACTGCTGTCCGACGATGACGTGCGGGACGCGCTCCCCATGGTCGACGCGATTGCCGTGATGAAGAACGTCTTTCGGGCGCGGGCCGACGGGACTCTCATCTCTCCCCCTCGCTCGGGCTTTCGCGCCGGCGACGTGGGACTAGTGTGGACGCCCGGCGGTTATCTCCCGTCCGCTCTCATGGGACTGCGCGTCTACCTCACCGGGTTGGCAGCCAGTGACCAGTTGGTCGCGGCGTGGGACACCCAGTCCGGGACGCTGACAGCCCTGGCGATCGGATCCCGGCTGGGGCGTCTCCGCACCGGTGCCATTGGGGGTGTGGCCATGGACTGTCTCGCCCGGGCTGATGCGAAGACGGTGGGAGTGATTGGATTTGGCCGACAGGCCTGGTATCAGGTCGAGGCGGCCATCGCTGTGCGGCCCATCCAACGGGTGGTGGTCTACCGTCGTGACCGAAGCCGGTTGGAGGCCAGCGTGGCCGAGGCTCAGCGGACGTGGCCGGTGGAGGTTGTCGCGGCGTCGTCGCCCCACGCTGCGGTGGCAGAAGCCGACATTGTGGTGACGGCCACGGGGTCGGCCTCGCCCGTCCTCGATCCGGCATGGATACGACCCGGCACGCACATCAATGCATTGGGGCCCAAGTACCATGACCGGACTGAATTGCCCTCATCGATAGCGGATGCGGCCCAAATTCTGGTCACGGATTTCCCAGAGCAATACCGCTCGGATCCGGATTTCCTCTGGTATGGCACGCCGCACGGGGATCGACTGGACGATCTCGCCGGGCTAATCGATGGCGCCGAGCGCCGTGATCCGTCCGCCATCACGCTGTTCCTCTCACACGGCCTGTCGGGAACCGAAGTCGTCCTGTTGCACGAAGTCGCACAGCGGGCGCAAAAATTAGACCGGGGGCAAGACGTTCGGCTTTAGCCGAGCCCGTGGGCGCGCTCGAGGGCGGATGATGAGTTCTGATCGTCGAGGGCATCGACGGGGTGTCCATCGGCCCCGGCAACCGGCCGGCTCCCATGAGTTTCGCGCCCGGCCCGGACCAGCCAGGCCCAACAGTCGTGCAGGAGTGCCTGTCCGTGCGGGAGGCGGATCGCCCCTCGGGTGCCGGCCGGCTGACAGCGGGGCGGCGGGCGAGGCGGAAGGCTTCACGCCGCCGGCCATGAGGCGGTGCCTGGGCGCGTCGGATCGCCCGGTCCGCGGATCGCGGGGCGGCGTCCGGACGTAAAGGCGGGACCAAGTCGACGCTCTCGGCGCGGCCGGGCGTAAGCAGCAAAGGAGATGACGGCGTGACGCTGACCATTGTGGATACGGGTCGGGCCATTCGCGCGGTGCCGGAACTGGGGGAGCGCATTCGCAACGTCGGGCATCGCTTGATCGAACCGCCCGATCCGCTCACCACCGAAGACGAGGTGCTCCAATGGACCGAAGCCGCCGACGCGGTGATTGCCGGCGGTCGGGAACCGTTCAACGCCCATGTCCTGCAAGCGGCCCGTCGGCTCCGCGTGATTTCTCGGGCCGGCGTCGGCTTTGATCGGATTGATGTGCCGCGGGCGACCGCGCTCGGCATCAGCGTGGCCGTCACCCCGGGCACCTTGGAGGAGTCGGTGGCGGACATGGCGCTGCTCCTGCTGCTGGCCGCGGCGCGGCAGGTGGTGCCCATGAACGCCGCCGTGCACGGCGGGCGCTGGGACCGCATGGCGGGGCTGGAGCTCTACGGCAAGTGTCTCGGCATCCTGGGTCTTGGCCGCATCGGACGGGCGGTGTCGCGCCGCGCCCAGTCGTTCGGCATGCGGATAGTCGCCTATGATCCCAATCCGGACTCGGCCTGGGCCGCAGATAATCACATCGTGCTGGTTGACGACTGGCCCAAGGTGTTGGCGGAGGCCGATGTCGTGTCGCTCCATCTTCCGCTCACGCCCGGGCTGGTTGGGTTTGTCAACCGGGACTTCCTGCGGCGAATGCGGCCGGGGAGCATTTTGGTGAACACGGCGCGGGGCCCGCTGGTGGACGAGGATGCCTTGGCCGAGGCCCTGACCACGGGACACCTCCGCGCCGCCGCGCTCGATGTCTTGGCGACCGAGCCGGTGACCGCCCACAATCCGCTGCGCGACCTCCCCAATGTCATCCTGACGCCGCATGTGGCGTCGTTCACGGTCGAGGCCTGGCGCCGGGTTGTCACCCGGGCGGTGGACAATGCGTTGGCCGTGCTGGCGGACCGCCTTCCCGACGCGTTGGTCGACCCCGCCGTGTGGGAGCGGCGGCGCGGCGGCGCGTAGCGGGACGCGGTCCGGATGAAGACAGACGGGCGGCCGCACCGGGGGGTGCTCTGGGCGCACTCTGGGACGCGATCCGAGGACACCCGGCCGATCGGGGACGCCACTCTCCACGCGATGTGCCGGAGGGTGGTGGCAGAAGAACCGGGGCCGCCCGGGTCACATGGTGCGCGGGGACGGGGACATCCGGGGCACCTCTCGCGGCCCGAGGTCTCTGACGGCCCGGCGCGCGCCGCTCGTCATCGACGCACGTCCCGCCGTGCGCAGGGGATCGAGCGGCACCGCGCGCCGCGTCCGGCGAGTCGCGCGAGTGCGGCGGGATGCCGCGTAGAGTCTCCCTGGGGCGCGGGGCGGGCGGAGCCGGCAACCCGATGACGGAGTTCGGCCGTGGGGAGCAGGGCCGACTGGCGGGCGGCGCCGACGCTGGCGCGAGCCTCGGCGGCGACCGAGGTGCGGAGGGGTCGGGGAGGGTGTGCGCCCTGACCGCCCTTGGGCCCTCGGCCGTATCAGATTCTTTCCTGCGCCGGCCAAGAGCCCGAGCGTATAATAGACCCATTAACGGAGAGCGTCGGATGGAGGGATCGTGATGGGCGAAGCGGGAGGGAACGCGGGCGCCAAGGAAGCCCGGTTGCTGGAGAAGATCCAGCGCGGCGAGGTGGTGGAAGACCCGGAGGAAATGACCGACGAGTACCGGGAGAACTTGGTCCATCTCATGCTGATGGAGGCCGACTCGGAGATCGCCGGGGCGTTCGGGTATGTGCCGTGGATCATGAAGGCGCCTACGCCGGCAGAGATGTTGGCGGTGGCATCCATCACCCGCGACGAGGTCCGGCATGGGCGGGTGGTGTACAAGCTCTTGGAGAATCTGGGCGTCGACGTGGAAGACCGCGTCAAGCAGTTTGACTTCACCCTGCGCGTCGGCGACAAGGATTATCTGGGCGCGAATCGGGCGGCCGCCGACCAGCGGGTCAACATCTTCTACTATCCCATCGACACGTGGGCGGAGTTCATCATGTTCAACGTGCTCATGGACCGGGCGGCCGGCCACCAGCTGGACGACGCCGCGCGGTGCAGCTACGGGCCGTGGCGCCGCGTCATGGATGGGATCATGAAGGAAGAGACGATGCACATCGCCCACGGCGATACATGGCTTCGCCGCTTGGGCCGGGATCCCGCCACGCACGACGAGATGCAGGAGACGTTGGACCGCTGGTGGCCCCGGGTCATGAACGTCTTCGGACGGCCCAAGACCCGGCGCAACGCCATCTATCGCAAATGGGGCCTGAAGCTGCGCGACAACGACGAGGTGCGGCAGGCTTTCGTGGCTGATGTCAGTAAAGCCATCGTGGACGCGACGTTGACCGTGCCGACCTGGGTGCCGGATTGGGAACAGGTGCCCGAGGAAGGGCAGGCGGCGGGTTGAACTCCCTGGCCGACACACGGGTCGTGGACGTGGTGGTCGAGCGCCCCGAGGCGGCGGAGATCCTGGCCCGCTTCGGCATTGTGTTTTGTCCCGGCTGCTACGTGGCTCTCACCTCCACGTTGGAGCAGGCGGGGCACTACAATGCGGTCGGCGACATTCCGCGGTTTCTGCGGGAGGTGGCCGACTTCCTGGAGCAGCACCCGGCTCCCTAGGCAGGCGCTCGCTGGCGGCCGGCGGTCAAGGCGAGCCGGGCGGATTCGTCCACAGGCGCTGGCCGATGCCCTGCAGCATATAGCCGGGCAACTCCGCCAGTGATGCCCGCACCAGCGGGTGGGTTAGCGTGGCGAGCAGGCGGTCGGTGGCCGGGGTGGGCTCGGCGTCTGTCACCCAGTCAAAGGGTTCTTCCGCCCACGGGGCAAACTCGAGACCGTACGCGGCGGCGGCGGCCTCCGTGGCAATCGCCACGGGCGCCCGGCCGTTGGCCACCCAACGGGCCGCCTGCAGGTGGGAATGGGCTTCCGGCGCCGTAGCCTCGGGGCGGGCCAGACCCGCCCCGAGGGCTCGCCGTTCGGCCAAGGCCCGCGCTTCGGACCCCGGCTGCCGCAGGATCATGCGGCCGGAGGTCCAATGGGCTTCCCACGCCTCCAGATCCTCTCGCACCCGTCCGACCAAACCTGACCGCCACGTGACGGCGTGGATACCCATGGCACCCGGAATGTCCGTCGCCCAAGGCCGGTTGTATCCGCTGGGGTGGTGGAGGTGGATGCCCGCGACATGCACGCACCCGGTTCTCAGAAGGGTCAGGGCCTCCTGGCTGGGGCAGGGCCAGACGTCGCACCACCATCCGGGATGAAGGCGCGCCATCCAGTCGGCGATGATAGGTAGGGCCGGGTCGCAGCCCGCCACCACCACGACGCGTTCCGGCGGCCGCGCCTGCGGCAGCGGCGTCAAACCCTGTCCTGTCACCTGGACGTCCGCTTGAAGTCCCTCCACGCCAAACAGCGTGAGCTGCCGGACCAATGCCCAGCGCGCCCAGCGCGTGCGCGATCCCACGAAGACCGGATCGCGGTCGGGCGCGAGCAGATCCTCGGCCGTGGTGCCGAGCACCTGCGCCAGGCGCACGGCCGTATCGGCGCGCGGCATGCGCCCCTGCTCGATGGCCAGCAGGGCCTGACGGCTAATCCCGGCCCGTCGCGCGGTTTCACTCAAACTCAATCCCAACTGCTGTCGCCGGCGCCTTATCCGTGCACCAATCATGGCTCAGTCACCCGCCTGGCCCGAAATCCCACCCGGACCACCTCCCCTACCTGAGGACGCGCGCGCTGCGCGGACCCCTGCGCGATGACGGCGGGACCCTGCTCGGGGATGAGCCGCACCCGCCAGGCAAAACCGGACTCCATACGGGCCTCCACGCGGGCCTCGATGACCACGGAGCAACTGCTGAAGTCGTCCCATTCGGCCGCCTCCGGGTGCAGGGCATACTGGCCGTCCCAGATCTGGTAGCCCAGCATAGTCGCCGCCCGCCGGTTCGGGGGCCGGCGGAAGAGTGCGTCGGGAACGCCGTCCGATAAGGGCTGGCCTTCGTAGAGCAGCAGCACTTGGTCGGCCATTTGCTGCACATCCCCCCAATCGTGGGTGGCCCAGACCACGGCCATCCCCCGCCGCCGGCACCAGGCTCCCAACCAAGGCGCCAGGCTGTCGCGCGCGGGTTGGTCCAGACCGGAAAACGGTTCGTCCAGCAGCAGAACGGCGGGATCGCGAGCCAGTGCGCGGGCCAGCGCGGCCCGTTGCTGCTGTCCTCCGGACAGTTGTCGCGGACGGCGGTCCAACAGATCGGCCAGGCCAAGCTCCCGGGACAGCTCGGCCGCGCCGTCGTCGAAGCGGTGTCCCGGCCGTGCTTCGGCCACCTGCCGGCGCACGGTCCAATGGGGAAAGAGGCTGGGCTCCTGGGGCACCAGCGTCACCGGCCGGAGATGGAGCGGCCGCGCGGTCAGAGACTCTCCATGCCAGGACAGGTGGCCAGACAGGGATTCCAACCCGGCCAGGGAGCGGAGCGTCGTGGTTTTTCCGCTCCCGGAGGGGCCAAACAACGCCAGGATCTGGGCGGGGGCCACCGCCAGCCGGAGCGTGGACGGCGGGCGGCCGAGCGGCTTGAGCCGCAGGTCAGCGCGCAACACGACGCGACCAGGCCAGCGCGGCCAAGGGCAGCGGCAACGCCACGGCCACCAAGACGAGGGCCAGGGGCAGGGCTGCGTTCAGGCCAAATTCCTCCAGGACCACCCAGACGCCTACCGGCAGACCCTCGGGGTGATAACTGACGACAATGGGTGCGCCGAAGGCACCGATGGCGCGACTCCAGGCCATGGCCGCACCCACCGCCAGACTGGGAGCGGCCAGCGGAAGCACCACGCGCCAGAATGTGCGCCGCGGGCTCAGACCCAACGTGCCGGCCACCTCGCGGTAGAGGCGGGGGACGGCGGAGAAACCCGACCAGGCCACGAAAACATAGTACGGCGCCGCCTCGTACACTTCGGCCAGCACCAAGCCCGAGGCCGTGTTGGTCCAGCCGAGCCGGGTGAGGCTCATCGGACCCACCAGATACGACAGCACCAGTCCCACCACCAACGGTGGGAGCAGCAAGGGAACGGCCAAGATGACCTCGGCCCAAAATCGTCGGCCACCGTTGAGATGGGAGAGGCCCCATGCCAAGGGCGTGCCGCCGGCCAGAATGATACCCAAAGCCGCCAGCGACGCCGCCAGCGAAGTGGCCGTCAGATGGCCCGCCGTGTGCGGCGGTATTTGCGGCCAGTGCCGAACGCCTTCCACCAGAAGGACCATGGCCGGCGCCAGCAGGACGATGCTCAGGACGGCGACCAGCATCCACCATCCCGGCTTAAGACCGGACATCGCGCAGAGTCGGGGGGATGGCGTGAACCCGGCCCCAGTACTGGAACGGAATCCACCGGTAGCCATCTCGGATCCACGGCTCCGGATGCTGCAGCAAGTAACGGGCGAAGCGCTCACCCTGCGCGCTTGACCCGACCACGGTCACGTCGACGGTGAGGGGGGCGCCGCGGACGACGCGGCCGTCGGACAACCGCAGGGAGGCTTGACGGTAAAAAAAGGCGTCCTGCTCGTGCGAGAAGTTGATGGCGGCCGGCAGAAGGATGTAGGGCAAGTGATGCTCGCGCGCCTCGGGCAGAAACGCGCTGGACGCGTCCAGATTGCCCGACTCCAGTTGACTCAAGATCCCGGTTTCGGAAAAGATCTGGGCCGGATTGTCAGGCGAGCCCAGCACCTGCTGCACGGTGGCGGCAGGCAGGCCGTAGAGCCGCTGGGCCAGTTCCACCATGAGATAGAAGGCTTGACCCTGCGGGTCGGTGTTGGGATTGGTGCGGCCCAGCCGAAATCCCGGGGTGGCGAGGATGCGAAACAACTGGCGGAAGGGCACTTTGCCCGCCGCGACCGCCTCCAGCTCGGGCGCAAACCGACTCTTGGGGTTGTAGGCCAACACCAGCGGGGCGCTGGCAAATCCGATGGCCCACGGGGCGCGCGCGCCCAGGACCGCGATGGGGGCCGTTCCGATGCTGAGAAAAACGTCGGCCGGCACGGTTCCGGAACGAATCTCCTGTGCCAGCCCCAGGGCACCGCCCCCCCGTCCCTGGTAGACCAAATGGGTGGCGTGGTCAAACGCCGGGCCCACCTGTTGATCCATGAGGTATCCGAGCGACCCGGCATACGCCACGGGGACCGTCCGCGATGCCTGCTGACTGCCGCACCCCGCCAGGAGCGCGACCCCCGCCAAAACGCCCGCGATCTGCCCTCGCAATTTGGACACGCGACGCCTCCTGCGCTGTGCTCCAGGGGAACCTGCCTGTATGTTCGACTTCGACCGTATCTAATAGATGTCGGCCTGTCAACAAAAGATCACAACGCGACGGAGCGTTGGACGTTTCATGGCGGCTCCGCCGCAGTGCCGCCGGGATCCGGCTGACAGGGATCGGAGGCCGTCAGCGCCTCGAGTACGAACCCGGACGCCGGGCCGTTGAGCGCGCCGGTGTGTGCTATGCTGACGGCATACCCCGGCAGCGGCGATCGGAACACCATGGCGACAGACGGGAGGAAGGCCCCATGGGTCTCTTCAAACGGCGGGGGCCGGTCGTGCCCGCGAAGAACACCGAGGTCGACGATCCCGGGCTGCCCGAGGGACGGATCGAGTCGGCCATCGACCGCGCCATGCGGGCTGGCGAGTTCGACAATCTGCCGGGCAAGGGAAGCCCCCTGCCGGACGCCTATCTCAAAGCCGGATCCGACTTCTTGGTGCAGAAGATCCTCAAGGAGCAAGGGTTTGTACCCGTGTGGGCACATCTTCTGCAGACGGTGGACCATCTTGACGCGTGCGCCGCCATCCTGGGCGAGGCCATTCAGGACGACGAGATTCGCCAACTTCGGGTGGAGGTGCTGACCACGCGCAACACCGTCGTCCGCGCCCTCAACCGACAAGCGCCCAGCCCCGCCCTGCAGCGCGGGCTTCGGGACCCGGAAAAGGGACTCCGCTAGCGCCCGCGCCCTGCGTCAGCAGCCCGCGCCGCTCCCGCGCGCCGCGGGCTGTCTTCGCGTCCCACCGGAGGCCAGCCGGGCCCGGGTGCCCTCCGGGTCTCAGTACCTGACCATCCTAAGCGCGCCGGTCCGACGCCGATGAGGTCTCGGCCCCGCCGGGTGTCGGCGGGGGCGGCGGAGGAGCAGAGAAATCGGACGGAGATAGGAGTTTTCGTGTCAAATCGCGAAGTGTCCCCGACCTAAGTCAATCTGCGGAAAGAGGGATGGCCATGGCGCGTCTGGATGGTTTAATGATGGACTATCCGTTGGACATCACCGCCATCTGGCGGCACGCGGAACGCTACTACAGTCATAAGCCGCTGGTGACGAAACTGCCGGATCAGAGCTTTCATCGCTACACCTATGGCGATATGTTCGAGCGCGCGCGACGGCTCGCCGTGGCGCTGGGCGAACTGGGGGTGGAGCCGGGTGACCGGGTGGCCACCTTCTGCTGGAACACATACCATCACTTGGAAATGTATTTTGCCATCCCCGCCATGGGCGCGGTCGTGCACACCGTCAATCTGCGCCTGCACCCCGAAGACCTCGTCTACCTGTTCAATCACGCCGATGACAAGGTGATCCTGGTGGACCGCACCGTGCTGCCCCTCATCGCGCCGCTGCGCGAGCGGATTCCCGCCCGGCACGTGGTGGTGGTCGACGAGGGGGAGGAGCCTCCGCCGGGCTTTCTGTCCTATCAGGCGTTGATTGCCGGTGCGGACGCCGGCCGGTTTCGGTTCAATGTGGAGGACGAGCGTCAGGCGGCGGCGATGTGCTACACGTCGGGCACCACGGGACGGCCCAAAGGCGTGTTGTACTCCCACCGCTCCACCGTGCTGCACACCCTGAGCTCCACCAATGCCCAGGGCGGGATCGGCATCGTGGAGACCGATGTGCTCAGCCTGATGGTGCCGATGTTTCACGTCAATGGGTGGGGACATCCGTGGACGGCCACGCTGCAGGGCGCGAGTCAGGTGTTCCCCGGTCGCTATCTGGATCCGGAATCCCTGCTGAGTCTGTTTGCCTCGGAGCGTGTAACCGTGGCCGCCGGCGTCCCGACGGTGTGGCTCGGCGTGCTGCAGCTGTTGGACGACAATCCCGGGCGCTGGGACCTGTCGGCGCTGCGTTACATGTTGGTGGGCGGCGCAGCCATGCCCCAAGCCATCATGCGCGCGTTTGACGAGCGCCACCACATCCGCGTCGTGCACGCCTGGGGCATGACGGAAACGTCGCCCTTGGGCTCGGTATCCATCTTGGCGTCAGACCTTGATGACGCCCCCGAAGACGTCAAGTATCGCTATCGGGCGACCCAGGGCCGACCCACTCCGCTGGTGGAGGTGCGCGCCCGCGCCGAGGACGGGAGCGAGGTTCCCTGGGACGGCCGCGCCTTGGGCGAGTTGGAAGTGCGGGGGCCGTGGGTGGCCAAGGCCTACTACGGCGCTCCGGAAGGGGACGACCGCTTCACGGCCGACGGATGGTTTCGCACCGGTGACATCGTCACCATTGATGACAGAGGCTACATCACCATTCAAGACCGCAGCAAGGATGTCATCAAGTCGGGCGGCGAGTGGATAAGCTCCGTGGCGTTGGAAAACGCCATCATGGGCCACCCGGCCGTACTTGAGGCGGCGGTCGTGGCAATGCCGGATCCTCATTGGCAGGAACGGCCGTTGGCGGTGGTGGTGCCCAAGCCGGGCCAGTCCGTGACCTTGGAGGACCTGCGCGAGTTCCTGGCGCCCCACTTCGCCAAATGGTGGCTGCCCGACCGTCTTGAGCTGGTGGACACCATTCCCCGCAGCGCGGCCGGCAAGTTCCTGAAAACCGAACTCCGCCGACGCTTCGCCGGTTGAGCGGCCGGGTCGGCACGGTGTGGGCGTGGCGTTAGGGGGGTGTGAGCGCCTTTAAGATGCGTTGCAGCAGGGAGCGGCTCGGCGGGGGGAACGCGGTCCGGGGTGTCGGGGGCGTGGACCCGCCGACCGTCCCGCCGCCGCCAGGGGGAGCACTGCCCCCGCCGCCACCGCAGCCGGGGCTGTAACGGGTGGGCGCATGGCCCCGGATGAACACCTCGCGATAGGCGTTGCAGCAACCGTTGGCCAGAAGTCCGGTGCCTTCGCAGACGCTCCTCCACACCACCCCGGGCGGTTCCGGAAACGTCACGACCGGCTGCCCGGCCAAGGCGTGCGTCATGAAGCTGGCCCATACCGGGCCCGCGCCCCGATCGCCGGTGAGATGGATGGGCGTATCGTTGTCGTTGCCGACCCACACCACACCGACCAGCTGCGGCGTAAATCCCGCCAACCAGGCGTCGCGTTGCAAGGATGACGTCCCCGTTTTGGCGTCCCCGGGCCGCCAAAACACCGCCGTGAGGTCGTGGGCGGTGCCGACCGGGCTCACCAAGGGAGCGGTGAACAGCTGGTCCACCACGTAGGCCACCTGGGGGGAGAGCACCCGTGTCCGGACCGTGGCCGCTTGATACAAGGTGGCGCCGTCCGCGCTCGAGATGCGCAGGACCGCGCGCGGGACCACCCGGTATCCGCCGTTGGCCAGCGTCGCCAACGCGCTCGCCACCTCCAGCGGGCTCAACGAACTGGATCCCAAGGCGGTGGTCAGGTTATCGGCCAGCGGGCTGGTGATGCCCATCCGGTGCGCCATGCGGATCACGGCCGCAGGTCCGAGCTGGTCCATCCACTTGAGCGCGACGATGTCGTCCGAGATGGCGATGGCCCGGCGCATTGTCAGCGGCCCGTTGTAGACGTGACCGAAATTGTGGGGAACGTACCACCCGCCGTGGCCGTTCGGAAAGCGGACCGGGCCAGAGACTTTGACCGCCGAGGTGGAGTAGCCTTCGGCAATCGCGGTGGTGTACAGAAAGTATTTGAACACCGAACCGGTCTGGCGAAACGCCCGTGTGGCGCGATCGAAGGTGGAGACGACATATTGGCGGCCGCCCACCAGCGCTTCGATGTTGCCGTTTTGGGGGTTGACGCCCGCCACGGCTCCTTCCGGCTCGGGGACGCCGCCCACCGGCGTCGCCGGGGGCATGTCGTTGGCCATGGCCCGGTCGGCGGCGCGCTGGGCGGCCGGGTTGAGGCTGACCACGAGGCGGTAGCCACCCGTGTACAGTGACTGGGCGACGGTGGGGTCGATGCGCCGGAGTTGGTCGGCCACATATTGAAAATAGTACGGTGCCAAGGTCGACCAGTTGGGCAGCGTCGGACCCGACAGGGCGAGAGGGCTTGCCTCGGCACGGCGTGCCTCCGCCGCGGAAATATAGTGCAGCTGCGCCATCCGGGCCAGCACCAGGTTGCGGCGGGCCCGGGCCGCTCCGGGGTGCAGGTAGGGGTCGTAATAACTGGGCGCCGTCACCAAACCGGCCAGCAGGGCCGACTCGGGCAGCGTCAGGCTGCGCGCTCCATGACCGAAGTACACGCGGGCGGCGGCACCGATGCCGTAGGCGCCGTGGCCGAAGTACACGTCGTTCAGATAGGCGTCGACAATCTGGGCCTTGGTATACACCGCGCCCAGCTTAAACGTGATGAGCAGCTCTTTGAGCTTGCGGGTCACCGTTCGTTGATCCGACAGATACAGATTCTTGGCCAGCTGCTGTGTGAGGGTGGACCCGCCTTCCACCACGCGCCCGGCGCTGATGTCGGCGGTGAGCGCTCTTAAGATGCCCACCGGGTCGATGCCCGGTTCCATCCAAAAGCGGTCGTCTTCGATGGCCACCAGCGCGTTCTGCATGACGGGCGGAATATGGTCGGGCGCGACCGGAATGCGGTTTTCGGTGCTGTAGAGAAACGTGAGCAGCTGGCCCCGGGGGTCATAGACCAGCGTGTCGCTGGGCAGCGTGGGCGGCGGGAGGAGAAGCCAGGCGCCCGGGAGTCCCAGCGCCACCACCGCGACCACGAGGACGGGCAGACTCACGCTGGCCGCCGTGGCGGCGAGACGGCGCCGGAGCCTGCGCCACCAGGGTTCGCGATGAAATCGCGCACGCCGACTGGGCACCGGTTTCCCTCCCTGGGCTCAGTATTGCGGTGGACGCCGTTTCGGATGCACGGTTGCGGGGGGAGCATGGCGCATCTATAATGGGCAGGATTTGACCGGGGGGTTCCCGCGGTCATGGTGAGGAGGCCTGGCGACTTGTTGGACACGCCCCGCACATTCACACTGGTGGCAGGCGCCGCCGAAGCGGACACCCGGCTCAACGCATTTGATGCGGCCTTGCTGAAGGCCGGAATCGGGAACGTCAATCTGTTGAAGGTGAGCTCGATTTTGCCGCCGGGAGCGGTGGAGGCGCCTCACGTGGAACTTCCGCCGGGTGCGCTGGTGCCGACGGCTTATGGCGCGATGACATCCGATGTGGCCGGGGAGTTGATTTCCGCCGCGGTGGCGGTGGGCATTGGGGACGACGGCAGCTACGGCGTGATCATGGAGTTTTCCGGCCGCTGCAGCCGGGAGGAGGCTCTCGCTACGGTGAAGCACATGACGGAAGAGGCCTTTCGCTATCGTGGCCGCACCTTGACCAGAGTGCTGGCTCAGGGCGTAGAGCATCGGGTGGATCGGATTGGGTGCGCCCTGGCGGCCGTCGCCCTCTGGTACTAGGCATGGCCAGAGACGTATGGTTCACCGAGTGGCAGACGGCGGACGTGACGCTGGGGTTGCGGGTCAAAGGCGTGCTGCGCCATGAGAAGACCCCGTATCAGGAATTGATGGTGCTGGACACGGACGCGTACGGGCGGGTCCTGGTCTTGGACGGTGCCATTCAAACCACCGAACGGGACGAATTCGCCTACCATGAGATGATGGCGCACGTGCCGCTGACACTGCACCCGCATCCGCGTCGCGTCGCCGTCGTTGGCGGCGGTGACGGGGGCGTGTTGCGGGAAGTGCTCAAACACCCCGAGGTGGACGAAGGCCACTTGGTGGAGATTGACCAGCGGGTGCTGGACGCCTCGCGCGACTTTTTTCCCGCCATCGCCCGCGGTCTCGACCACCCCCGTGCCGTCATCCATATTACCGACGGCATTCGCTGGATGGAGGAAGAGGCGCGGGAGTTCGACGTGATTATCGTGGATTCCACCGACCCGGTGGGTCCCGCCCAGGGACTGTTTGGCGAAGCGTTCTATCGCTCGGTGAGCCGTGCCCTGCAACCCGACGGCATCTTGGTGGTGCAGTCGGAATCTCCCCTCTTGGAGCCTGACCTGGTCCGGCAAGTGCAGAAGAACCTGCGGGCCGCCTTTCCCGTGGTGACGCTCTACCTCGGTGCCGTGGCCACGTATCCCACCGGTCTGTGGACGTACAGCCTGGCCAGCCGGAAACCGTTGGGCACACCCCGCGCGGTGGGCGATCTGGGCACCCGCTATTGGACGCCCGCCGTGCAGCAAGGGGCCTTCTGGCTGCCGCCGATGGTTCAGGAGCTGCTGGCGTGAGCGGTCCCGTGTGGCTCCGTCAGGACCGCTTTCTCGGATTTGAGCGGACATGGCCGGCCGCCCGCTGGGTGCTCATGGGCGTGCCCATGGATTTCACCGCCTCCTTTCAGCCCGGGTCCCGCTTCGCTCCGCAACGCATCCGGGAGGCGTCCTACGCGCTGGAGACATACTCGCCCGAATTGGACGCGGATTTGACCGAGCGGGCCTTGCATGACGCGGGCGACTTGGAACTGCCGTTCGGACAGGTGGACGCGAGCCTCGCCATCATCCGCGAGGCGGCCTCGCGTGTGTTGGACGCCGGCAAGCACTGGATTGCGCTGGGTGGCGACCATCTGGTGGCGCTGCCGTTGATCGAGGCGGTGGCCGACCGTTACCCGGACGTGGTGGTGGTGCATTGGGACGCCCACACCGATCTGCGGGACGCGTATATGGGGCAACGGCTGTCGCACGCCACGGTTTTGCGTCGCGTGGCCGAGTTGCTGGGCGACGGCCGCGTCTATCAGTTCGGCATCCGATCCGGCACGCGGGAGGAGTGGATCTATGCGCGGCAGCACACGCACCTGTTCCCCGACCGGGTGGCCGAGCCGCTCCTGTCTGCGCGCGCGCAATGGGGCGCGCGGCCGGTCTACCTGACGCTGGACGTGGATGTCCTGGATCCGGCTTTTCTGCCGGGAACCGGAACGCCGGAGCCGGGCGGCATCACCCCGCAGGAAGCGTTTGCCGCGGCCCATGCTTTGCTGGGCACTCACCTGGTGGGGATGGACGTGGTGGAAACGATGCCCTTGGCCGATCCGTCGCTCCGCACGGCGCTTACGGCGGCCAAGCTCGTGCGCGAGCTGGCTCTAGTGGCCAGCGCGCCACTCTAAAAGCGTCGCGCCGCCGATCCGGTCCGCCGCTACGGCAGGTAAAATCCTTCCACCGGGCGGCGTTCGGGCCGCACCCGGCTTGCCAGCCGGGCGGATGCGTCGGGCAAGGCCGGGCCGGCCCTTTGACCGGCGTGCGCCTGCGCCCACACCTGAGCTTCCTCGCGGCTTTTGCACCGGCTCACCGGCCGGTCGATCAGGGATTGCGCGGCGCGGGCGAGACGCTCCGCCTCGTGGGCGAGCACCGCCTCGATGAGCGGATGGATCACCGGGGCTCCGGTCGCCGCGAGGAAGGTGGAGGGCAGTCGATTGTTGCGGCTGTGGTTGCATGGCCGGCAGGACACCACACAGTTGTCCCACCGCGTTTCGCCGCCGAGGGACACGGGCACCAGGTGGTCGATGGTGGACCCCGGCTGTCCGCACCAAGCGCAGACCAGTCCGTCTCGGCGGAGCACGTCGCGAAAGATGCGGCGGTAGGCGAGGGGTCGGTAGCGCAGGTGCAACACGCCGTCGACCAGATCGGCCAACCCCAGGGCCAGGTTCTCGTCGGCCTTGGCCTGTGTGCAGGGCGTGAGGACGCGGCCGCCGGGATCCACGACCGGCACCGCGCCCGTCGATGTTTCCAAACCCATCCCCTCCGCGTCTATTATGGTGCGATGGGCCGAGGGAGGGAAGCGCGCATCGGGCCATCCGAGTCGCGGTCAGGACCGAGCGGCCGACCAGGTCCCCGTCCCCGGCATGATTTGCGCCGGGGGACGGCCTGTGGGTCATGGTCCGCGCATCCCGAGCGGCGCGCGCCGCTGGAGTTCGGAGGTCGGGTCCCGGATCTCGCTCGGAAGCGGTACCCTATGCGCCGGCTTGCCGATCTCGCCCCGTGGACGTCCTCCCGCGCATGATGGCGGGGGTATCGTCAGGCAGATGACCGCGGGGCTGCCCCGCGCTTAGGTGCGCGAACCCGCATGCCATCCCGGCTGGAACGACCCGACCACGGACCGGGCCCAGCGGCCGCGACGCCCCTTGACGGCGGACAACTGGGAGCCGCGTTCGCCTTCTCGCGCTCCCCGTCTGACTAAACTCCCGTGGCTATTCAGTCCGTCTCCGGTTGTGCCCCTGGGCCGGATCCTGAACCGTTTGGCCCCGCGCGGGGCGGGATGGCCGGGCTGCCTTGACCGGCATCGCGGTCCTCGACCGCCCACAACGGTTTCACAGCGCGCTTCATGACCCGACGCCGAGGGAGCGGGCGGCCCTGATCGCGGGCCGGGGGCCGAGCCCTCGCGGCCTTGGCACGCACTCTTCGGGCTTTTCGTCACGGGGGCGTCACGCGCCCTATTCCGAAAGCGCGCCGTGTCCCCCATTCCAGCGTGCCATGGTGGGGAACAGGTGATTATGCACGCGTTCTTGGGGGACGTCCGGAACGACAAACCCCTGCTGACGGCCATGGATGTCCACGACGGTGATGTGAGTCGCGTTGTGCGCGACTTTGATGGGAAGAACGTTGCTCCAGCGTCGGGCGACGTCGCCGCCCAACTGGATGTCTCGCACCTCTTCCCAGGCGACATGCCAGGAAAACGGCGCGACCAGAATGCGTGAATGAAAGTGAAGCCCCTCGTCGTTGATGCTGAGCGTTCCGAGACGGAGTCCCTTCAGCGCCGGCCCATCCAGAATCTCAACATTTCTGCCGATGACAGCCTTACCGATGGCCACCGTTTCTCCTCCTCACGTTCTGTCCACAAGGTGTCAGGCGCATGCGCGGAACAGGCGACCTCTTTGTCGGACCGGAGTGCCGGGCTCTTTCGCCTCTGCCCGTCCTCCCTTGGGCCACCGGGGAGAAAGGCGCGCCGGCATCCGGTAGCTTCGGTTCCCCAATGGCGGCCGCGAAGACGTTCCGCCCAGGAGTGGCTGCTGGCGGCCAAGATGGCATAATCGACGGCCGGGCCGGCGGAGACGCCCAACACCCAACTCCGATCGATCCGGCGCGGCCAATATGACAACACGGAGTCCCCCCTCGGGTGCCGTAGACTGTCACGATAGAGGAAGGACCTTGCCGACTCTTCTCTATTGAGCGGAAAAGTCCTGCCGATGTTGGCGAGCGGCTTACGGGAGATGCGGCATCAACGGTCCATCCCGCCCGTGATGGGCCGCCAGTCTGTTCGAGCCGGCGCTGCTGGTTCTCGTGAATAACCCGGCCTGCATTCGGAACGGATCCGCGGACCGCTGCACGCTCCCGGGCGAGGGCGCGCATTTTGAGAGACAGCGCAGCATGTTGGGCCGACCGCCGGGCAGGCCGTGAGATCCGGCCTGGGCAGTTCGCCTCCATGCGGGCAGTCAAGCGCGACGCTGCAGGGAGTCCGGTAGGCGGGCGGGAGGCCCCAACCGACGAGAGCAAGGGCCGGGGAATCGCGCGACCCGGCGGCCCTTCGATCCGTTAGACGCGTCGGCCCCCGACCCGGTCGAGAACCGGGCGGCGGGGATACCGTTCCAAGAGGGACACAGCCGTTGCCGAGCGTCGTGGCACCCTCGTGACAAGCGGCTACCACTCCTCCCGGAGAGCACTCCGCTGCGAGCAGCCGGTTGGCCCCGGGTGATCCCGGTGGCGGCGATGCGGTCCTGGCGGCGGAGGATAGGAAGGCGGAGAAAGATCGGGGCGAGGCCGCGGCATGGTCCTGCCCGGTTGCCCTTTGGTCGTCGTGGGCGGCCGTTGCCGGCGAGCCGTTCCGGAAACACCTGCGCTAGCGGGGACGCTCCGCCTCGGGCCGGAGCAATGTGCGGGGCTCCCAATCGTGAAAGAAGAGGCGCCGGGCATTGAGAGCCGCAATGCGCTGGAACGCCTCGTCGTCCAGATTGGCCCGCTGGCGAAGGGTCTCCAGTCTCTCCCACTCCGGCGCGAATTGCCCCGGTGCGCCGCCGGTTCCAAACAGGAGCCGGTCCGGACCTGCCGCTGCCAACGCCTGTTCCAAGCGCTCCAGGGTCATTCCGGCCGTCAGGAGATGGATGTTGGGACGGAGGCGGGCCAGTGTGAGGGCCTCTTCCCAAAAAGGCGGATGGCGGCCGGTAATCCGGAGGATGAGGGTCAGATCGGGAAACGCCCGCGCCAAGTCGTCGAAGTCTCCCGGAGCCGAAAAACGAAGCGGCGTTGTCCCGTCGCCGCAGGCGGCCAGGAGGGGTCGGCCGAGCCGCGCCAGCAGTCCCCCGAGGTCCAGATAGCGGGCATCGTAGGCATGCGTGGACAAGAGGGCCGGCCACGCCAGCCCCCCGCGGCCTCCTTCGGCGAGAAGCGCCTCCAGCACTTCCGGATACTGCGGGTGTGCAGGACTGAGCGCCGTTTGCCGCGGGGAGTCATAGGCGGCGGCCAGCAGCTGTCGTCCCGCGGCCAGGGGATCGGTGGCGGTCAGGGCGGTCCAGTCCACGAAAACCCGCCGCTCAGGCTCGGGCCCCGGGAGTCGGCCCGGCGGAGCGGCCCGATCGGTGCCCCGGGTGTCCAGGGCGGGCGGCGCCGCGGCCGCATCGACCGCGCCCAGCTGGATCAGGGCGGCGGTGGCGGCACTGGCCACCACCACCGTTTCGGTTTCGTTCACCGCCGCAAGAATGCGCCCGCGGTGCGCCGCCAGTGCGCCACCCACATAGGCCGATCCCGCGAATCGTCCGGTCAAAGGCACCAGGACCACGGTCGCCCCCAGTTCAATGCTTTCCGACTGGGCCAACTCCTGCAGAGCCTCCGCATCGCGCTGCGTCCTGGCGCTGGTGATGAGAAAGACCAGGTCGGGGTATAAGTCGTGGCATTCGGCCCAGCGGGCCGGACTCTGCGCATCCAGCCCCAGCAGCACGACGGCACGGCCAAAGCGGGTGGCGATGGCGTGGATGCCGTCCCCCCCGTCGAACCACGGCCGCTCGGCCGGATAGAATTCGCACTTGGCTTGAGTGCCCAGCACGCGACCGTCCAAGTCAATCACCAGCGCCTGCTGTTGGCGCTGTCCGCTTGCCGCGTCCAGGGTGCGCAGCGTTCCGGTCACCACCCCGAGCGCCAAGTCGCGCGCGTGCCGGCAGAGCGTCTCGGTTTGACGATTCGGCAGAACTTCCAGCGGATTGAGGCCCAGAAACCATTCCGGAAAGACAATCAGATCCGCACCCAACCGGCGCGCCTGCCGCATGTGCTCCAGAGCCCGGCCGAGGCAGTACGGGGTGTCCCGCTGGTAGGGAGCCTGACTGATGGCAATTTTCGGCACCATGCCCATATCCCCTCTTCCAAAACATAGGGGATATGGCTTAAAATGGCAATGACCAGGCGATTACGGTCTCCGCATCCGGGTCGGCGTCGCTCCGAGCGGCCGTTCGAACCGCCGTGACGGTGTCTCCTTCACGGGCGTAGATGGCGCTCTGCCCGTCGAAGTGGACGTCAAACAGCGCGGCCAGCAATTGGGCGTTGACACCGGCCCGGATGCGGGCATCCCGGCGCATGGCGGCGAGGAGTCCCTCTTCCTGCCATTGCTCACGGCGAAGGCGGTGGTCGCCGGGGCCGGCGAAGATCCAGGCCTCCTCCCAGGGCCACGGGTTGGCCGAGGGTTGAGCCACCACGGTGGCGCCCGCGGCGGCCAGCAGCGGCGTCTGCGGCGCGAAGCCGGGCTCCCGGCCGGTGTGGGGCGCGACAAACGCGTCGTAGCAGATGGCAACACCGACCTGCGCCGGTCCGACCGGAAACGGCGTGGGGGACGAAGGGGGGCCGGGGGAGAGATGCAGGCGGTCCTCCTGGGTCGGGACCAGGTTGCGCTTGAGGGTGACGTTGATCACCGCCCCGGCGGGAGAAAAGGTCAGAGCCAAATTGAAGATGCGTCCGTCCCGGGATGCGAAGGCATCGCTCCCCCAGCCCAGCCGATTTTGGGGCAGCAGGGCGCTTCCGGCCACGACGGTCATCTGCAGGCGGCGGGCCAGCTGCGAGAAGGTTCGAAACCATGCCCCATAGACCTGAGGCGCCGCGTCGTGAAAAAACGCCACGGAGACATGACGCGTGCGGTGCCGCACCATCTCCCGCAGCAGGGGCCCCGGGCGCCGGCGGCCCAAGAGCGTGAACGCCTCATCCAGTGTAGCCGCTTGGCCGACGTCGGCCGGGGCCCCCAGCAGGGCCAGGAACGTGGCCAGATCCTCCGGGAACACCAGCAGGCAGTCATCGTGCCGGCGAAGGCGGGCGGCCTCCTCGCCCAGTCGCAGCATATGCGCAGCGAATGCCTCCTCCGATTGGTAATCGGCCAGTGTGACGTACGGCTGGACCGCCATCAAATCCATGGCCACGGCCGTCCCCCAATTCTCCTCCGCGCCGATAGCGCGGCACCTGCTGGCTACCCCTGGAACCGACGGGCTAAGATGAAGCAGGAGAAGTTTTCACCAATCAATTATCGCACAGGAGATGTCAACGTATGGCGGATTCACCGAGTGTGTTGACTGAGGCAGAGCGTCGGCAACGGCTGGCGGAGGCCCGTCGCATCCGTCCGGAAGAAGCGCCTCCCACTCTGCACGGATCTCAGCGGGTGTGTCGGGGCTGGGCCCAAGAGGCCGCGCTCCGCATGCTGCTCAACAATCTCGATCCGGCGGTGGGCGAGAACCCCCGTCAGCTCATTGTCTACGGCGGTCAAGGCAAGGCGGCCCGCAACTGGCCCGCGTTCTGGGACATCGTCGACGCGCTCATCCGCCTGGCCGACGACGAGACGCTGCTGGTGCAGAGCGGGAAGCCGGTCGGCATCTTTCGGACCCATCCCCGCGCGCCGCGCGTCCTGTTGGCCAATGCCCTGCTGGTGCCGGCGTGGGCTACCTGGGAGAATTTCTGGGCGCTCGAAGCCAAGGGACTCACCATGTTCGGGCAGATGACGGCCGGGTCCTGGATCTACATCGGCACGCAGGGCATCCTGCAGGGCACGTACGAAACCCTGGCCGAGCTGGCCACCCAGCACTTCGGGGGCACTCTGGCCGGCCGCATCGTCCTGTCGGCGGGACTCGGGGGCATGGGGGGCGCTCAGCCTTTGGCCGTGACCATGAACGGGGGCGTCGCCCTCATCATCGAGGCGGATCCGGCCCGGCTGCGCCGCCGGCTCGACAACGGCTACCTGGACCGGGAGGCGCCGGATCTGGCCACCGCGGTCGCGTGGGCCGAGGCTGCGCGCGCGGACCGCGAGGCGGTGTCCATCGGACTGGTGGGCAACGCGGCGACGATTCATCCGGAGCTGGTGCGTCTCGGGTTTCGGCCGGACGTGGTGACGGACCAGACCTCGGCGCACGACCCCTTAAACGGGTACCTGGTGCCCGAGCATTCGCTGGCCGACATTGCGAACTGGCGGCGCCGGGATGCGGACGGATACGTGCGGGCCGCCAAGGAGGCCATGGCGCGCCAAGTAGCGGCCATGCTGGCGTTCGGGCGGGCCGGTGCCGTCGTCTTCGACTACGGCAACAACCTGCGCCAGTTTGCGTTTGAAGCGGGAGAGCAGGATGCGTTCAGCTATCCGGGTTTTGTTCCCGCCTACATTCGGCCGCAATTCGAGGAAGGACGCGGCCCGTTTCGCTGGGCGGCGTTGTCCGGAGATCCGGAAGATATCCGCCGCACGGATGAGAAAGTGCTGGAGTTGTTTCCGGAGGACGAACGGCTGCGCCGATGGATCCGCATGGCGGAAGAACGGGTTCCGTTCCAGGGGCTGCCCGCCCGCATCTGTTGGCTTGGCTATGGAGAACGGGCACGCTTTGGCCTCGCCATCAACGACATGGTGCGCCGGGGCGAGCTGGCCGCCCCGATCGTGATCGGGCGCGACCATCTGGATGCGGGCTCCGTGGCATCGCCGTATCGCGAAACCGAGGGGATGAAGGACGGCAGCGACGCCATCGCGGACTGGCCCATCTTAAACGCGTTGCTCAACACGGCGGCCGGCGCCAGCTGGGTGTCGGTGCATCACGGCGGAGGCGTAGGCATTGGCTATTCCCTCCATGCCGGCATGGTGGTGGTGGCGGACGGCAGCCGGGAAGCCGAGGAACGCCTGGCGGCCGTGCTGACGACCGATCCGGGCATCGGCGTGGCGCGCCACGTGGACGCGGGCTATGACAAGGCGCGTCGCATTGCCCTGGAGCGGGGTGTCGACATTCCAGGGAGCGGTCGGTGAACAATTTCTTCAGTCCCGTCGAACTGGCGCCCGCGTGGGTGGAAATGGTCCATCAGCAGTTGGACAGTTGGCCGCACCGCGTCTGGGTGTCCACCGGTGTGCCGCCCACCATCGTCGCGGAGGCGGGCAATCGGGTGATGCCGCCCGTCCCGGACACGGCCGTGGCGGCCGGCATCCCCACACGCGTCCGGGGGAGGGTGGCCGTCTACACCCAGATGGAGGCCGTGCCCGGCATCGTGGTGGGACTGGCGGTGCCGGCGGACCGGGTCCATCCGCTGCTGGACGCCGTCCTGACCCTGGCGACGGCCCTCTTTCGAAGCGACTGGGTGGCCAGTCAGCAGCGCTTGCTGAGCCAGTCCCTGGCCCACGAAATCCGGGGGCCGCTCACGCTGCTGATGGGCTACGGCGAGCTGCTGACCCACCGCGGCGAAGTGGAGTTGAGCCGCCTCTTGACAGATGAGGTGCGCCGCGTGGACCGCCAGATCGAGGAGTTTCTCCAGGCCGGCCGCCCCATGAACTTGAGTCCCGTCGACCTTCGGGAACTCGTCGAGACGCTGCGTCCCCTCTATGAACCTTTGGCCTCCCGGCAGGGAGTGCGATTGACCCTATCGGCGCGACCGACCCTGGTCCTGGCGGACCGGCCCCAGATGGAGACGGTGGTGGCCAATCTGGTGCGCAATGCGCTGGACGCCATGCCCCTCGGAGGTGACCTGCGCATGACCGTTCGGCCGGTTCCCGGAGGCGCGGAGCTGATTGTCGAGGATACCGGCCCCGGCATCAGTTCCGACATCCGTCCCAACCTCTTTCGGCCATACGTGTCGTCCAAGACCGGCGGACACGGGCTGGGGTTGGCGCTTTCGCACGACATCATCGTTCGACATGGGGGACGATTGGAGACGCTGCCGGCCGACCAAGGAGCCGCGTTTCGCGTCTGGATCCCGCGCGGCGGCCCGGAGTAGCTCGCCTTGCCCTGGGGCCCCGCGTCAGGCACAATGGGGCAAAGACTCCGCGCGGCCGGACTTCGGTTCAGACCGCCCGAGGAGGCGTGCATGTCGTCGAGCGGTCTGGTGCGTCGGGCGTGGGAGCTTCTTTGGCGCAATCCGTCCATTTTCAATTTGGTGTTCTGGAGTCTCATTCTGTCGTTGGCGGTCGATCTGGTCTTTCAAAGCCGATTGAGTCACTATCTGCCTCCGGCGTTCCTGCATCCCCGGCTCGGGATGACGGCCGGTCAGTTGGCGCTGCATCTCCCGCCCGGCGGCGCGGTGCGGCTCGGACTCTTCATGGCCACCCTGCTGCTGATTGTGACGCCCTATCGGCTCGCGGGCTTGTATGGCGGAGCCGGGCAACTGATACGCAAGCGCGGGGTCACGGTGGGATACTGGCTTTTGTTTTTTGAGGCTGGCTGGCGGCTCTTCTGGCGGGGATTGACGGCCACGCTGGGCGCTTTGGCGCTGGCTTTGGTCTTGGTGCTGCTCGCCCTGGGACTGTCGCTGCTGGGCACTGTGGCGGGAGCTTTCGGACTGTTGCTGCTCATTCCCTGGGTGGTCCTCTTCGTGTGGTCCATCGGGTTTGCGCTGATGGGTCTCGGCGCCGTGATGGCCAATGATCGACCGGTCCAAGAGGCGATCAGCTTCAGTTGGGCTTGGGCTCGCGTGCACTGGCAGCAGGCGCTGCGCTTGGGCCTTCTGTTGGGCGGATTGTTTCTGGCGGCCATGCTCGTGCTTTTGCTGTTGGCCGGCATACCCGTGCTCGGCTCCATCCTGGGCCTGCTGGGCCTTTGGCTGTTGAACGCGGTGGTCGCGGTGCTGCCCACCGTGCTTTATGACGAGGCGGCAACCACCCGTCCCGCTTAGTCGGCATGGCCACCGCTCGGCCGCCCCGCTTTTCGTGTGCTGCCTGCGCGACACGCGGACCGGTCCGGGCCGCTACCCCCTCGGGCGGTACCCTCGACCGTCAGAATAGCCCTCGCCGGGGGTCTCGGGTTCGGCCCCTCATAAATCCGACCCCACGGGGAAGCCTGAAGGCAGGGTCGTGGGGGGCGAGACCGTGGATTGGAGTCGTCGCGACGTGCTCCGGTGGATAGGGGCCCTGGGCGTGGGGACCCTGGTGAGTCCCATGGCATGGGCGGCGGACCGCCTGCGTCCGCGCCCCGCGTTTGTACCTCAAATTCGCTTGGTGCAGCTGACCGATCTGCACATCGGTTTTCACCATCGGGGATTTCCGGACCCCGAAGCCTCCCTGGAGGCGGCTCTGGCCCAGATTCAGAGCTTGAAGCCGGATCTAGTGGTGGTGACGGGCGATTTGATTCAAGCCAGCCGCGATGCCGCCACACGCGCCACACGCATGGCCCGCGCCTGGGCCATGTTGTCGGGCTTGCGCGTGTCGGTGCTGGCGATACCCGGCGAACAGGATGCCCTCCTGGATCGCGGCCGTCTCTTTGCGCAGCAGATTGGACCACTGACGTTTCACCATGTCGTGGGTGGCGTGCATCTGGTGGGGCTGGACAATGTCAGCCGGGGCTTCTTTCTGGGCCATGACCAGTTGGCCTGGCTCCAACGCACGCTGCAGGACATCCCGGCCACCGCTCCGGTGCTGGTCCTGGCCCATGCGCCACTCGCCCGGTACTATCCCCCCTGGAACTGGTACACGTTTGACGGCGCCGCCGCCGCCGAGCTGTTGGCGCCGTTCCCGCGCAAATTGCTCCTGCACGGGCACGTGCACCACCTGCTGGCAGACGATGTGGCCGGTCTGCCCGGACTGGCCGCGCGGCCCACCTCGTTTGTCTATCCCGCCCCCACGCCGTCGACTCTGACCCCGCTGGCGCCGGAGGCGCCCCCGCTTGAACAGCCCGACGCGGGGCTGGGCATTCGATGGCTGCAGTTTGCGGGCGACTTTCACATCGAGGATCGGCCGTTGCGCGCAGCCGCGGGAATGCACGCATGAGCGGGCGAACGATGCTCGGTCTGGCGGCGGTGGGGCTCCTGGTGCTCTGGGGGCTCTGGATGGGTCGGCCCGCCCGAGCCGGACGGCGACAGGAGTCTCCCAGCCTGAGCATCCCGCTGTCGGTGCCGGGCGCGCGGCTCTATGCAGAGGCCTGCCTCTCCTGCCACGGCTCGCAAGGCAATGGCCGGAACCCCTTTCCGATTCCCGGCGGCCTGCGCGGGCCGGCACTCGACCGCCTGTCGCCCGCCCGGTGGACGCCGGGCCGGATCGCGGCCGTGATCGCGCACGGCGATCCGCCCATGCCGGGGTGGGGGGCCGTCCTGAGCGTGCAACAAATCGACGAATTGTCCGCCTATGTGCGGTCGGTGATGACGCCGCACAGGGTCGGCGAGCGAGCGTCGCGCCATAAGCTCCTCGCGCAGGGGCGCCGACGCGATGCGCCGTCGCAAGCGACCGGGGTTCCGAGTGGCCTGGTGTCTCGGCGTGCTGCCGCCGCCGGGCGTGGAGGCTCCGCGCGACGTTTTGGGCGGCGCCCTGCCACGCCTCGGCTGGGGGACGCCATCCGAACGCGGTCGTCCGGGGAATGGACGCGCCGTGGTGGGGCGTCGCGTCGCGGGCGTTGGCGGTCGCAGAGCCCGGAGCTGAACGGCCGGCCTGCATGCCGCCTGCTATCGCGGCCGGCGGAACGGAGCGGCGGCCGGCGGCACCAGCACGGACATCAGCTGCCAGGCGCCCGCTAGGGGGAGGCTCACGGGAAAGATCCCCAGCCAGGCCGCGCCCCGCCATCCCAACTTCCGGAGTCCGCACCCGCCCAGCCCCGCCAGGTAGGCCCAAATGCCCCAGACCAGATCGGCCGCCGACCAGCCCAAGGCGCCGTTGGTGATGACCCAGCCGAGAAGCGGCGCCCAGATCCCAACCGCCCAGCCCGCTGCGGAAAAAGCCGCCCGGGATCGTGTACAGGCGCGGCAACCGCGCGCGACTTCGGTGAGGCAACGCGCGCAGACCGCCCGCCCGCAGCGGGCACATCGGTAGACCATATCAGCCGCGTGCCGGGGGCAGACCGGTGGACGGGCCGCCGGGGGCGCGTCGCGGGAAGTCGGTCCGGCGGACACCAGCAGCCGGTAGGCGGCGTTCAAATCCTTCATGTGCTCTTCTGCCGCGCGCTGCGCCTCGGGTTGTCCCGCAAACAGGTCGGGATGGACGCGGCGCACTTGGGCATGGTAGGCGGCTTGAAGCTCATGGGGGGAACTGGCCCCCGTCACGCCCAGCAGGCGGCGGGCGGCTTCCAGCGCGGCATCACGGCCAAACGGTCCCTGGTTCATCGTTTGCTCTCTTATGCGTGGGATCCGGCGCTCATGACCCTCGGCGGTATCCGACCCGGCAGGAACCCGCCGCGACCCGGTCGAAAGGGATGAAAGCCTTGCTCATGGCACGGCCCGGCGAGGGAGCCAAGCGTCCCGCTGGTCGATCCCGCTCGCCGGCGTCATCGCGCTCGGCGGGCCGGGGCGGCGACGGGCGGTGTGCCGCCGGGGTCCGGAAACCGCCGTGCGGCGCGGGGCCGGATGGGAACGGGGAGGGGACACCGGAGCCTCCGGACGGTCGGGGCGGTGATTGGCCAGACCGGAGGTTTGTGTGAGGAGGCGGGTGATGGGGACGATCACCAGACCCGTGCCCGATATCTTGGCCGAAGGTCTTTCGCTAATCTTCGCGGGCTATAACCCTGGCCGGGTCAGCGGGGAAACCGGGCATCATTTTGCGGGCCCCGGCAACTACTTCTGGCCCCTGCTCTACGACGCCGGACTGACGCCCCGCCGCCTGCGGCCCGAGGAGGATCGGGACCTGCTCTTGTATGGAATCGGTCTGACCAACCTGGTGGACCGGGTGACGCCGGGATCGTCGGATCTCACGGCGGCCGAGATGCGGGCCGGCGCGGAGCGCCTGCGGCAGAAAATTCAGCAGCTGCGGCCGCGCGTGCTGTGCCTGCTGGGCCGAGATGTCCATCGAGCCTATGCGGGCATCCCGCGCTCGCGGGCGGTCCCGTGGGGATTCGTGGCGGAGGCCGGGATAGCCGGTGTCCAGGCATTTCTGGCCCCCAACCCGAGTCGGCGCGCCACGATGGCATACGGCGAGCGGCTTCGGCTGATGCGGGAATTGGCCGGCTGGCTTGCCTATGGCCGCTAGCCGAGCGGCGGAGGCGATTGCGGCGGCCCGGGCGAAGGACGCGGGATCCCCCGGGGGACCTATGGAGCGCTTCAGTCCTGGGCCAGCATCGCCAGGGCGACGATGGCCAGTCCCAGCATCAGCCCCACTCGGAGCCAGGCGTCCATTCGCGTCAGCAGCAGACCGGCGCATGCGACACCCAGCCCGCCGGCGGCCGCAATCCGGCCGCGCCGACCCCAACGCCGGGTGCGGCGGGCGCCCGAAGAGGCGGCGTGGATGCGCCAGAAACGTGGCAACGACTGCATGCTCTCCCGCTTTCTCCAACGACCCGGCTCCGCCCTCCGGCAGCGGGGATCTCGATCGGTCGATCGTGCCGGGATGGCCCTCGCTGTCCGGCGGCAGCCCCGGGGTTCGGGCCGGATTCACTACGAATAACGCGGGCCGCCGCCATCTGGTTCCACGTCGGGGAGGCGCCAGGTTCACGGTATAATGGAGGCAAGTCAGCCTGGTTGGGTGCCCGGTGCAACATCGGGGGAAACACCGGCGGGCGAGGAGGATGTCATGCCGGCAGAGACGGCCGTGAGCGTCGAGGTGGGCAAGCCCTGCCCCGACGTGGCGTTGGAAACGGAACATGGGACGACGCGCCTGTCCGACTGGCGTGGACGCCCGCTGGTGCTTTATTTTTACCCGCGCGACATGAGCCCGGGCTGCACGAATGAAGCGTGCGACTTCCGGGACCGCTACGCGGAATTTCAGCAGGCGGGCGCCACGGTCGTGGGTGTCAGCACCGATTCACTGACCAGTCATGCCCGATTTGTGGCCAAACACCAGTTGCCGTTCGTCCTGGCCAGCGATCCCGAGGCACAGGCCGCCCGGATTTTTGGCGTCTACAAAGAAAAGACGCTGTATGGCAAGAAGTCTTGGGGCATTGAACGCTCCACGTTTGTGATTGACAAGGACGGCATCGTGCGAGCCGCATTTCGCCGCGTGCGGGTGGCGGGTCACGTGGAACGGGTGCTGCATGTCGTCGAAAGCCTCTGAGCGGAGCGGTCCTTCGCGGTATCGGGTGCGCCGCGTCTTGGAGGCTTTGGCGTTGGCCTACCCGGATGCCCGCAGCGCGCTCAATTTCGAGACGCCCTGGCAGCTTCTGGTGGCGACGATTCTCTCCGCCCAGTGCACTGACCGGCGCGTCAACCTGATTACGGCGCGTCTCTTTCGCGACCGTCCGGATGCCGAGAGTCTGGCGGCGTTGTCGGAGGACGAGATTCAAGAGCGTATTAAAGACTGTGGGCTCTTTCGCGCCAAGGCCCGCAACCTGGCCCGAACCGCACGGCAGGTGGTGGATCGATACGGGGGCAGTCTGCCGGACCACATGACCCGCGAACAGCTGATGGAGCTGCCGGGCGTGGGCCGCAAGACGGCGAACGTGGTCATGGCCAATGCGTTTGGAGAGCCGGCGCTGGCGGTGGACACGCACGTGTTTCGTGTGTCGCACCGCTTGGGCTGGTCGCAGGCGCGCGACGCGGATCATACGGAGCAGGACTTGATGGCGCTGATTCCCAGGCGGCAGTGGTCTTCGGCGCATCATTGGCTCATCCTCCACGGACGGACGGTGTGTCACGCACGCAACCCCGCCTGTGACCGCTGTCCGGTGGCTCGGTGGTGTCCAAGCGCGGCGTTAAAGGAGCGTGGTGTCGGCCATGAAGGTGTTGGCCATCGTCGGCGATCTCATGTTTCAGAGTCGCCTGGAAGCGCTGCTGCAGCGAGCCGGAGTGCCCTACGCGTCGGTGACGCCGGAGGCGGCGCGGGAGGCGATTGAGCGCGAACAGCCGACGCATGTCGTGGTCAATCTGGCGGACGCACCCTTTGAGCTCATGGAGCATCTGTCCGGCCCCTACCAGCTGTTTGGCTTTGGCCCGCACGTGGACCGCGAGCGATTTTTAAGCGCCCGCCGCCAGGGGGCCACGGTGGTGGCCAACTCGGCCCTGGAACCGCGGCTCAGGCATTGGCTTGGCGTGGAGAGTCTCTAACCATGCTGGCGCTCGTGCTGTCCGGCGGGGGAATTTACGGAGCCGCCCATGTCGGTGTGGTGTCGGCCTTAGAAGAGATGGGCATTGTGCCGGACCTGGTCGTGGGCACATCCGCCGGGTCCTTGGTGGCGGGCGTATGGGCAGCCGGCTACGGGTCTTCGGTGCTGACGCGCATGACATTGGACCTGTCGGCGCGGGATGTGCCGGTCGACTGGCGCGCCATGCTGCGGTCGGTCCTGCGCCGGGGCCACTGGCCAGACCGGGTGATGAACCCGGAACCCCTGCTGCGCAAGGCCGAAACGCTGATTGGCCGGCTCAGCGTGCGCACCGCGCCCAGACCGTGCTATATCACGGCCACGTCACTGACCGCCCGGCGGGTGATGGTGTTTGGCCCGCCGCTGCAGGAGGATTCTTTGTCGGGAGATGCCTTGAAAGTGGAGTCCTGGCCGGTGGATGTGCCGATTGTGACCGCCATGGCGGCCAGTACCGCCGTGCCCGGTCTGTTCCGGCCCGTCTTCCTCGACGGCCATTGGCTGGTGGACGGCGGCGTGATGGATGACTATCCGTTGGATGTGGCGGTGATGGCGGGGGCGACCCGCGCCATCGGTGTATACATCGACGACCGCGGGGCCGCCCTCACGGATCCCCGCGACCCGCCCCACATCATCACCACTGCCGGAGCCAGCTTGAACCTTTTGTTGAATGACTCCTCCTGGGTCCGCCGTCATCTGGTGGCGGAGCGTTACGGGATTCCCCGGGTGGAGATTCCCATCCCCGTCACCGGCATGGGCCTCACCGACTTTCGGCAAATCCCGACGTTGATTGCCCGCGGCGTGGAGGAAACGCGAAAGCGCGCCGAGGCGCTGGAAAGGCTGGCCGCCGCCTGACGCGGCGGACCTCCCGGCGCCTACCCCCGTGTGCCGGGGCGACCCGCGGGCACCTGAGGATAGAAGAGCGGCCGGCGTGCGATCTTGGCGGTGGGGGGTCCGGATGCTAGGATGAGGGCGCCGGCCGCGGGAGGCGAGGCCCATGGCGATGCGGACGAACAGCGGGTCCCTTCGGTTTCGGCTGACCCATCCCGGGTTTGCCTTCTGGCTGTCGCTGGCCTTGATCGCGGTGGCGGCGGCCGCTCTCTTCGCCATGCGGGTGGAGGCGCGTCACAGTCCGAAAGGCGCCATACGGCCCACACCGGTTCTGAACACGGTCGAGGCCCCGGTGACCCTCACGACCGCGCTGGCGAAGCGCGCGTTTCTCAGTTTTGTCCCCGCGGGCGCCGCAGACACCCTGGGCCAGGCGATGTGTGCCGCCACGGGAACGGTCCCCTGCCGTCTTGAGCAATACCCGGCCCAAGTCACCTGGCGGCGCATTGCCGGCGGGCGCTATCAATTTGTGGTGGTGATGACGGTGAATCTGCGCCGACTCTTGGCGGGGGGCGAAATCGACGTCGGACATCTGCCGGGCGCATCCAACTTGCGGACAGGTCAATTGGCCGTCTCCACCAACAACAGCATCTACGGGGTCGATATGAATCCCACGACGCATCGCGCCGTGTTTCGGTTTGATTTGGCCGGCAATGACGAAGAAGTGTGGGCCCTCAATTGGAACGCCCTCGGCATTGTGAGCCAAAATTCCTCGTTGCAGTAGGACGGCGGCTCAGCAGAGTCGGGGAGCCGACTGAGGCCGCCCGCGCAATATCGGGAGGGCTTCGTCGCATGGATTTGAATCTGGCCGGCCGCCCCGCGCTGGTCACCGGCGGGAGTCGCGGCATCGGCCGAGCGGTGGCCCGCGTGCTGCTCACCGAGGGGGCATCCGTGGCCGTGGTGAGTCGTCACCGGGATGCCAACGCCGCGGCGGTGGCCCATTTGGCGGAGGAGACCGGGGGACGGGTATGGGGCGTGGTGGCTGACATGTCCCGTCCGGAAGACTGTGCCCGGGCGGTGGAGGAGACGGTCCGGCAGTTCGGCGGTCTGCACATCCTGGTCAACTGCGGCGCCCGCGTCAGCGGTGACGAGCCGGAGGATCCGGAGCACATCGATGACGATCTTATTCGCCGCGATTTTGAGGAAAAGGTGCTGGGATACTGGCGGATGAGCCGGGCGGCCGTCTTGCCCATGCGAGCCGCGGGATACGGGCGCATCATCAGTCTGGGCGGCAATGCGGCGCGGGTCGCCGGGGCGGTGAGTGCGGGCATCCGCAACGCCGCCGTCGCGCACATGACCAAGACACTGGCCATGGCCTACGGGCGTGACGGCATCACGTGTTATGCCGTGTATCCGGCGCTCACGCTGACGGAAGCCGTCCGCGACCGGATGGAACGGGAGGCGGCGGCAAAGGGCGTCGGCATGGAGCAGGTGCTGGCGCGTTACGCTTCGCATCACGCGCTCGGACGGTTGGTGACCGCGGACGAGGTGGCGGATGTGGTGGCATTTCTGGCGTCGCCCCGGGCGGCGGCCATGACGGGCGAGGTCGTGGCGGTCACCGGAGGCGCGGATCCCGCGGTCCGCTATTGAGGCGCAATCGGGGCGCAAGACGGGGAGGTGCCGGGTGAAGGCCGTGGCGCTGGATCATCTCGTGTTGGAAGTGGCGGATGTGGATCGTTCGTTGGCGTTCTACCATGATCTCCTGGGTCTGGAGCCGGAGCGGCTGGATGCTTATCGAGCCGGGGAGGTGGGATTCCCCTCGGTACGGGTGGGCGCGCTCCTGATTGATCTTTTTCTGAGCGCGCACCCCGGTCCCGGACCCAATCATTTCTGCGTGGAGGTGGATGTGCCCGCGGGCGAGATGGTGGCGGCGCTGGACGCCGGCGGTTGGGCGCATGGCGAGGTGGCGCGGCGTTGGGGCGCGCGGGGCGAGGGTCTGTCCGTGTACGTGCAGGATCCGGACGGCCATCAGGTGGAGCTGCGCACCTATCTCGGACCGTGACGCCTCCGGATCTCGGTTGGTGGCCGGAGGCTGTTCGGGCAGTGCTGTCGGACCGGGTCGGCCGCGTTCGGCGGGTTGAGGATTTGGCCGGCGGGCAGACCGGCGCGCGCGTGGCCGCCATCGTGGGCGAGCGCGGCGCGGCGGTCCTCAAAGTGCCGGCGCCGCTGCGGGAAATCCAGCTGTATGCCACGGGAGCCGAGTCGCTTCGGTGTTGGGGCGTGAGCATTCCTGCCTGCTATGCGCACGGAGGGGCGGATGGCGGCCGGTGGGTGATGCTGGAGTATGTACGAAGCCCGTGGCCTTGGACCGGGCACGACTTGGGCGGGGAGCCGGTGGCTGCGCTGGCGCGCCTGCATCAGGGCGGATGGGGCGGACCCGCCCTGACTCCGGATCCGTACGTGCCGGCATGGCCCCGGTCGCTGAGCGTCGCCGCCGCGGAGCTTTGGCCCGAGGTCAAGCGGCCTTCGGTGCGTCAGCGGATGGAGGCGGTGCGGTCGGGCATGGCGGCGTTGTTTACACCGCTCACTGTCTTGTCGGGCGACCCCAATCCGACGAATTGGCGCCGTCGGCACAACGGCGTTCCCGTGCTGCTCGATTGGGAGCGGGCCGGGGTCGGCCATCCGGCGGTGGATCTCGCCATCAGCCTGCCCGGGCTGCCCCTGGACGACAGCCCGTATCGCGTCCTCGCCGCACGGTACCGGGCCGCCTGGGTTTTCGGTGGGGCCTGGGACATTGCCGCATTGACCCGCGATATTCGCGCAGCCAAACTGTTTGTCGCCGTGGAGTATCTGGGGATGGTGGGGGCGGGGCGTGTGACCGTGACCGCCGACAAGGTCGAGGCGCTCCGCGGCCGCGTGGAGGCTCTTCTCGACCAGGCGGCGCATCATCCCTTGGGTTCGTGGCCGGACGCATGGCGTCCCGCTGACCGGTGAGCGACCAAACGGCCGGGGTGGGATGTCCCGCGCGACTGGCCCCGTTGATTGGCGCGGTGTGGACGCGGCGAGACTGGTGCCGCGGGAGCGGAGAGGGCATGACGATGACGATGGCCGCTCAGGTGGCGGCCGGGATGGCTTTCGGCTGGATCATGGCCGAGGTGGGCATGGCGGCCGCTCGGCGGGGCGGCGAGGCGGGGCAGGACCGAGGATCCTTCTGGCGCGTGGGGGTCTTCGTCGGGCTGGGTGCCCTCGGGGCTTGGCTGGCGGCCGCCTTCGTCGGGGGAGCTCGCCTGCCCGCCTCTGTCGGCTGGCTGGGCGTTGGCCTGATGGCGTTTGGCATCGGCCTTCGCTACTATGCCATGGGTGTGCTGGGCCGGGAGTTCAGCCTGCGCGTCCGGGTGCGGCCCGATCAGCGCGTCGTCGAGACGGGCCCCTACCGATGGCTGCGTCATCCGGCCTACAGCGGAGGCTGGCTGGCGTTGGTGGGAGCGGCCCTCACGCTGCACAACTGGGCTGCCGTCCTGGTCATGGCCGGGTTGGCGCTCGTGGGATTCGGCCAGCGCATCCGGGTGGAAGAGGCGGTGCTGACGGACATCTTTGGCGATCGTTACCGCGCCTATCAGCAGCATACCTGGCGGATGTTCCCGTTCCTCTACTAACCCGAGACCGAACGGGCGCCGCCCGAGCGGTCCTCGGGCAAGGCGGTTCGTCTAGTCTGCCCGGGCCTCAAGCAGTGTTCCGGACGGCCTACCGGTTGGCGGGTCGCGGCATGCGGGCGTCCCGACGGAGTCCGCCCGTTTGGGCGTGCGAGCCGGGAGGATCGCCACCTTGCGCCGACGGCCGGGCGATCGTCTCCGCCCTCGCGCCGTCCACGCGTTCGCGTGCGGCCAGCGTGTCCCGGAGCTGCCGAGCTTGGGCCTGGACCAGGTCGGGCACATGCGGAAAACGCTCGTCCCACCGGTCCGGACCGGGCCGCCAGAGAGGTCCCCGCACGATGACGGCGCCTTTGTCCGCCAGACGCCGGAGCGCACGTTCCGCCGCGTCGCGCAGGTCGGCTTGCTCGAAAGTGGTCACCACGCCGAGCGGTGCCGGATTGGCGCGGACCACGGCCTGCATCAAGTCCCGCACCGTCCCGCCGTCCGGGCGGGCCACGAGCGCCGCGGCCAGCACCTGACTCACGGTGACGGGCCGGTTCGCCAGCAGCCAGTCCCGCAGCGACACGCCGGGCTCCACCGCGACGAACCGGGTGAACAGGGCCAATCGGTGGTAGGACCAGGGGTCGTAGGCGCTGGCCGCCACCCAGACGCTGCGGGCGTGGGGAACCAGGCGGTCCAACGCGGCTCGAAAGCGCCCCAAGCCGCCGGTTTCGGTCATCTTGCCCTCCGGGGTGAGATAGAGGGTGATCCCGCGGTCCAAGGTTCCGGCCAGCGCGTCCAAGTCGGCGTCGACCTGGCGGCGAACTTGCCAGCGCACCTCCCGTCGGTAAGGGAGCGCGAGACGGCGGTGAGAGACAAACGGTTCCTCCTGGGGCCGGCGGCCCATCCGCCACAGGTCCGACAGCCGGGCCTCGGGCGGCAGCGACATCCGCTCCCGCCATTCCGGCGTGAAGACCTCCGCCACCGGCAGGTTGCCGTGACGCCGGAATACTTCATAAGCCCAGCTGGAAGGGGGACGGGCCAAGGGGTGATCCTCAATCGGATGAACGCCGAGGGCGGACAGGATCGGGCCCAGGTTGACCGGGGTGAGCCAGCGGCCGAGCCCCCGCGGACCCCGGGTGGCCAGAAAGCCGGGCTCAAACAGGCGGCGGGAGGCCGCCGAGGCGACGGGGCCGGGGAGAGGGTTTTGCCAAAACACCCAGGCCGGGATGACCATGCCTTCCAGGTCGTGCTGATGATTGCCCACCACCAGGATGCCGCCCCGGTCCCGGGGAAGTCTGCCCGTTACTCGCACGCGATAGACGATGCCGACATAGACACGCAGCATGGCGGCCACGATGAACACCAAGAACCATTGCGACAGCGCCGCCGCCCGCCGTGTCTGACCGATGCCCAGCACGGCCAACGATCCGGCCCCGAAGCTGGCTCCGGCCAACATGAACAGCACGCGATAGGAGACATCCGGATTGACGTAAGCCGCCAGAATCCACCCGCCCACGAGGGGGGCCGCCACGGCGGGCAGGTTGGAGGCAATGCCCCACAGTCCGAGATCTCGAGCGACGTTGGCCAAATCCGGAATCGAGTCGAGGGCCAAGGCCCAGTCGACCGATAGGAACGCGCCGTAGCCAAGGCCCCACAGCACCGCCAACACCAGGATGACGGTGGGATGCGGGAAGAACCCAAAGCCCGCCGCCGCGATGGCCATCGGCAATCCCGCCCACGCCACGACGGTGGCCCGGTTTGTGCGGTCTGACGCCCGTCCCATCCAAAACGCCGAGACGGCCGCCCCGACCAGCGCCAGACCGGCCACCAGCGCGGTCCCGCCGGCGGCACGGCGCACGTGCAGCACGTCCTGGAAGAAGTACAGCACGAAGGTCATCAGGATGGTCTGGCCAAAGATCATAAAGAAACGGCCGGCAAACACCCAGCCAAATCGGTGCCAATCCTGGACTTGCACGCGGGGCCGGTCGGCATTCGGCGCGACCGGCCTTTCGCGGACAGTGACGGATGTGTAGAGCGCGCCAGCGCCCGCCGTCCCGGCCATCGCCCAGTATACGATGTCGGGCGCCTCCACTCCGGCCGTGGCCAATCCCGCCACGGTACCGGCCAGGCTGGCGACCGCCATGTAGCCGGAGGCCAGTCCCCATCGCTCGCGGGGAACCACCTCCGGCATCATGGCTTGATAGGCGGCGGTGGCGACGCTCTGACCGACCAGGGCCACCAAAAACGAGATCGTCAGGGTGAGGAGCACCCGCGACTGCATGACGGCATAGAGCCCACCCATATTGATCAGGGTGCCGACGATCAACAGGGGACGGCGGGCGCCGCCGTGCGAACGGATTTTGTCGGAGACCATACCCACCAGCGGAGGCACGATCATGGCCACCACCGCCGCGAGGGCGGCCAACCGAGCCAGGTGAGCCGTGCGATCCGCGGGTCCCAAGCGGGTCAAGGTCTCTGGAATCACGATGGTGATGAGGGCGGCGGTCTGGAAGTTGAGCGAAAACCAGTAAGCGGCCAAACCGATTTGATTGACGTGCAACGGTTGACCGGAATCTTGCGCCGACCGCTCCTGCCCGCCCATGACCCTCCACCACCCGGTACCATCCGGATTGACCGGTCCACCCGGCTCCTCCGCCATCGTATGACCGCGATGAGCTTACGGGAAGGGCCGTTGGTTCCATTCCGGAAGGGGCGATCCGTACGCTGGCCGGCAGGCCGGGCGAGCGCGCTGCCTTGGTCGGGTCGGCGTCAAAGCGGGCTTGGGCCGGGCGCAGCGAGGATGTCAAGACGGCAGCGCGTTGACCCGCGCCTCAGCGGATTTATCGGCGCACGGTTCGGCGGCCTCGGCTTCCGGCCTGACGTCGCGGGCGACGCGGGAAAACAGAGTGGTCACCGTCTCCGTCAGCGGCGGCAAGTCCGCGATCAGCAGATCCGGCGTATGGTGGACCCCGGTCGCCATCAGGACGGTCCGTCGATCGGCCAGCAGAGTGAGCCAGCCGTGAACTTCAAACGGTCCGGGCCGGACGGGGATGGGGTTGACGCACACGCCGCAGCCCGGAGCGGGACAGCCGTCAAAACAGTAATAGGTGACCTGCACACCGCGCGCATGGCACGCCTGCAGCGCCGGCTGCAGGATCTGCACGGTGCCGGCCGAGGCACCGACGTCTAAGGTTTGGCGCGCGGACTCGATGAGCGCGCGGCCCTGCTGAACCAGGGCCCCGTCTCCATGCGCCAAGGCCAGTTGGGGCCGTTTGGGCCGCGCCTCCAGGTCCCGATCCGCCTCATCCAAGACCGTCTCGATGTTGGCCAGCAGGCTCTGCTTCAGGTCAGCAAAGGAGACGGCCCGATAGCGCGTCAGGGACCCTTCCGGAATTTCCAGCACGGCGCCGCGCCGGACCAGGCGCTGGAGGGCAGGGTAGGCGTTGGGCCGGGGCGCGCCGGCCAATTTCGCACACTGATAGCCGGTCAACGGCTCCGGCGACTCATGAATCGCGACGTACAGCCGCGCCTCCAATTCCGACCACCCCACCTGCTTCAATCCGTCCACAGCATTTTGTGCCATACCTCTTGTCACCCTCCGACTTCTATTGTACACTCTCCTTAGGAGTTATCAACGTAACTACTATCGGAGACTGAGAAGGAGGAACCGAAGATGCGAGTCAACGAAGGAACCACAGACCGTGTGATTCGGGTGGTGTTGGGGCTGGTCCTTGGATACCTGGCTTACGTACACGTGGGTGGGGTCGCGGGCGTCTGGATCTTTGGCATTGTCGGTGCCGTGTCGTTCATCACGGGCCTCACCGGCCGTTGTGCTCTGTACCGGTTGGTGGGCATTCAGACCTGTCCGGTTCCCACCCGGAAGTAGCCGCGGCGCGCGGTTCGCGCACTTATCTTGGAGGACCACCGGATGGGCGGTCCTCCTGCTGTGAGCGTCCTTGGCGGTGATGACCGTCTCGAAGACGCGATGATCGGATCAGCAGGCGGGACGGCGGATGGATTCCAGCGGGCGGCCCCGCGTCGGGCCCGGGGCAGGCGGCGTGCGCCCAAAAGGGAGGGGCGGCTCATTCAAGCGAGCCGCCCCTCCTTGATGCCAGCTTCCAACGACGGACCATTGCCGGCGGGATTTCACGCCGACGCGGATCCGTTCTCCAGCGCGGGCCGCTCCGCGGTTTGGATCGGAATCCGGCGCGGCCGCGCGTCCTCCGCCTTGGGCAGGCGCAACGTCAGCACACCGTCATGCCAGGCGGCCTCGATGCGGTCCGTCACGATGCCCGGGCCCAGGCTGATGGTGCGGAGGAAGGTTCCATAGGGCGCTTCCACCTGTAGCCAGGACAAATCCTCGCGAGAGGGCAGATGACGCTCCGCCTCCACCGCCAGTCGGTGGTCGCGCACCTCCACACGGACATCCTCCTGTCGGAACCCGGGCAAGTAGGCGTAGATCACCAGGGCGTCCGGCGTTTCCGCCAAATCAAAGGGAATCGGGTTGACCGTGCGACCCATTGCTTCGACCCCGACTCCATCGACGCGGTCCATCAGCGACTGCCCGAGGCGGGTCAAGTCGGCCAAGCTGTCCATGAGTGTCATAAGCCATCCCTCCGATTTCCCAAAGTTGCTAGCACTCTCGTTGCTTGAGTGCTAAGCCCAGTTATTGGATACCGCGGGGAGAAAGCGAGCGCAAAGCCAAGAATGCCGTGATTTCAGGCACTGTGGGCGACCACGGGGAATCTGGTCGCGATCTCGCCATATTTCGCACTGACAAGCGTCCGGGTTCAGCGGTTCGCATGCCGACGAGAATCCGCTTAGATCATTGCGCCGCACGGTCGGTGTCGTTGGATTCTTGGAGTCGAGGCATTTTCTGGCTGGCCGGGCGCTCCACCCAGCAGGCGAACTGATAGCGCGGCTCCGTGCGCCACCCCAGTCTCTGACAGCGAAAGAATGTGCCGGCGGGCGTCGCGACGTGGGCGATATGCATACAGGTCGCGCAGTGATGGCGCGGATCCCGGGCGGTCTGGTCCGGCATCAGGGCACCGTCAGTCCGGCCGGTATCGGGCCACCGCCGTCGGCGTCCATCGGATGAAGCCACAGGGTGCTTTTCTGCTGGTCCAAAGATCCAAGCCTCCCTCGGACGGGACCCGACCCGTCGTCTCCATGCTGGCTCCCCGGTCCCTCCGCGTCAAGCCTGGACACCGGCGGATGACCGAGTATGCGACAATACCGGGAGAAGGCGGCTGACGGGCCGGATCGCGTCCGCCGGCTCCATCGGCGCCTTGCCGGGCAACCACGCTGCCGAGCGGCCAAGGGAGATCGTGGGGGGTGTGGCATGGATTCTGACAAAAACGTCCCCAGACCGAGTGGATACCACCGCGCCGAGCGCGGCCTGAGCAGTCCCGAACTGCCCGGGTCGGAAGCCTGCCTGGAGGCGATTTTCGTCCTGAGCACCGAGGGCGAGGAGGTGAGAGCGGCCCGAGTGGCCGAATACCTGGGCGTGTCGGCCGTCACCGTCTCCAAGGGTCTTCGGCGTCTGGAAGAGGCGGGCATGGTGGTGGCGCGGACTCCCGTCATCCGCCTGTCCCCCGAGGGTTGGCGTCAAGCGGGGTTGGTGGTCCGCCGCCATCGTCTGCTGGAGCGGTGGCTCGCCGATCGCCTGGGGTTGGGCTTGGTGGAAGCCCACCGGGAGGCGGAGCGATTGGAGCATGCGATGTCTCCGGTGGTGACCGAAGCGCTGTGGCGCGACCTGGGCGCTCCGGGCACCTGCCCGCACGGCAATCCCATCCCCGACGAAGACGGGGTGATACCCCACATCGTGGAGGCCGTGCCTTTGGTTGAGGCGCTGGAGGGCCCGGCGCGGATCGATCGCATCTTCGAACAGCTGGAAGGGTTGGAACCCCTGTTGCATTGGGTGGAAGAGCATGAGCTGCTGCCGGGCCGCCAGATCACCATCATGGGGCGAAGCCCCGAGGGCATTGCGTTGGGCGCGCCCGGGGGCGCTCTCACCACGGTGCCGGACGTCGTGGCCCGCCGGTTGCTGGTGGTGCCGGGAGCGACTCTGCCCGGATAGGACCGACGTGGACGGGTCCGCCGCTGGCCTGCGCGTTTTAGGGAGCCATACGGGTGCGATTGGGGCCGCGAAGGCCCCAGGTCAGCATGCCCGCGACGCCGAGCCCCACGATCAGGGGAACGACCACGGCGGCGTTCGAGGCCCCGTTGACGGGAGCCAGCGGCAGCAATACCCAACGGGCCGCCACCTGCAGCGTCCATAGGGCGGCTACGGCCGCCATGCGCCGGGGCGCGGGGGCATACGGTCGCCAGAGGATGGCCGGCAACACCCAGAGAGACAATGACGTGAAGTCGTTGATGACGGCGGTGCCCAGGACCACCAGGATCAAGGCGGCGGTCAGCACGGCTCGCATCACGGGGTGCTCGTCGAGCCGGGATTTGGTGGCCGCGTACGCGACCGCAACGATGATGGCGGCCGCGAAGTCCCCCGCCAGGACAATCGAGTGGACCAGGTGCGCAAAGAACAAGGCATCGGCCACCATCGCCCAGACCAACCACCAAGCGCCCCGCGTCAAGGTGTCACCACGGACCGCTGTGCCGGTGCGGTGTCGTCGACCCGGTGCGGCCACCGTGTGCGCACGGGGCAACCGCCCCGAGCTCCCGGGGGTCTCATCGCTGGCGCCATGGCGCCGGCGACGTCCATGACGCAGACCATATCGCCACCAACCTTTCTCGGTACGGCTTCGTCTGTGCCGCCCGCCGTCCCTTATCGGGTCTCCCGCCGTCCCTGGCCGCGCGCAGCTGCCCGTTTGGACAGGGTGCGGTCGGAATGCCGGCGAGCGGTCCAGCGACGCGCGACGCGCGTCAGCCAGGACAACCGTCTGGGTTCCATGGCCAGGATGGCGGCCACGATGGCGTCCAGCTCGTCATAGAACGCCTTTAGGGCTTGGACGCGACTGCGCGCATGCCGGATGTCCGGAGCGTCCGGCGCTTCTTCCAGCAGGGCGAGGCTCTCTTCCACCATGGCGAAGGACGCGTCGAATTCAGGACGCTGGCGGCGCTCCAGGAGTCGTTGCGCGATGACCCAGAAGTCCGCTTCCGCCTCAAAAAAGACGCGCCGGTCGCCGGCGTGCCAGTCGCGACGCACCATGCCCAGTTGCTCCAGGGTACGGATGGATACGCTCACATTCCCCTTGGTCACGCCGAGGGCCCGGGCGGCTTCTTCCAGAGACAGGGGACGCTCTGCCAGGTATAGGACGGCGTAGAGCTGACCGGTTATCTTGCCCACGCCCCAAAAGGCGCTCTGCCGGCCCAGCGCGTGGACCAGCATATCGCGGGCGCGATCCAGTGCCGTCTCCATGCCATCCCTCCGCTCGAACAGTATCATACGTTTCGAATGATGTAAACGATGGCCCGGGAACGGATCCGCAATGGATCTGCAGGACAATGGGACCGTGTTCCGAGGGACCATGGCGGGGCGTTCGCGATCGGCTATGGTGGAGGAGTCGGGGGCCCAATCCCGGGGAGCCCGGCGACAGGGGAGGCGCGGGCTGTGGCGCAGGCGCTGGACGTGGCCGACTTGACCAAGAGCTTTCAGACGCGCACCGGACGAGTTATGGCGGTGCGCGGCATCACATTCGGGGTGGCGGCGGGCGAAGTGTTGGCGTTTCTTGGTCCCAACGGCGCCGGCAAGACGACCACCATCAAGATGGCGGCCGGCTTGATCCGTCCGGATGCCGGGCGGGTGGCCATCGACGGCAGACCCCTCGGGACCGCGCGCAGTTGGGCCACAGCCCGGTTGGGCGCAGTCCTGGAAGGCAGCCGAAACCTTTATTGGCGACTTACCGTGCGCGAGAATCTCCTTTACTGGGGCTCGCTGCGGCGTGTGCCGCCGCGAGAGGCCCGACGCCGGGCCGACGCGCTGTTGGAGCGCGTCGGCCTGACGGCGCGGGCCCGCAACACCGTGCAAACCCTGTCGCGCGGCATGCAGCAGAAAGTGGCACTGTGCCAGGCCTTGATGCATCGGCCCAGCGTGCTGCTGCTGGACGAGCCCACCCTGGGTCTGGATCTGGAGTCCAGCTTGGGCATCAAAACGATGGTGCGTGAGTTGGCCGGAGAGGGCACCGCCATCCTGCTCACGACCCATCAGCTGGATGTCGCGCAGGAGTTGAGTGATCGGGTGGCCATCGTGCGCGAGGGCGAATTGGTGTTGGAAGGGCCGACTGCGGCCGTCTTGGCGCAATATTCGCGACCTGTGGCCACCGTGTGGGCTGCGGCGCCATGGCCGTCCGACATTGAGCGGAGACTGGCCGGTCTGCCGGTGGCCGTGACGGGACCCGATACGTTGCACCTGACGTTGGAGTCATCGACCGACACGGTCATCTACCGGGTCCTGGAGCGGCTGGCGCCGCACCCGCTCCTGCGCGTGGAACGGCACCAGGCGGACTTGGCGGAGGTCTTTCGAGAAGTCATGGAGGGCAAAGGGTCATGACAGCTCTGCTGACGGCCGAGTGGCGGCGCATGGTGGCGGAGATGGTGCGATACCCCGTGGACACCATTTCCGCCATGGCCACCATGTTCCTCATTTTTGCCGGGTTGTTCTACGGAGCGCGGTACATCACCAATTCCCCCATCGGCAGCGGTCGGCTGGCCACGGTGGTCCTGGGGTACGGTGTCTGGATGCTGATGATGACGGCGACCAGCGACATGGGCTGGTCCATTCAGAACGAGGCCCAGAACGGGACTCTGGAACAGGTGATGCTGGCGCCGTGGGCGTCGGTGTGGATTTTTCTGGTGCGGGCGGTCATGGCCATCGCCGGTTTTCTGGTGCCGTCCGCGCTGGTCATCGCCGGTCTCATTCTGTTGACGCACGTCCAGTTTGCCTGGTCGCCGCTGGCCTTGCTGCCGGTGTTGATGGTGGTGGTGACGGCCTGGGGTCTGGGATTGGTGGTGGCGGCCGTGGCACTGGTCCTCAAGCGCGTGGGCCAGATCCTGCAGATTGTGCAGTTTCTCCTGCTGTTTGTCATTTTGGCCCCCATCACCACCTTGGCGGGTTGGTTTTGGCACGGGGTCGCGATGGTGGTCCCGTTCACGGCCGAGGTGGCGCTGCTGCGTCAGATTTTGAACGGAGGAAGTCATCCGCTGTCCTGGGTATGGATTGAGGCGCTGGTCAATATGGTCCTCGTCTTTGCGGCCGGGGGCATCCTGTTCCAGGGTGCGGATCGGCTGGCCCGGGCCCGCGGGATTCTGGGCCACTATTAGACGTCGGCGACCCACCCGGCGGGGACTGGCGAATGAGGGTGCCGAAAGGCGGGACGGGCCGGGACCGGCGCGGTCGACGGGTCGGTGCGGGGCTCCACCGGGTGTGGGTTCGTCACGGGAGAAAGGAGCGGGACATGCGGATGCGGCAGCAAGGGCGATACGGGCATCGGCCGGGCCGTCTGGACGTCATCCGTCTGGTGGTCGCGAGCCTCCTGGTGGTGTGGGGCGTGTCTCTGGCGCTGTCCGGCTTGGGGTTGACTCACTCGGCGTTCGGCGACGTGTTCAACGTGTACTGGCCGGTGCCCTTTGCCCTGTTCGGCTTGGCGGGCCTCTTCTTCGGGCGGACATGGGGCCGTGGGCCGGGCTTCTATGGCCTGCTGCTGGCCGGGGGTGCCGTGCTGACTCTGGTGAATGTACGGGTGCCGGGCCTGCATATGGGGAGTCTGGTCTGGGCCGCGGTCGTCATCGGTTTGGCTGTGGTGATGCTGGTCGGCGTCAGATGGTGGTGGTGGCTGTGAGGATTCGGTCCGGCGACGCGGAATTCCGTTGGCTGGCAGGCTTCGGTCTCTTGGCTTGGGGCGCGACGCTCGCAGTCTATGGATTGGGGCTGACGAAAGCGCCGGTCGGTCGCCTTATTGACGTGTACTGGCCGGTGCTGTTCATGGGTTTGGGCGTGGGGGGCGTGATCCATCGACTGGTGCGGGGCCGTCGCGGCGCGTTCTTCTACCTCGTGGTGTTCTTGGTGGCCGGCGCGTTCCTGGCCAGTCACCTGCACCTCGGCCGTTTTGACGGCTGGACCGTCTTTTGGGCGGTGGTGGTGCTGGCCGGCGGCCTGAGTCTCCTGTGGCGTCGGCCGGGGCATGGCGATTGGGATATGGGCCGGTTCGGCATCGGCGACCAGGACTCGGCGGGCTGGACGGACGGCGGCCGCAATCCCGCCAGCCGCCGCCTCTCCCATCTCATCGGGGATGTGCGCCTCGATCTCGCCGACATGCACTTTCCGGATGGCGAAAGCACCTTGGACGTCTCGTGCTTCATCGGCGACATCACCGTCCTTGTGCCTCGCGATTTGGCGGTGAGCGTGGTGGGAGAGGCGTCGGTGGGCGATGTGCGCGTGTTTGGGCAGCGCGCCGACGGGCTGGGGCGACGGCTCTTCTATCGCAGTCCCGAGTTTGAGACGGCGCGGCGCCGCGTGGTCATCTACGCACATCTCACGGTGGGCGACGTCACCGTTCAGCGGTTCTGAGCGATGCCGGACGCGCGTGGGACGGGTCGGCCGGACGGGACGGTTCTGGGCATCGATTGGCAGATCGGCGGCTTCGGTGCGGTCATCGGAGCGGTCGCCGCCGTAGCCACCGCACTCTTCGCCGGCGCGGGGTGGTCGACGACGGCGCTGGCGGCGGGCGGAGGGGCCCTGCTGGGGGGCTTGATGGGATTTCTGCTGGCGCGGCCGCTTAAACGCGACCTGCGTGACATTGCCATCTATGCGGCCGTGCTGGCCCGGGGTCAATGGGATGCGCGGCTGCCCGAGGAAGGGACCGGCGAGCTCCGGTACCTGATGCGCCAGTTGAGCGCCATGGCGGCGTCGCTCACCGACCAAATGGACGCGCTTCGCCGACTGGCCGAAGAACGAGCCGGACTGGCGCAGCGTGCGGAGCGCCTGGCGATTCTGGAAGAGCGCCAGCGCTTGGCGCGGGAGCTGCACGACACCGTCAGCCAAGAGCTGTTTGCCGTCGCCATGCTGGTGGGCGCGATTCGCCAGGGGCTGCCGGAGGAATTCACCGACGCCAAGCAGAAGCTGGTCCAAGCGGAAGAGGCGGCGCGGCGCGCCCAGGCCACCATGCGCGGCCTTATCCGCGCGCTGCGGCCCGTGGAGCTGGGCGGGCAGGATTTGCGGTCCGCCCTGGCCGCTCTGCTGAACGAGGTGCAGGAGCGGCACGGCATCGCCACTGAACTGAGCGCGGAGGAGCGGTTGGGCTTGCCCATGGCGGTGGAGGACGCGCTCTTCCGTATCGCCCAGGAGGCGCTGTCAAACGCGGTGCGGCACGGCGTCCCGACGCACCTCCGGATTCAGGTGGAGCAGGGTCTGGCGGGGGCCGTGCTGCGCGTGGAGGACGATGGCCGCGGCTTCGATCCCGCGGCCGCCGTTGCCCATGTCGGGCTGTCCAGCATGCACGAACGCGCGATGGAAATTGGCGCTCAGCTTCGAATTCAGAGCCAGGCCGGCGCGGGCGCCGTCGTCGAGGTGCGTTGGACCGACCGGACGGTTGAGAAGGATGATGGGTGACATGGCGGTCTCCGTGCTGGTGGTGGATGACCACGCGGTGGTGCGGCAGGGATTGGCGGCTTTGATTGCCACCCAGGCGGATCTGGTGGTGGTGGGCGAGGCCGGAACCGGGCCGGAGGCCGTCCGCGCCGCGGCGCGGCTGCAGCCGGACGTGGTGCTGCTGGACATGATGCTGCCGGACCAGAACGGCGTGGAAGTGACGCCGCAGCTCAAGGTGGCGGCTCCGCGCTGCCGTGTGCTGCTGCTCACCAGCTACACGGAGGGCGATTTGGTGGAGCCGGCGCTGGCCGCGGGCGCGGACGGGTATCTGCTCAAAGCGGCTTCCGCCGACGGCGTCCTGGATGCCATCCGGACGGTGGCGCGCGGCCAGCAGGTGCTGGACCCGGGAGCCGTGCAGGCCCTGCGCCAACTGAGCGGCAGTGACCTGAGCCCCCGCGAGCGCGAGGTGCTGAACCTGGTGGCGGAAGGGCTCAGCAATGCCGAGATCGCGCAGCGTCTGACCATCACCGTGCGAACGGTGAAGGCGCACATTTCGAGTCTGCTCCAAAAGTTGTCTCTGGCGGATCGGACGCAGCTGGCCATCTATGCGCTCCGCCAGCAGATTCGCTCCGGGCCTTCCGCCGGAGGTCGGGCGTGAACAGAGAAGGGGGTGACCACTTGCCGTCGAGGGAGCGAATCGCACGGCTTCGGCAGGCGATGGAGGAGGCCGGCATCGATGCGGTGTTTCTGCCGCCTTCCGGGGACTTGGAGTATGTTCTGGGCGTACGGCGCCAGCGCGCCCACGCCACGGATGACTATCAGTACGGCGACTGGCTCTATGGCGCCTGGATTTCCCGCCAGGGGATTCGGGTCGTCGTGCCCTGGGTGCTGCGGCACTATGTGGAAAACCAGCTGCAAGCCGCGGGGGCGGACCTGGGAACAGAGTCCCGCCTGGATCTTCTGGTCCTGCCCGAGATCCCTCGACCGACCGGTCCGGTCGAGGCGTGGGTGCGAGAGCGCCATTGGGGCCGGGTGGCGGTGGGCAAGCGCGCCCCGGCTCGCCTGCTGGTCGAGCTGGCCGGTGCCATTGGGGGTCCCTGGGTAGATGCCGAACCGCTCATCGCTCCCATGCGGGCCATCAAGGGCGACGACGAGATTGCCCTCATGCGGCGGGCGGCGGAGGTGGTCGACGTGGTCTATCAGCAGCTCCTCTCGGTCATGCGGGTGGGGATGACGGAAGCGGACGTGGCCAGCGAGATTGACGCCCGTCTGGTGCGCGCGGGCAGTGAGGGCACCTCCTTCGTCACCGGCGTCATGCTGTCGCGGCCCGGAGCGGCGCCGGTCGTCGAGGCGGTGGGACGGGCGGGATCCGCCCGATTGGATCCCGGCACCATCGTGGCATTGGACTTCGGTTGTGTGGTGGACGGCTATGCCAATGACTTCGGCCGCACCGTCTACATGGGCAGCGTGAGCCCGCGCCATCGGCGCATTCACGACATCGTGGCCGCGGCGCAGCGTGTGGGGATGGAGACCCTGCGACCGGGCATCCCGTGTCAGGCTGTGGACGCGACCGTTCGCGATTTTCTGGCCGCCCACGGCTATCCGCACGATCCGTTTCATCGCCTCGGCCACGGCATCGGTCGGGATGTCCATGAACCGCCGTTCCTCGAGGTGGGAGACGAGACACCGGTCGCATCGGGGATGACGTTCACGGTGGAGCCCTCCATCTATGTGGCGGGCGACTGCCTCATTCGCTACGAAGACGTGGTGCGGGTGACGGATCAGGGCTGCGAACCGCTGAATCGGGCCGATCCGACCCTCGCGGTCATTACGGCCGGATGACGGTGGGATCCGCATCGCCCTGATGAACCGGGGCCGGATCCAGAATCTCTCAAGACACCCCCGGGGGTCTTGTGAGGCGGCAGCGGCACCCGTATCATGAGCGTACGGTCGCAGCCGGCGTCCGATGTCGATGTGCAAAGGGAGTGAATCCCGTGGACGAGACCCGACCCTCAATTCCCCTCATCGGAGATGTGGCGCCTGACTTTGAAGCCACCTCCACACAGGGACCCATTCGGCTCAGCAACTACCGGGGTCAATGGGTGGTTTTGTTTTCCCACCCGGCCGACTTCACCCCGGTCTGAACCTCCGAGTTCATCGCTTTTGCGAACCTGGCTTCTCAGTTTGAGGAGCGAAATGTCAAGCTCATCGGTCTCTCCGTGGACTCCGTCAGCGCGCACCTGGCGTGGCTGGCCAGCATCGAACAGAACTTTGGCGTGCAGATCCCGTTTCCCATCATCGCCGATGTGGACCAGAAGGTCTCGCACCTCTACGGCATGGTGCCGCCCAACGCCGCCACCACCGCCGCCGTTCGCAGCGTGTTCTTCATCGACGACCAGGGCATCGTGCGGGCGCTCATCTACTACCCGTTGAGCCTCGGACGCAATATGGACGAGATACTGCGCGTGGTGGACGCGCTGCAGTTCAACGCCCGCGAAGGACTGGCCACGCCGGCGAATTGGATGCCCGGGAAGCTGGCGGTCATCCCGGCGCCGACCACCGTCGAAGGCATGCGCCAGCGGCTTCGGGAGCAGGACGATCCGAATCAGACCACCTGGTACTACAAGACCAAGGGCTAGACCGGATCGGCATGAGAATGGCGCCTCGAGTCGATCCGCGACCCGGGCGCCGTTTTGTGTGCGGCGGGCGCCCGCGGGAGGCGCCGGCGACGTCAGGTCGTCGTCTCCCCGCCGAGAAGCCTGAGTGCCAGGCCGGTCAAAATCCGGGTGGCGGTGACCAGATCCGGAACACGGACGTACTCGGCCGAACTGCCGGAGAGCGACGGGTCGTCCTCGTCGCGATCATAGTACGGGCCGAACATGATGGTCTCCATGCCGGCCCGGGCCAGCAGCCCGGCGTCCTCAAATCCAGCCGTGGCCGTCAGGCGCAGGTCCCGGCCGGTCACTTCGCGGTACGCCGCCCGGGCGTGCTGCACCAAGGGGGCGTCGGCCGCAATTTCGTAGGGTTCGCGGACCATCATTCTGGTGAGGCTGAAATTCCAGGACTCGGCGTCCTGGCGACGCAGTGCGCGAAGAAACTCGTGCACCTCGGCCTCCACGGCGTCGGCCGACTCGCCGGGAAGCAAGCGACGGTCGAGCGTCGCCACGCAGCGATCGGCGACCAGATTGACCTGCTCGCCCCCGACAATGGTGCCGAGATTCAGGGTGGGTGGCGGCAGCAGCGGATGGGTGCGCGTCTGCCACGCCGGGAGCAGCCGGGTCTCCATCGCCTGGATGATGCGGGCCGTCTTCGCGATGGCGTTGACGCCCCGCCACGGACGGCCGCCGTGGGCCGCTTTGCCGGTGACCGTGAGTTCGAGCCACAGGGCGCCCCGGTGGGCCAGATAGAGGGCCTGCCCGGTGGGTTCGCACACCACCGCGTAGTCGGCCGCCAACGCGCCCCGGTCCACCAGATACTGGGTGCCGTAGCGGCTGCCGCCCACTTCGTCCGCCACGGCGTTGATGACCAGATCGCCGTCCAGACGGATGCGGTTTCGCACCAAGGTGTCGGCCACGTACGCCATCACGGCCAGGCCGCCCTTCATGTCGATCGCACCCCGGCCCATAATGCGGTCGCCGTCTTCCACCGCTCCGAACGGGTCCACGGTCCATCCGTGGCCGGGCGCCAGGACGTCCATGTGGCCATTGAGCAGCAGCACCGGAGAACCACGCCGGCCGGGGAGGCGGGCGATGAGGTTGGGACGGTCCGCCGCGGCGCCCAAGCGGCGGACGTCCAGACCCAGCTGGGTCAGATGGCCGGCCAGTCGGTCGGCCACCGGACCCTCATGGCCGGGGGGCGTGACGCTCTCGATCCGAATCAGGTCGCGCGTGAGTGCTCGAAGCCCGGCCGCGTCCACGGCCAGCGTGCAGACGTCCACCATGCTGGAGCCCCCTGCGCCCAAAGGGATAGACTTTCCAAACTCCTTCGCACTGAGGCCCGAAAGTCCTGCCCCGCGTCCGCTTCTCGCGAGGGCTTGGGCCGGTTTCGAACTTCGCTCGAGGACGGAGGCCGGCGTCCGGGCTTCCGGCCCGCGCCCTCCAGGCCTCAACCCAGCGCCTCCAGGCTGTCGTCCAGCCGCTCCAGCAGTTCGTTCACCTGAGCCTCGTCTATCACCAGCGGAGGCCCAATCAGCACATGGTCACCGAAGCGCGAGGCGCCGGTTCCGCTGCCGGGATAGATGATCAGGCCGCGGTCAAACGCCAGTTGGCCGAGACGCCCGGAACGCCCGCCCGCCACGGTGTGGTCGGTCTCCAGCACCACGCCCTGCATGAGCCCCCGTCCTCGCACCTCGCGAATGACGGCGTGGCGGTGCCGGAGGGAAGCGAGACCTTCGGCCAAGACCGTCCCCATCCGCGCCGCGTTGTCCACCAAGTGTTCGGCGGCCAGGATGGCCAGCGCCTTGGCTCCCGCGGCACAGGCCACGGGGTGTCCACCGAACGTGAATCCGTGGGCAAAGCGGCCCGACCCCTGGGCGATGGCGTTGTAGACGCGGTCATTGGCCACCACTGCACCCAAGGGCGCATAGCCGCCGGACAAACCTTTGGCCGCCGTGATGATATCGGGGGCCACATCGTGGTGCTGGACGCCGAGCCATTGCCCGGTGCGTCCAAAGCCTGTCATCACCTCGTCGGCAATCAGCAGGATGCCGTATTGTCGGCACAGGCGGGCCACTTGGGGCAAGAACCCGGGATGGGGCACGAAGGCGGAGGCGGCCGACCCGGAAATGGGCTCCCACAGAATCGCCGCCACCGTGTCGGGACCCACCTGCTCCAGGGTCGTGCGCACGGCCGCGGCACAGAGGCAGAGCCCGTCCGAGCCGGGGCCGGCGCAGGCGGGCGACGGCTGGGGCGCATGGACAAAGGCGGGGCTCAACAATGGGTCGTAGGGATCGCGACGACTCAGGTGGCCGGACGCGGACAATGCGCCCAGGGTGTTGCCGTGATACGAGGGCCATTGAGCCACGATGCGGTAACGGCGCGGCTCTCCGATCTCGAGGTAGTACTGGCGCGCCAATTTGACGGCGGTCTCGACCGCCTCCGAGCCCCCGGACACGGGATAGGTGTGGCGCAGTCCATACGGCAGACAACCGGCCACGCGGTGGGCAAGTTCCTCCTGGGCGGCGGTTGTGAAGCGAAGCGTGTGGGCGAAGGCCACCTGGCCGGCCTGACGCGCCAGCGCGGCCGCCATGTCGGCGCGCCCGTGGCCCAGGTTGGCCACCAGGGCGCCGGAGGCGCCGTCCAGGTAGCGGCGGCCGGCCGCATCCCACAGGTAGATGCCTTCGCCCCGCACGGCGCTGGGGTATTGCACGCGCGGAGCACGATAAAACACGTCGCTCATTGCGGTCGACTCTCCTCTCTCCCCGCCGGCGACGAAGGCCACCGGCGCGTGCGCGTCGCGCCACCGGGGCGCCGACCGCCCGCGCGCGACGGTGCCGCGTGCCCGACGCATCCGGATGCTCGGCGTCGCGGCGGAGGCTTGGGACCTCACCGAAGGGGATCGTGTCCGCTCCTCCGGGGGGAATCGCCACCGCCGCCCCGATCCGGACCTGTGGTTCTGCCCATGCCCGCGCGGGGCCGGACGACCCGCCCGGCATGCGCCTGACAGGCGGTCGGGCCGATGACCCCGCTCGGCTAGGCCCGAGGGCCGCGCGTTCTTTCTTCGACCGCCATCACGATGCCCCGTCGTTGACCAAAAGCTGCCTCCCGGTTAGTCCGGCGTCTCGGGAGCCGGGTAGCGGACCTTCTCCGTGATCACCTGGGCTTCCAGGAAAAAGCCGAGATAGTCGGGCCCGCCCACTTTGGGGCCGGTGCCGGACCATTTGTACCCGCCGAAAGGATGGACGCCGGCCATGGCGCCGGTGGAGCTGCGATTCAGATAGAGATTGCCGACGTAGAAGTGCTCGCGGATATAGTCCAGCTCGTCGGCACGGCGTGTGAAGGCGGCGCCGGTGAGCGCGTATTCGACATCATTGGCCAAACGGACGGCATCGGGCAGGTCCTGGGCTGCCAGCACCGCCACGACCGGACCGAAGATCTCCTCTTGGGCCAAGGGCGAGGAGGCGTCCACCCGATCGACCAGGGTGGGTGTGACGCAGTATCCGAGGCTGTCATCGCGCTGACCGGCCAGGACCATGCGGCCGTACTGGGGTGCGGACGCGACGTAGTGCTCCACTTTGTCGCGCGCCGCGGCGTTGATGAGGGCGCCAAAAGGGCGGTTGTCGACGGCGCGGCCCCGTGTCGCGGCCGTGGCCTGCATTTCCGCCGCCAGCGCCTCCACGAAGCGTGCGTGAATCGGGGGCGTGCAGATGACGCGGGACGTCGCGGAGCATTTCTGGCCCTGATAGCCAAGCGCGGCGCGGGATACCTCCGCCACCGCCCAGTCGAAGTCAGCCGCCTCCGTGATGATGGTGGCGTTCTTGCCGCCCATTTCCGTCATGACGCGTTTGACGTGCCGCTGCCCCGGCGCGGCGACCGCGGCCCGTTGGGCAATCTGGGACCCGACGGCGCGCGACCCTACGAAAGCGACAAACCGGGTGCGCGGATCGCGGACCAACGCGTCGCCCACTTCGGCGCCCCGCCCCGTCACCAGATTGACGGCTCCGGGGGGAACGCCCGCTTCCAACAGAATCTGGACCAGGTGATGGGCGATGACGGAGGACTCCTCCGCGGGCTTGAGCACCACGGTGTTGCCGGCGGCCAATGCGGCCACCACCATGCCCAACGGGAGCGTGGCCGGGAAATTCCAAGGCGCAATCACGACGCCGACGCCGAGCGGTCGGTACCGGTACTCGTTCATTTCGGCGGGCAACGGCTGAATCGCCTTGCCCTCGGACCACAATAAGAGCTGGCGGGCATTCCACTCAAAGTGGTCAATGGCTTCGGCCAGTTCACCGTCGGCTTGGTCGAAGTTCTTGCCCACCTCGAACGCCATCCACGCCAACAATTCCCGTCGCCGCTGACGCAGAATGTCCCCGGCGCGCAGGAGGCGGGCCGCGCGTTCGCGCACGCTGACGGAGGCCCAGACGGGAAAGGCGCGGTCCGCCGCGCGGACGGCGGCGGCGGCCTGGGCGCTTTGGCCGAGCGCCACTTCGCCGACCACGGTGGCGGGGTCGTCGGGGCAGCGCGACAAAAACCACTCCGCGCTCTCCACGCGCTCGTCGCCCAGGATCAGCGGATAGCGGGCGCCCAGGCGAGATTCCACCCGAGTGCGGGCCGCGGCCATCCGGCGCAGCTCCTCGGGGTGGTCAAAGTGCAGAAGCGGCTCATTGTGAAATGGCGGTAAGCCCATCATGGTCCCTCCTGTGTTGATGCCCATCGGAAAGCCCGTTCCCGACCGGGGGCGGCGCCTCCTGCATAGGGCCGAGAACGGCCGACAGTTCGTGCGCCGTGATCAGCAGGCTTTCCGCCATGGAACCTCGGAGCCGCGCCAACGGCACGCAGGCCGCGCGCGTCGACATATTGCGCCGTCACGCGCCGCCCAGTGGCGGTGTTCCCCCGTCATCGCGGCCAGGCGCCACCACATCGTCCGCGCCCGCTCGGACAGCGGCAGCGGGGGATGCCGTTCGTCAAACACCTCCGCCATGGCCAATCCCCGGCCCGGCGCCTGAATAACGTCGCGCGGCCGGGGCTTGGCCGTGGCACTCATACCCGGGCGTCAGCCGTTTCGGCGACGATGTCCGCCAACGTGGCGACGGCGTCCAGAAGAACCGACTCGGCCACATTGAGGGTCGGCATGAGACGGATGACCTCATGGCGGACGCCGGCGGGATGGAGATACAGGCCCCGGTCCCAGGCGCGGGCGATGACCCGCTGCACATGGTCGGCCGCGTCAGGGCCGCCAAACTCCACCGCCAGCATGAGGCCTTGTCCCCGCACTTCCTGGATGTCGGGACGGTCGGCCAGGGGTGCCAGGGCGGCCAGCGCGGTGGCTCCAACCGTCGCCGCCCGCTCCACGAGACCCTCTTGGCGAATGACGGAGAGCGTGGCCCGTCCCGCAGCGCACGACACCGGATTGCCGCCGAAGGTGCTGCCGTGGAGCCCGGCCGGCCACGCTCCCAAGAGGTCGCGGCGCCCGACCAGGGCGGAAAGCGGCAGACCGCCGCCAATCGCCTTACCCATCATCACCAGATCCGGCTGAATCGCACGGTGCTGATAGGCCCACATTTTGCCGGTGCGCCCCAAGCCGGTCTGCACCTCGTCCACGGCCAGCAGGATCCCGTGGCGAGCGGTGATGTCCCGGAGCCACGGCAAAAACGCGGGCGGCGGGATGATGTACCCGCCCTCGCCTTGGATGGGCTCCACCACGACGGCCGCCACCTGCTCGGGGTCCACTTCGCACGTAAACAGTTGATCCAGCTGCTGAACGGTGTGGGCCAGGGCCGCGTCGGGCGTCAGACCCAACCGCGTCGGCGCCGGGTAGTCGATATGGTACACGGAGGGCAGCAGCGGCTCATAGGCGGAACGATAGCGGGCGGCGGACGCGGTCAAGCTGACGGCGCCCAGGGTCCGGCCGTGAAACCCGCCGCGAAAGGCGATGATCGCAGGGCGGCCGGTGGCAAACCGCGCCGCCTTGATGGCGGCTTCCACGGCCTCGGCCCCCGAGTTGCCAAAAAAGACGAGATAGTCGGGGCCCACCTCATCGCGGAGTGCCTCCGCGTAGGCGGCCACCACCTCTTGGTAACCGCTTCCACTGTACACGTGCATATGGCGGCGCACCTGGTCCGTGACCGCGGCGACCACGGCGGGATGGCCGTAGCCCAGCGCGTTGACGGCGATGCCCATGACCAGATCCAGATAGCGGCGCCCGTCGCGGTCCACGAGATAGCTGCCGTCCCCGCGGTCGATCTCCAAAGGGGTCTCCATGGGCACCACCGGCGCCAGCACTTGTTGATATCGCTCCGCCAGAGTCATCCAAACCGCCTCCCTCAAAGTGCGACCCTCGCCCCTCGGTGGTCGAGGGGGGTCAATTGTCCGGTCGTCCGCCGGGGGGCGGAGGCGCACGGTTTTCGGTCAAGCCGGAACGTACGGACCGGGGCAGGGATTCGGTCCTGCGCCGCGAAACCTGCCACGAGCCATTGTCACCACCACTATAACGCACACGGATACGATCACCGGAAGGGGAGGCAGAGCATGCGCCCACGAGCGCGCGATCACGGCTGGCAGGTGGGGCACTGGCCGACCGGCCCCGGCAACGCCGTCACCGATGTGGCCGGAGTGAGAGTGGGCCATGCGACGCTCCGGGGAGGAGCGCGGGACGATGAGTCGGGTATGGCGTGCACCGGCGTCACCATCCTGGATGTTGGGGGCCCGGGTCGGTGGCGTCGGCGGTGGTCTGCGGGCAGTCACGTGGTCAACGGCTTTGGCCAGCTGACCGGTCGGGACGTGATTGAGGCCCAAGGCGCCCTGACCGGTCCCATCTTTCTAACCGGAACGCGAAGCCTCGGCCGTGTCTATGACGCGGCCATCGCGTGGGCGCTGGCCGATGATCCCGACGCGGCGCGGGCCGATATCCCCATTCCGGTCGTGGGTGAATGCGACGACGGATATCTGAGCTGTCCGGACGCGGTGTGCGACTTCGACCAGGTGGCGGAGGCCGCCGGCGCGCTGGCGTCCGGACCGGTCCCGGAAGGCGGGGTCGGGGCGGGAGCCGGCATGCATCTCTTCGGATACAAGGGGGGCATAGGCACGGCGTCGCGACGGGTGCGGACCTCGACGGCCCTACCGGTTTACACGGTGGGCGTCTTGCTCTTGACCAACTTCGGCAACCCCGAGGATATGCGGCTTCCCCCCGGAGCCGGCGCCGCCGCCCCGCCTGGCGCGACGCCTCGGCCCGGCTCGTGCATCGGCGTGGTGGTGACCGATGCGCCGTTGCATCCCGGACAGCTTTCGCGTTTGGCCGCCCGGGCGGGATTTGGGTTGATTCGAGCCGGGTCCGTGGGACGGACCGGCAGCGGGGAAATCCTGTTGGCGGTGTCGACCGCCACGGCCATTGATCCCGCCGTTCCCCTGATGGACGGCCGGTTTCTGACCGACCGATCCGAGGGCGAGCCGGACACGGTGAGCCAATTGTACGCCGCCACGGCGGAGGCCAGCGAAGAGGCCGTGTGGAACGCCTTGGTCGCGGGCACCACGACCGTGGGATACCGCGGCCATGTGCTGACCGGCTATTATCCGTAGGCGCTCCGGTCAGCGGTTCCCACGCGGCATTTTCTGCCGTTGTCTACGGTGTGGGCGAACGGGTCGGCGAGTTGAGAGCCGCCATCACGGGGAGGGAACCGGCCAGAAGCGCCACCAGGAGAACGCCTGTTCCGCCCAGGACTAACCCGGCCCGGATGCCCACCGCCGTGCCCAGAAATCCGGCCAGGGCAAAACCGAGCGGGTTCATGGCCATCGACAAGGTTCCCATCGCACTGAGGACGCGACCGCGGAGACCGTCCGGAATCCAGTGCTGCCAGAGGCTGCCGCTCTGGATTTCCCCTACCATGAAGCCCACCCCGGCCAAGACGTAGGACAAAAAAAGTTGGGTGGGATTGTGGGCGAGACCCATGGCGGCGATGGCGAGACCAAAGAGCGCCAAGGATCCAAAGATGGCCGAGCGCCGGTGGCGGGTCAGCCAGGTCAGACGGCCGCTCAAGAGGGCCCCGAGCAATGTACCGACACCGAGGCAGGAAGCCGCCGTCCCATAGGCGGCAGCGGTCAGATGGAGGACGTCGCGGACCAAAAATGGCACCAGAACCGCTTCCACGTCATTGAGCGCATTGGTCAGGGAAAACGCTGCGACCGTGACCACCATGGCGGGCGTCTGCACCAGAAATGCAAGACTCGCACGCAGATCCGAGCCCAACGCGCGCCGGACCGGAGACGGAGGCGCGGAGGGCGTTCTGGCCAACGATACCAGCGAGACGAGGAACGTCGCCGCATCCAGACCGATGGCGGCGGACATGCCCAGTCGAAGGACCAGGAGTCCGCCGACGGCCGGTCCCAGCAGGGCGGCGGTTTCGGTACCCAGGCTCCAGGTGGCGTTCGCTGCGGCATATTGGTCGGGATCCACCAGGGTCGGGCGCAGCGCGCTCAGCGCCGGGCCAAAGAACGCATTGGCCGTCCCCAAGCCGGCGGCAAACCCGAGAAGCTCGAGCCAGGTGATCCGGCGCATGAGGACCAGGAGACCAAGGCCACTCGTGAGCAGCAAGCGCACCACATCGGCGATCCGGGCTATGGTGGCCCGGTCGATCCGATCGGCCGCCACGCCGCCGACCATCAACAGCGCAATGGTGGGCACGTAGGTGACGATGAGGATAGCGCTCATGGCTGCGGGGGAACCGGTGAGTCTGAGGACCAACCAGGCGAGGGCAATCTGAAAGGCCTGGTCACCCAAAGTGGAGACGCTTTGACCCAGCCACAGCAACCGAAAGGAGCGGGACCGCAGGGGATGGTCGGTGGGCAGTCGGCTCGGTCGGAGCATGGCATACCTCCAATTCCTATGGTTACTGTACCATAGCAAGAGTATGGTACAGTAACATTTGTGATGCGAGAAAAAGGTGATACCCTCGGGGCGGTGGATTTGCCCGCTCGGCGTGTTCGTCTACGCCAGAGATCGCCGCAACGGCGGTCGTCTAGCCGCGAGCCGGGGGAGGGACGGTGCTGCCTCATTGGGCAACGCGAGGAGGCTGATTCATGGCGGATTCGGGGGGCGATGCGTCCACGTCTCTCGTGCAACAGCTGGTGACGGCGTTGACGGATGCCTCGCGCGGCACCATCCTGCTGGAACTGGAGCACGCGCATGAGCTGACGGCCACCCAGTTGGCGGGACGCTTGGGACTCACGGCCAACAATGTGTATCACCATATGCGGGTGCTGAGAAAGCTCGGCGTGGTGGTGCGGACGCGGGTGGTGCCCGGAGAGACGTATGTGGAAAAATACTATGGCTTGCATCCCGACGTGAGAGCCCTCTTGACTCAAGATCGCGACTGGCTGGACCGTATTCAGGATCAGGCGTCGGCCGACGATCGCCAAGCCGTGTTTGTAGCGATGTGCCTTGCCGCCGCGCAGTTGCTGCTGCGGGCCGCGCGGCGGTATCAGGCCATGGATGCGGAGACGTTCGACCGTGCGGCGCGGGGCCGACAATTGGGCATGGTGTCCATCGACCGGGTGTCCCGCGTCAAGCTCCGTCAACGTTTGGCCGCCTTACGGCAGCTCCTGGAGACGGACACCGACGTCTCCATTCCGCAGGCGCTGGACGTGGACCTGGTTCTTATGATCGGACTGCCCGACATCTGGGACCCGGAGGCTGCGGAGCACCCCTGAGCGCTCTTGCTGCACCGGGCGTTCGGGATGGCGGACTCTGGCGCCTGCTTCCGCGGCGGACAAGTGGACGATCATCGGGGGTCGGGACCGAGGAGTGCATGGCACGGGCGTTGATGCGCCGTTTGGCCCGTCCCCTCTGCGTCGTTCGACCGTGGCAAGCGGCGTCCCGGTGCGGGTCATGATGGTCACGCGCCCGCGCACGCGGGGTGGGCCGGCCAACGGTGGGGGAGCGAGGAGCTGTGCCGTGAGACGCTATCGAGTGCGCACAGGACGACTGCTGGGCATGGTGGTGATGTTCGGTCTCATCGTGGTCGGTGTGGTGACGGTTTGGCGGGCGTCGGCGGGCTCGCCGCCCGCAGCGTCTGCGCCCGTCCGTCATCGCCCGGCGATCCGGTCGGCACGCACGCCGCATCATTACCGCGGGTTGGTGGGCTCGTCGGTCCCGTTTCGCGGGGCAATCTACATCGCCGACGAGGCCGGAAACCGGATCATCAAAGTCAACGCGGCGAAGAAGATTCTGTGGACCGCGCACGTGCCGTTGCCCGACGACGCCAATCCCATGCCCAACGGCGGCCCCATCATCGTGAATTCCGACGCCAATCAAATCGTGTATGCTGTCTCGCCCACCACGGGCGCCATTTTGTGGACCTACGGGCATCAGGGTCAATCCGGCGCCGCCCCCGGCTATCTCTATATCCCCGAGGACTCGTACGGGATGCCGCAAAACCAGGTGCTCATCACCGATCCGGGCAACGAACGTGTCATCCGCATCGACCCGCTGACCGGCCGGATCCTTTGGCAATACGGCCATACCGGAGTGGAAAGCATCAAAGCCGGCTACCTCTACTGGACCAACAACGCCGTGCCGCTTCAGAACGGAGATGTCCTGATCACCGACGGAGCGGCGCCGGGGCAGCCTCAGCAGCTCTTGATGGTAAATCCGGCCGGTGTCCTCGTCTGGCACATCATCCTGCCGTCCGTCATCTCCTATCCCTCCGATGCGATGCCGGTGGGACCCGGGCTCTACGCCCTGACCGACTACGCCAATCCCGCCGGCCTCTATGTGGTGAACCAGTCAGGCCGGATTGTGTGGTCCTATCGCGTCGCCAGTGGGCCGGGTGCGCTCAATCATGCGTCATCCATCAATCGGTTGCCCAACGGCAACTTCCTGGTGTCGGACGACCAGAACAATCGGGTGGTGGTTATCAATCCCGCCACCCATCGCATCGTCTGGCAGTACGGCACGACGGGCCTATCCGGTGCGGGTCCGGATCAACTGGTGGGCAACACCGATTCCAAGGCGGTGGGCGAACCGCTCCCACCCTACGTGCCATGGGAAGGCTATCAACAGCGCCCGCCCGCCTAGACCGCCCTGTCAGTCGGGCGGCTGTACCTGTGAGAGCAGCTGAGTCCGCAGCAGACCGGTGAAGCTGGCCACGTGCCAGGCGCTGATCGCGGCGTTCTGGTACGTCTCGGATGTTTTGAAGTGGAGGGCGGCCGCCTCCGCGCTGAGTCGTCCCGACACGACTTGGGTCATCGCCGGTTCGTGGGCGAGATGTTGGGCCAACGCCCCGAGAATCAGGAGTGCCGTCGCCTCCACCGCCGATTGGGGCGATGGGAGGGCGATGGGGGTGTACGCGGGGGAGGGCAGGGGCGGCTCCGCAGGCATCCCCAGAGCCGGTTCCAGCCATGTCTCCCACCGTCGCACCGATTCATACCGCGCCCAGGCGACGCGCATTTTCAGCGTCCGATCGGCCCAGTGATAGGCATCCATGGCGGCTTGACGTCCAAAGGCGTCCCCGGGCGGATGCATGGCCCACTCTTGCCCGGCCGCCAGCGCGGCTTTCCAGTCCAGGGTCTTGGGATCCGGCAGCCCCAGGGCGCTCAATTCTTCGGTTCCCAGAATCGCCGTCGGCACCAGCTCGGTGGGCTCGTCGCCCAACATCATGAAGGCCGCCGGGGCAATATCCGGGCGCCGGGCCGCCAGTCCGCGCACCCACCGGCGCCACGCATCGCTCACAGTCTCATCAATCGTGGCCGTGAGGATCGGGAGCAGCAGGTCCGCCGGCCAGGCGAGCGTGGAGCCGCTGGTCTCCGCGAATGCCGCCGGGGGATTGAGCCGATACCACCCATACGCCGCCACCCGCCGCAGCGGCAAGGATTCGTACTCATTGTCCGCCAACTGCCGCAGGCGGGGGCGAATACGCTCATCATCGTGATGGCCAAGGATCCACACGGCCTGCTGGCGCAGTTCTCCCGGCGCCGCGGCATCGAAACCGAGATCAAGCAACGAACTGAATTGTGAGCTCGCCATGGGATCAGTCCTCCCCTGAACCGACTGAACACACCCTCTGACAAAACACGTGCCAAGTGCCCGCTGCCGGAGATGGACGGCGGCGGCGTGGCGATTTATTCCCCACGGGCAGGCTCGAGCAGGTCGGCTATGTGTCGCAACGACTCCTGGAGGCGGTCACGGACGCTGACAACTTGTCGGGCCACGTCCGGAGAGAGGCTGCCATAGCCGGCCAGCGTCCGTCGGTCCCATTTGCCCAATGCCTCCATGCAGAACGCCAGGGTCACGTGCGCCGCCTGACGCGCGCTGAGCCGAGGCGCCGGAGAATCCACGCCCAGCTCCCGGAGGCCCTCCTTGAGCTGCTGTCGAAAGAGGGTGACGGCCGGACGGATCTGGGCGGCCCTCTCTTCGCCGATGTCGCGCACGTACTGCGTGACCAGCGGACTGTCGGCGACCGGTGCCGCCAACCGCAGCACGTCGGCCAACAATTCGTCGATGTATTGGGCCGAAGCCAGCAAGTTATTGGCTTGTGCCGCCTTGAGACGTTCCGCTGGTCCACCGTTCTGCAAGGAATCGTTCATGATGGGTTCTCCCTTCGACTCGTCCCATCGCCGGCGGCCTGCGACGGAGTGCATTGCCCTCCGTCGGGGCAGCCTCAGCGCGCCGCCGTGCGGTCCACACGCCACAATTGCAGGGCCCCCTGCAAGGCCAACGCCGCCGCGATCCCGAAGGCCCAGACCGGGCCGACCAGAGTCCAGAGCGCCGTCACCAGCACATTGCCCACCAACTGACCCACACCTAAAGAGGCGCTCAACTGACCGAATCCTTCTCCTTGGAGGGTGGCTCCCAGCCGGGTGAGGATCCACGGCTTCTGAACGGTTTCCCAAAGCGCCGTCACAATCCCGGCGGAGATGAAGAGGAATGCCCACAGCAGCACCGGGGTTCCCGGTATGGCCCACCCCGCTAAGGTCAGGGCCCCAAGCAAGCCGGTGATTTTGAGAAGAATCGACGGACCGATCCGATCCGCCAACGCACCGGCTGGAAATGCCGTCAGCGCGTACGCCACATTGTGCAGAACATAGAGGCCGATGGCCAACTCCACCAGATGGCCGGGCGCGGATCGTTCCACCCGGAGTATGAACAGCGCCGGCGCGACCCATCCCACTTGGAATTGGACCAGCGCTGCTCGCGCGCGACGAAATGGGGGGGACAACGGCGTCCGACCGGATACGGGAATGGCGTCGACCGGGCGACGGTCTCGCACCCAAAGCAGGACGGCCGCCACGGCCAGAAGACCGGGTACAGCACTCCAGGCCATCAGAGTCCGGGCCCCCCAATGCGCGACCAGCAGCGTGGCGGCGACGGGGCCCAAAACGGCTCCTGCGCTGTCCCAGGCTTCGCGAAACCCGTAGGCTCGGCCACGACCCTCCACGGGAACTTCCTCCGCGATAAGGGTGTTCCGAATGGGGCCTCGAGCTCCCCGCCCCACCCAGGCCGCGGTGCGCAGGACAATGACCCAGGGCCACCAGAACACGAAGGCGATGAGTGCCTTGAGGGCCGTGGCGAAATACCCCGCCACCACCCATTGGCGGCGGTGGGGGCTGTAATCCGCCAAACGACCGCCGGCCAAACCGGCCCAGGCCTGAGCCAGGCTGGATATGCCTTCCACGAGACCGATGGCCAAGGGCGGCCCACCCAAAGCGGTCAAGAATCCCGGCAGGAGGGCGGTGACAAGCTCGTGGCCGAAGTCTGAAAACAGGGAGGCGGCCGAAAAACCGCGTACCGCCGGCGTCAACCACGGGCGGGGAACCGGCTTGGTGGCGACAGCGCCCGCGCGCGGCTTGGTGCTCATGAGTCGCTCCTTTGTCTAGCAATGGGCGGCTCGGTGGGCACCACAAAAAAAGACACCCACCGAAGCACGGTAGGAGCCATCAGTCGCGATCGACGATTGGCGGCCAGCTCCATGGCCGAGAGACCTGATTCCAGTGTACCAAACACGGCACGTCTCGGCCATAACCGATGCCCGGATCGCGAACGGCCCGCCGTCGGAGGAATCTTGGTATGCTGAGCGCAACTGGCCAAGGTGTTGGCCCGGATGTGTCCAAACCGCCGTCCCCGGCTGATAACACCTACCGATAGTGCAGCGGGAGGTGATGCGGATGGCTGGGCGTCAGACGCCGGGGGCTCCGGAGTCGCGGACCGGCGCCGGAGTCGGGGGCTGGAAGCGATGGATGGCCAAATGGGGGCGGCGACGACGGCGTTTGTCCGTCTCGGAACGGGCGTTTATCGGCGACTTGCTCGATCCGGCGCGTTGCCTGGTCTGCGCCGGTGTGGATCAGGCCGTCAACCAGTATGTTGATGCGCTGTTCTACGAATTCGTCAATGATCCCGAAATCCGGAACCGCATCAGGGATGCGCGGGGATTCTGTCCGGGCCACACCCGCCTGGTGCTGGAGCGCGGCGACGCGCTCGGGGGCGCAATTTTGTACCAGGATGTGGTCACCGCGTTGACCAAGGGGCGCGCCTCCTTCGGAAGCGCCGTCTGCCCCGTCTGCCAGATCGAACGGGCGACTTTGGCTCGCTATTTGGCCGTCGTAGACCGGTTGACCGTCGACCGACCGCCTCCGGTATGCTGGCCGCACCTCACGCTGTTTCTGGCTCCGGACAGTCCGGCATCGGCTGAGGGCAGGGAGCGGCTTTGGGCGCACCATCGTCGACTCTGGATGTCATGGCTGCCGACCTTGGCCGAGGCAACGGCGAACCGTCCCGAAAATCCCGCCGCCTCCTCCACCGTGTCCCTCTGGCGGACGGTCGCCTTGTACTTTCAAGGCGGCGTCATCCCCCCGGAGTCTGACGCTCCCGTCGTGGGCGGGGAGCGACCGGCGGGCGCTGTCGGTGACCGTCCCGGAAAGGACCGCCCGCCTGCCGACGACTTCGGCGGGGACGGCTCAGGTTGAGCGGATGCTGCCCGAGGGTCAGCGAGCCGGCCGAAGCGGCTCGCTGACCTGTCGCACCGGGCCTTCGGAGATAAAACGAGCGGGGCTTCTCGGATTCGGTCCCACGGTGATGTTGCGGGCGTCCGGGGAAGTCACGCCGGGCCGTTGGCGTGTTCGCGCACGGACCGCACCCGCTGACCCCGCGTCCACCCGAGCGTCTGCAAGCATACGCACGACGGGCCGCCTCCCGGGCGGCGGCCGCCAGCGTTTTTGGTGGACCCTCGCCGCGGCGGGTGGTTCGTGTTCGTCCAGGCTCCTCTATGACCGACAGCGGGCCTCAAGTTCCTGGCGGGCGCCGACAAAAAGGTTCCAGAGCGGTGCGCGGCCGATGGGAACGACACCCAGATGGCCCGGATGGCGGTAGCGGCCGGCGCCGGGTGGGACCGATGGCACTTGGCCATGGCCGGGATCTGCGCGTCGTGATCGCGGAATGGTTCGTCCGTGGTTTCGGGATGGGTCCGGTTCGCGATGCAGGCGTTGTGACCATGGCGCGATCAAAGGGCGAAGGGACGCGGTGTCGTCACCCGGTCACGAGATGGGGAGCGGCGCGGAGTGGGGCCGTCCGGAGCGGGCGGATGGTCCCGCGCCCGCTCCGGTGGGACTTATGCAGAGGGGACACGCCGGCCGTGGGGCCGAAGGTTGGAGTCCGGCGCGGACATTCCGGGAAAGCCCGGGTTCCGACACCGGGCACTGACCGGCAAGCCAGGGAAGGAATCCGTGCACGCCGAAGGGGTGAAACGTGACCGGGCGCATGTCGGCCCTGCGTCCTTGTCCGCCGGCGGACCGGAGGGAGGCGGCGGCACATGGTTCTTGAGCCGGGGAAGCACACCGATGGTCGAGGGGTCGAGCCCTTGCTCCTGGCGTCGGTGCTCGATGCCTGGCTCATGTTTCTCCTCTTGGGCTATGGCGCCTTATATGCGCATCAACAATGGCATGCAAGCTATGTTGAGGCGAGTTTGGTGGCGGCCGCACCCGGTTTCGCCTGGTTTGCCGGGGCGCCGCTGATGGGGCGATGGGCGGGGCGGTGGGGGCATGAATTCGTCGTCGCCATCGGGTGCGTGAGCTACACGCTTTTGGGCGCACTCATTTGGATTGTTCCGAATGCCTGGGTGTTGGCTTTGGTGGTCGGCGTGTTGTCGCTCGGGACGAGCGGTCTCCGCCCGGCGGTTGTCGGCGCCCTGCTGGCCCACGGACCCTTGGCGTCGTCCGGATCCCGCTTGGCCCGCCGCGTGCGGTGGCAAAGCGCGGGCTGGTTGGTTGGCGGTGTCGTGGGGGGGCTCTTGTACCAGGCATCGCGGGCCACCTACCCGGTGATGGTCACCGTGCTCGGCGCCGTCGCGCTGGTCACCGCCATCGTGGTGTGGCGGCGGCGCGCGCCGGACGCGGAGCCGTCCGGGCCGGGGAGCGACGATCCTCACGCACCGCCGTCCGCGCCGCGTACGGTCTTGTTGCTGGTCAGCTACTTTCTGGCGTACTGCGCCATAGAGGGAATCGTGACCACGCTGGGATTCCTTTTGGTGGCGGACCGGGTCTCCGCGTTTTGGGTCGGCGGCAACACGACGATCCGCACGGCCGTGGGTTGGCTTGCGGCGGCCTGGTACGGCAGCTGGGCAGACCGCTGGGGAGCGCGGCGATTTTTGCTGGGCTTGCTCATGGTGTTTACCGTCTTGTTCGGCGTCATGGCCGTGTCGCCCGGACCGGTGGTGGTGCTGGGCGCGTTTGCCGTCGTGCTGAACTCTCCCGTCACATTGGGCGTGCAGCTGATCAGCACGCGTCACATGGGTGCCCGCGGGCGGCGTGTGCTTTTGGGATGGATCCAGAGTGTGAGCGGTCTGGGGATCGGCCTCGGGACGGTGGGTCTGGGCCTTGTGGCCAACGTGCTGGGGCCGCGGACCATGCCGGCCGCGGCGGCGGGATTGATGGCGCTCGCCGTCCTGGTCGGTGTGGCGGCCACACGGGAAGGCAGAGCCCCGTTGGACCCGTCGACGGCCGGCTCACCGTGACCCCCGCGAGGATCGCAAGGGCCTATGGCCACGAGCGGTGAGGGGGAATCGGCACCGGTGAGACGGGTGACGGGAACGCCCGGTCTCCGCTGCGGGGTGGTCGGGTCCGTTCCGGCAGATAACCGCAGCCTTCCTCCGGCGTTGCGGGCATCCGTCAACGTGATGTCCGGTCCCGACGGTCGGTGCCGGATTGATGGCCCAGGGGCACGGTCGGCGGGCCTGCGGGTGAGCCGCCGGCACGGTCCTCCTTGAGCGACTGCGGTGGGGCCGACGGTTTCCGGGGCTATGCTGCGGCGAGTCCCCCGAGGCTCTTGACGCCGCCTCCGGTGGGATGGAGACGGAGGTTGTGTGGTATCCCGCATCATCGACGGTGTACAGAGGCCGGAGGGACGGGCCGCGACCCCCGTGGCGCTGGAGAGAGCCAGACCTTCCCGCGGTCCCGTCCCGGATCGGCGGCGCCCGATCAGCGAGCGCACCGTCGCGACGAGGTTGGTGGGTGACGGATGGCGGTCCGTTGATCGACGCTCTTGGGAAGGCGTGAATGGCACGGGCGCGCCCCGTCATCGGACGCTTCCCATGCCTTCCCGACCGTGTCAGGCCGGAGCCGATGGGCGAGAGGAACGGGGCCTCGCCGGATCGACGGCGCCGACGACATCGCCGCCGTCGGATCTGTTCGCCCGCGGGCCTCGACGACCCGTTCGGCGGCGGTGTCGAACACGGAGGTTCCGGTCCGGATCAGTGATACGGCTCCACGAACTCGGCATTTAAGGCAAAGAATTCCTGCAAAATGTGTTCGGAGTCCTCCCAATCCGGGAACAGGGGGTGAACGAGCATGGAGCGCCTGAGATCGGCCAGACTGCGGGCCAGCCCGGCCCGCACCCAATAGGTGTAGACGGTGGCCATGGCGAGCACCAAAGGCAGGACGAGGTCCGGAAGAGCCCCGGTGTCGAGCGGCAGCACCTCGCCGTTGACCGCCACGGCCGGCACTTCCACCACCGTGTCGGCAGGCAGGCCCGGAACGGTGCCGCCGTTGCGCACGTTGACGTAGTGAAGGCGGCCGTCGTTCGTCAGCAGGCTCTGCATGAGGTTCACCACCACCTGAGAGTACCCGAACCCTCCGCGGGCTTTGAGCAAATCGGGTACGCCCACCGTGCTTTCGTCGGCATAAATCCGCAAAAGCTCCGCCTCCAACGCCAAGACCTGCTGACCACGGCTCTGGGAGCGGGCTTTCAGTTCGCGCAGGCGGCGACGGGCATGAAAATAGTACTGGAGGTATGTGTTGATGCCGAGCGGGACGTCTTCCAGGAGGGTCGGGGCAAACGGGAATCCGGGCGCCCATCCTGGCACTCCCTCAAGAACGCGGGGCAAAAGATTGTCTGGATGACCGAGAGCTGTCAACCGGGTGACAAAGGTCAGATGGTTCAGGCCCTTCCAGTCCATGGCGAGCATGGCGGGATCGAGGTGCAGGACGCTTCCCGCCGCGTGCAGAAACCCGGGCGGCGAGTTGCAGACGCCCACCGCGTTGATGCCCCGGGCCTGGAGATATTGGGTCAACGCGCCGGCGGGATTGGTGAAGTTCATCACCTGAGCGTGGGGGGCGTACTGACTGACCAAGTCCGCGATCTGGTCGTAAATGGGCACCGAACGGAGAAACGCGCCGAGACCCGGCACGGTCACCGTTTCGACGAACGGGATGTCGTGGCGAAGCGCGAGGGCCTCGTCCTCGATGCGCATGCGATTCCCGCCGGCCCGCAGTTGGATCAGAACGAAGTCGCTGTCCGCAACCGCTCGGTGGTAGTCTCCGGTGGTCTCAACGACCAGGGGCTTACCGGCCGCTGCCGCTTGCCGGCGAGCCAGGCCGGCGACGATGTCGAGCCGCCGGGAGTCAATATCCATCAACACGAGCGATCGGCAGGGGATGTTTCTGTCCAGGAGCAGTTGGACCAGCTCCGGCGTGAATACGCTGCCTCCGCCGATGACGCCCACCTTCACCGTGTTCACAACATTCCTCCTTAGACCTTAGAACAGAACGCCAAGGAGCGGGCTGGACGCACTCGACCTCGGCCGAGCGCGTCTCTGAAAGGGCCGAAATCCTCCCGGTCGCCGGGAGGATTTCGCCTTGTCTTCCAGCGTCTCTTCATCATGCCATGGGAGTCCGGAAACGGCGACAGCCGGACGGGAGCGGGCAGGGCCGTCGGCCGGCCGATGCGCCGAGCGCTTGTGGGTGTGACCGCACTGGCCGACGTCAAGCCGCCGCCACAAGTTTGCCGTACATCCCCTGCTGCGCATGCCCGGGGGTCGGGCAGAGGTAGTAGTACGTGCCCGCGTCCAGCGTCAGGGAAGCGCTTTCGGTGGCGTAGGACGCTCCGGTCAAATTCTTTTCGCTCCGCGGCGGCAGCGGCATGAGAAACAAATCGCGTTGCGTCGACATCATAGGCACGTAGGAATACGGGGGCGGCGTCGTGGTGATTTCGAAACCGTGCCGGTACCCCCAGTCGGTGTTGACCAAGTCAACGGTGACCTCCGCTCCCGCGGGCACCACCACCGTCGGGTTGACCAACCCGTCAATCTCCCAGGTCATGTTGGGCTGGCCGTGCGGAGACGCCAGCGCCACCAACGTCACCCGGCGTGTTGTGTACGTCACGGTATCGGCGGCTCGGCTGATGCGGGCGCCCCGGTCCCCGACGCGGACCCACGCCTGAACCTCCCCGGCATTGATCACCGCCTCGCCTCCGGCGCCCGTTCCGTCACCCCCCATCATCCCTGCCGGAAACATCCCGAGGGGGCGGTTGACGGCGCTGGGAAAGAGAGGCGCGCGTATGCTCCACCCCGCCACCAGACCAGCCATTCCCACGCTGAGAAGGATCGCACCCGTCCACAGGGCCATCCGCCCGCTCATGATCGTCCGCCTTTCCGATCCTGAAGGTCCTCTTGAATCTGCTGGAATTCCTCGCGCGTGATTTCTCCCCGGGCGTAGCGGATGCGCGCCAACGCCATCGGGTCGTCCCGCGGCGAGGATCCGTTGGCGGCAGCATCGGTGTTGCGCCGGATCAACCCATACACCAGAAACCCGAGGCCCACCAAAATCAGCATCCAAAAGATCGCGCCCAGCAGCATCATGCCCCACGCCGCTCCGGAGAACATAAACCCACCCATCACTCTCGCCTCCTGCTCTGTCTCTGCTGTGAGCGTACCCGGACCGTGTCGTTTTTTGATGAAGCGCCTGTGAAGAGACGGTCGGGTTTCGATTTAGCCGACGGCTGTGCGATGCTGGAGGCGGCGGAGAGGGGGCAGGACGTGGCACATCTCTTGGTGATTGAAGATGATGCCGAAGTGCGCCGACTCATCGAAGCGTACGGCATGGCGATGGGCTGGGAGGTCACGACCGCGGCCGACGGGGCATCGGGGCTCAGCGCGCTGCAGGACGGGACGATTGACGTCGTCGTGCTGGACGTCCTGCTGCCCGATCAGACGGGCTGGGACGTGCTGCGCTCGATTCGGGAGCACTCGGACGTCTACGTCATCATGCTGACGGCGCTCGGCACCGAAGCCGACCGGATCGAAGGCTTGACCCGGGGTGCCGACGATTATGTGGTGAAACCGTTCAGTCCAGGGGAATTATTGGCCCGTTGCCGTGCCCTCCTGCGAAGACCACGCACGGAGGCGGCCCGGGCAGGCGGGACGGCTCCCGCGGTCGGTCTGTCCATCAATTCCGAGCGGTTCGAAGTGCTCCAGGACGGGCGGGCAATCGCCCTGACGGCGTTGGAGTTCCGTCTCCTCGCGACGCTCGCGGGACACCCGGGGCGCGTCTTTACGCGCGAGCAGTTGGTGGCGGACGCGTTCGGGGGCGAGTACGAAGGCTATGACCGGGTGATCGACGTGCACATTGGACAGATTCGAAAAAAGCTGGGAGATAACGCGGGGGCGCCTCGCTACATTGAAACCGTGCGGGGCGTTGGCTATCGGTTTCGGGCCGATCCGTCCCGATGAGCTGGGAGAAGCAGCTCAGGGCGGCCTTGGTCCTGGTGGCCGGGGTGGCCATCGCCCTCATGGCGCTCGGCATTGTGCTGGTTCTGGGCGCGGGCCTCGTGCGTCTGGGGGCACCGGCCGCGCTCGGCCCCAAGGCCCTGTCGCGGGCCGAAATCGCCCTGTTGGCGAGCGCGGTCGTCGCGGCGGCGGGAGCCTTCACGTTGTCCCTCCTGCTGGGGCGGCTTTTGGCGCGCACCCTGGGTCGGCGATTGACACCGCTCATCGTCTGGTCGCGGAACTTGGGCCGTCCGGAAGGCGACCGAGAACTGCCCGTGCACGTGGCCGACGAGTTTGGCGAGTTGGCCTACGCGCTGAGCGAGGCGCACCGGCGCCTACGCGCCAACACCCGAGAGCGAGAGTTGTTTTTGGCGGCTGTCGCCCACGACCTGCGTACACCGCTGACCGCGCTCCAGGGCCAATTGGAAGGCATGGTGGACGGGGTGCTGGCGGTGGACGCGGAGCGGCTGGCGCGCTTGCAGACCGACGTGGGACGGTTGATTCGCCTGGTCAACGACTTGCTGTTGCTGTACCGGGTCGGTGCCGGCGTGCTGCCACTAGACCGCCTGGACCGTCGCGCCACCGACTTGGTCGGCTTCACGCGTCAGGTGGCGGAGCGCCTGTCCATCATGGCCGAACATCGGGGCATCGCTCTGCAGCTTCACTGTCCCGAAGCCGCCGTCGCCGCCATAGATCCCGACCGAATGGACCGGGTGCTGACCAATGTGGTGGCCAACGCCCTGACCTATTCACCCTCCGGCAGTCGCGTCGACATATCGTTGGCCATGACGTCGAAGGCCGTGGAGTGGGTCGTGGCCGACAACGGCCCGGGTATCCCGCCCGAACTGTTGGGACGCGTGGCCGAGCCGCTGGTGCGCGGCGACGGCGCGCGAGCGCCCGGTCATGTGGGTATGGGTTTGGCGATCGCCAAGTCCTGGGTGACGGCTCACGGTGGTCGCCTGACCATCGTGAGCAGTTCGGCGGGAACCTCCGTGAGGATTCGCCTACCCGTCGACGATGGCGGCGACCCGGTGGTTCGACCGCTGCCGTCCTAACGACGGCGAGGATGCCGCGCGTCACCGGCCGGCCAAGACCGCAGATCCGAGCGGCGGTCCCCAAGCCCCGCTCTCCGGAGGGCGGCGTGAAAATCGTCCGGGCCGCTCCAGGGTGCCGTGGACCGTGAGATTGGCGGTGGCGTTGGGTCCCCTCGCCGCGACCGTCACGGGAGGTCGCGATTCTGCCGGAGAATCCGGGTCCGCCGGGAGAGTCCCGATGGTCGCGCCATGCCGACATGCAAAGACTTCCGCGGTCTCATCGCCACGCCGCGGCACTCCGTGCTTCGGGACTCTCGCCCGGCCCTCTGGACACTCTCACAGCGGTGTTCTCGGCGGACTAACGGCCGTCTGTAACCTGGATTACATCGCGAGGCACACGGTTGTGTTACTATACTTTCGTAAGATTAGATGCGCGCAGGTGTTGCCCTGTTGACGATGGCGGGGTGGACGGGTTCTCGATGGCCCATGGTCAACCCTGACGTGTGTCCGCAAGACGTCAGGCGGATTCTGCGTGCCCCGCGCGAGCATCGCCGGAACGGGACGGTCGAGGGCCAAACCCATCAGACCGTACGGCGGGCGCGGCCGAACCAGGCTGTGGAACGGCACACCGGCTGAGGGAAAGGAGACCGTCGGCATGACAGCTGCCCGAGATTTTCGACGCCTGACATCTTTGGCCTCCTGCGCGGGGTGAGCGGCGAAAATGCCGCCAGGGTCTTTGGCGCAAATGCTGAGCGGATTTCGGGACATGTTTCCGGAGGAACTGACGCGGTCGTTGTTGGTTGGGCTGGAGGAACCTGACGATGCGGCCGTGTATCAATTGGACCCCGACCGGGCGCTTATCTTTACGGCCGATTTCTTTCCGCCGGTGGTGGACGAGGCTTCGGCCTATGGGGCGATTGCCGCCGCCAATGCGCTGAACGACGTGTACGCGATGGGTGGGCGGCCCATCCTCGCGTTGAACTTGGCAACCTTTCCGGAGGATATGCCGTCCGCGGTGGCGCGGGACATTCTCCAGGGAGCCGCATTCAAGGTGCGCGAGGCTGGGGCTGTGGTCGCGGGTGGGCATACGACGCGAGGCGAGGAGCCCGTCTTCGGTCTGGCCGTGATTGGGCTCGTGCATCCCGAGGCGTTGGTGCGGAAGAGCGGCGCGCGTCCGGGCGACCGCTTGCTGTTGTCTAAGCCGTTGGGGACGGGTGTGCTGACCACGGCCGGCAAGGCCGGCGCCGCCGCCGGCAGCGATCTGGCCGAGGCGATCGTCACCATGGCGTCTCTGAACGACCGGGCCGCTCGTGCGGCGGCTCAGGTCGGTGTCCGTGCGGGGACGGATGTGACCGGATTTGGCTTGGCCGGGCACGCGGTCGAAATTGCGGAGGCCAGTGGGGTGGCGTTGTGCCTTCAAATGGGCCGGCTCCCCTGGTTGCCGGGGGCATTCGAGTGCGCGTCGACGGGCTGGTTTCCGGGCGGCGAGGGCAGCAATGCCTCGTATTTCGGTTCGCGCGTGAACGTTCGCGGTGAAATCGGTGACGTGTCGCGACGCTTGTTGTTTTCGCCCGAGACGGCGGGTGGATTGTTGCTGGCGGTGCCGCCGGCGCATGCCGCCTCGTTGATCCGAGCCTGCCGTTCCGTGGGCCAAACCGTGTGGGAGATCGGGGAGGTTGCGGTGGGAGCCGGAGTGACCGTGACCCCCTGAGCGTTCCGGTGCCGGCGGAGGGGCGGCCAGGGACAGGGTCGCGCACGCCTTCGCATCTCGGAAAGGAGTCGTGGTGGACACTCATTCTCGCATGGACGAGGTGGAGGCGGTTTACGACGCCCGCATTCGCGGCGCGTGTCTCGTCGCCGCCCGATCCCGATCGCGGATGCATCTGCATGCCGGCTGTTGGGTGACGGCTTGCGCTTACGAGCCGGCCCGCCTCTTGGTTGCGTTCCCCAAGGAGTTTGAGGCGGCGGAGATGGTTCAGCAAAGCGGTTCGTTCGCGGTCAGCTTGGTGGCCGAGGATCAAGCGGAACTGTTGGCTGCCATGATGGACGGGCGTCACTCGCTCGACCAATTGGGACGCGAGCACTTTCTCCTGACGCCAGGCGGCTGTCCCGTTCTTCGGGACGGGGTGGGCTACGTGGATTGTCAGCTGATTGAGGCGATGGATTTGGGCGATGTGTTGTTGGCGGTCGGCGACGTGCGCGCCGCGGCCGTGCTCCATCCCGACAAGCACAACCTGACGGTCAACACGATTCAAGCCGGGGTCGAAGCGGGTCCGGCCCTGCTCCCCTTCTCGGGATTCGAAGACGGGGGCCACGATCTGCCGCTGGCTCCGGCGGCCGGCGCCGATGGGGAGGCCTTGGAGCGCGTCTATGCGCGGCGGCAGTGGGGGTTGTTTGCCGTGACGGCGGGTTTGGATCCCGACCCGCCCCAGCAGGTGAGTGGGTGGGCTATTCAGTGTGGTCATAGCCCGCCCCGCATGGCCGTCGCGGTGCCAAGAGGCGTCCCGACGGAGATGGGCATTCGCCGCAGCGGGACGTTTAGCCTGAGCCTGTTGGCCGAGGACCACTTACCGTGGGCGCTTGCCCTGTCCGCAGCGGGGGGCATGTCGACGGATAAGGCTGTGCCGGCCGGTGGCCGCGCGGCTTCGGGCACGCCGATTGTGGCTGACGGCATCGCGCATTTTGCCTGTCGTGTCGACGGGGAATTCAATGCCGCGGCCGATTGCGCGGGCTTTTACGGCACCGTCGAGGCATTTGGTTGGGGACGTCGGGAGGCAAGGCCATTGTGTCAAGACCAATTGAGTGCTGCGCGCGAAGCGGCAGCCTTACGGAGAATCGGGCGGTCAACTACCCCGGCCTAAAGGCCGGAGCTTGCGACTCCCCGGAAGTGCGTCCGATGGCTGAACGCCATCTCCTTCCTTGTGCTGGGGTCGCATCGTAGGGCGGTTGACGTCGCCCTCACGACTGCGGGCCTGCCGCGATCGCACCTGTCACCCGGTACTCAATTCCCTGGCGGTGCAGGTTCATGGCGCCAATCCGGTCATCGTTCGACCGGTAGTGGCATTGTTGGCACGCGAAGCGGTGTCGGCGCTTATCGCGATTTCCTCGGGCCACGTGCCCACATTTGGGACAGGTTTGCGAGGTATAGCGCGGATCCACGGCAACCGTAGCCGCTTGATAAAGCGTGGCTTTATATTCGAGCATCTGGCGGAGTTGGTAAAATGCCCACGACACGGACGTATACCGATCCCGTCGCCGGACCCGCTCCGTTGCCCCCCGAATCCCCGTCAGATCCTCCAGGACGAATAGCGTCTTTGCGCCATAGCGGACCACGAGTGCCTTACTGACCTGATGGTTCACATCGGTCATCCAACGGTTTTCTCGTTGTCCTAAGCGTTTCAGGCGCCGGCGGGCGGAAGGAGTCTGCCGGCGTTGCAGGTTCTGCCGGAGGATCTTGAAGTGGGCGCGCTGCGCTTTGACGGCGCGGCCGGGGAAAAAGGTGGTCTGCCCCTGGGAATCGTAGGCCGTTACCAGGAAGTTGATGCCGAAGTCTAGCCCGACCACCTGACGAATCTCCGCCAGATCGGTCTCGGCCACGTCTTTCGTCATCGGTACATGGAGAAACCAGCGACCATGGCGGTGCACAAGATGTGCCGTGCCAAACTGCCAGGTCCCGTCGAAGAAGCGTTCCATGCCCTGCCGGGCGAAGGGGACCGGCACGCGGCCGGCCAGCGTATTGAGAGAGAATGCGCCGGCCTTCAAGGAATAGTCGCGATTCCAGACGAGATCTAAGGCCGGTTTGGTGAACTGCACCCGAGTCCAGGGATGACCGTTGGCCAGAACACTCTTGTAGCGGGCAATCACGGTTTTGATCACCGATTGCGCCATTTGGGATCGCAAGCCAAACTGCGCCCGCAAGGGCCGGTAGGTCTCGGCGTGGAGATCGGCTTGCTGAAGGCAGTGCGTAGTATCGACGACCCCGGAGACCCAGTTGCACCCCTGACGGTAGGCCTCGACGGTCTGCTGGAGCAACGTCACCTGATCCGGATTCGGATACAATTGCACTTTCGCGGTCAAGGTCAGTACCATCGCAGACGCCCCCGACATTCACTAGACCTATAATATCTCAATGTTAGTGAGACCACAACATGGGAAGAAGGGGGACTTCTCTTACGTGGCTCCTGCCCGGCCTGAAGGCCGAGGTCTCCGCCGCGCGGTATTTTGATGAATCGCGTGACCCGAGTCTTGTCGCTGTGCGCGGATCGGGCGGTCCGGCCCCGCCCATACGGGGGATTGGTCACGGCGCCGGGGAATCCCCTTGCGGGCTTCCGTCGTCGCCTCTGGTGGGGATGGCGTTCAGGCGCAGGGCAACGGCGGTTTGCGGACAGCGTTTCCCAGAGCGAGACCCCGTACGGCACCGCGCCCGTGCGCGCTGTTTCCCCCACCACCGTCAAGGTGAGGGGGCCGGATACGTACGTGGGTGCCATGGTTGGTGAGGACCAGAATGGGGCCGACGACCAGCATCGTCCGCACGGAATTGCGTTGCAGGCGCGGATGTTTTACGGCGCAGGTCCAGCAATGCGGCGCTGGCGTGCCTTCCTTGGGCAGTAGGAAAAGAGCGGAGGGGGCGACCCGCCCGCCTGCTTCGCACGACGCTGCGGTTGCCCCCTCCATGATGACCTCTTTCCTGACGCCGGCTGGGCGTCGGCGACCAACGGCGGAACGCGCTCCACCTCGGGCCGAGGCGGCCTCACCTTTTCCTCAGACCTGTGGCTGGCGCCGCAGGACGAAGGCGGCGGCCACCAATCCGAACATGATATGAGCGACGGCAAACGCCCAAGGTGCCATGTGCGTCGCCATCATGGGGTCAATGACGGGCAGGATGACGAACTGACTCACCACCCAGACGATAAGGCCGTACAGCATTCCCCACAGCAAGCGCACGGGCCCGAACCCAATCCGCAGGAGTTGAAATGCTTCCACCAGAATGAGAGCCAGAACCACACCCATCATCATATGGGTCATCAACCCGACCAGAATGACTCCCACCGTCACGTGCATCATGGCCGCCGTGCCCAGCCAAGCGGCAGCAATCAACTGTACTGGGGCCCAAAGTCCCATCCCCATCAAAGCCGCCACGATCATCGCCCACATGGCCATCACCGCCGCGCCGACCAGACCCCCGACCACCGCGCGCCCCACTGGATAGGTGCGTACTGCGGGAACCGTTGTGACCGTCACTGTCTAACACCTCCGGTTTCACTCTATCGAGGTGCGTCGACCGGCTCTGTGATCCAGTTCGCATGGCGAGACATTCTGTGGACCTAATGATCGGGACGTCTGTCCGGACAGCGATTGCCCGGCCATCGTCAAACGGAGGAGAGACGGCGTGAACCGGTCGGCGGGACGCTTGGCGATGGACCGTGACGCTCCCGGCGGGTGTTTGGTGAAGCATCTTACAGACGGCGTCGGCGTCGACGCGCATGGTGGTGGCGGGAGTGATGGCATGGCGCAGGTGACAGTGTACACGCAGCCCGGGTGAAACGCCTGCGAAACGGAGAAAGCGTGGCTTTCTCAGATGGGCATCGCGTACGAGGAACGGAATATACGCCAAGATCCACGCTGGTTTGACGAATTGCTTCGGACGGGGGCGCAGGCCACCCCGACGACCGTCGTGATGCGAAGTGCCGAGCAGGGGTCCTTGCCCACCGTGATTGTGGGGTTCCGGGCCGAACAGCTCCGAGCGGCGATTGACGCTCAGTCGCTCGGCGCTTAGCGCCGAAACCCAGGAAAGGAGGTGGCAGAAGATGGATGATAAGCCCGCCCAGAACGAAGCCTGTCCCTGTGGCTCCGGCAAGGCCTACGGCGCATGCTGCGGCCGCAACGAGGCATGTGCATGCGGCTCCGGAAAGAGAGCCGGCGACTGTTGCCACGCCTCGGCGTAGGGCATGACCGCGAGGAGCCCCGGCCGGGTGGTCCGGGGCTCCTCGGGGTGTGGAGCCGTCTGCGGCGGGGGCGTCCGATCCAAAGCCTCGATCGCTGCTCGCTGCGGCCATCAATCCTTCGCCGGCAGAGGGGGGATCGCATCGTGGATCTGTGTGCCGCCGATTGTGAGACGGTGGTCCTGTATAGTCATGACGGGTGCCTCGGCGGCGCGGCAGCGCGGCAGTATTTTCTGACGCATCACGTGCCCTTTGTGTGGCGCAATCTCGGTGGCGACGCCGCAGCCCGGGAAGAGTGGCGAGCGCTTGCCGTGGTCGGGACCCCCGTGGTGGTGGTGAACGGAATCGTACTGGTGGGTTTTGATCCCGTCGAATTTGAAAAGGCTCGCAGGGTGGTTCCCTAACGGAAGGAGCGGAAGGCATGGCTGGTCAGCCTTCGGGATTGGAGAAGCTCGAATATCTGGCCCAGATTGATCTGCTGCAGGAATTGAATTCGGAAGATCTGAAGGCCATTGATGAGGTCGCGCCCATCCTGTCTTATCCGCCTGGCACGACCATTTATGAGCCGGGAGCCGAGCTGAACCGGTTGTTTTTTCTCAAGCGCGGTCGTGTCCGGCTCTTTCGGCTGTCGCCGGACGGTCGTCAATTGACCTTTGCCGTCCTGCAGGACGGCAACATTTTTGGTGAGACGGACAGCTTCGCCACCGGAGCCGGATCGTGCTATGCGGAGACGGTGGCCCCAACCTTGGTGTGTGCGATGACGACGGCCGACCTGACCCGCTTCATGGAGCGCCATCCCGCCGTGGCGTTGAAGATGATTGCGATCCTCTCGCGGGAATTGCGGCGCATCCAAGAGTTGACGGCGACGCTGGTTCTGGAGAATGTGCGAACGCGGGTGGTCTACGTGCTGGTGACGTTGGCCGAGCAGTTCACGGCACATGACGCCGAGCCACCCGCCCTCATTCCGGTCAGCCTGACCCATCAGGATTTGGCCCAGATGATTGGCGCCACGAGAGAGTCGGTCAGTCAGGTGCTGGCCGAATTGAGCCGGGAAGGCGTAGTGCGCACGGGCCGCGGCGTCATCACCGTTTGCTGTGAGCGGGCGCGTGCCTTGATGGCGGATGACCCGGGCGGCGGTGCCTAATGAACATGGCTATCGGTCCGCCAAAAGGTCGGACGGAATCCACCGGGCCAAGTCCGGGCGGTCAGCCGGTGTCCGGCTGTAATGGATTTGGCGGATGATTCCACCGGGATCGATGAGGACGTCTCCACCCAATTGCCGCCAGTCATCCCGCGCGTCGGGCCGCCGCAGTCTTTGACCCCGCCGCATCAATCGGCCGTAGGCCATCCAAACCGCCGGATGAAATAGCTGCAGCAGGGTGCCGCGCTCCAGTCCGTAAAGACGATACGTGAATCGCTCGGAATCGGCCAGGATTGGAAAGGGCCAGTCCAGGGCTTGTTGATACTGACAAGCATCTTCCGGAGCAAGAGGGGTGACCGCCACCACCTGAATCGCCGGGTGGGGGCCCCGCCCAAGATACTGACCCGCCGACCGCAGGTGGTCTTGGCAAGGCAGTCAGTAGCGATGGCGGACAAAGATTAAAAGACACCACCGCCCCCGGTAGTCCGACAGGTTGACCAGTCTGCCTTGCGCGTCGGGCAACGTGAAGTCAGGGGCCGGCCGCCCGGCGCCCAGCGGTTTGAGTCCGCCCGTCACGACGCGAATCGGGCGATCCACAGGCCGTAACCTAGGCGCCCGTCCTCTATGGCCTTCAACAGGGCCTCCTGCACCTGCTTGATGCGCCGGATGTCCCAGGACGCGCCTGGACGGGCGCGCACCAGCAAGGGGCTCCATGCGGTCACACGAGCCGCGATCTGTTCGACCATGGCCGTAAGGGCTGCCCGATGGTCCTGATACGTCACCACCTCAAATCCCGCCAGCGCCAGCAGATGTTCATACCCACGCGGGGAACGGGCGCCGCCCAAACAGGAAACCCAGGCGGCCAGCTCGTCCAGACCTTCCGGCAGCGGCCCGGTCCGAAAGATGTCGGCGACACCGACTCGGCCTGTTGAGCGGAGTACACGGCGCCATTCTCTCAGCACAGCCCCAGGATCAGGGAATAGGCAAAGCGAGCATTCGCAGGCGATGGCGTCGACCGTCGCGTCGAGCAGCGGAAGACGTTCCGCGTCGGCACGTTGAACGGTGACCCGCGCGTCCAGACCGGCCATGCTCACCTTGGAACGAGCCGCGGCGACCTGTTGGTCGCCGTATTCGATGCCGCGGACACGACAGCCGAACCGTTCGGCCCAACGACAGGCCGAGCTGCCCTGGCCGGCGGCCACGTCGACCAACAGGTCGTGCGCCGTTAATTCCAGCCCGTATCCCATCTCATCGGTCAAGGCGGCGCCGCCGGGATGCCAAAACTCTCCCAGCAGCCAAGTCACCCAGGGATATCCGTAGACGGTCGCACAACACGTGGTGATCTCCGCCGACCATGCCTCATCGGCCATGTCAGCGAACCTCCCGGCCGAATGTCATGGGTTGTGGAGCGGTGGTGCGTCTGCGATGGGCCAGGTGTTGGCGGGTCTGCTCCCGATATCCGACCGAGTTGTATGCGCAGAACGGGATCTGCCGCCCATCCGGCAACAGGACGGCTTTGCAGCACTTCATGACCGTCTTTTGGTTGAAGGTCCAAGGATCCAGGAAATCTTGCAGCATGATCATGAACATTCGGTCGGCAACTCCGCTCAGATCTCCGAGCGGGGGAAGCCCGCACGCCACGCACGCGGTGGCGAAGTCCTGCGCCAGACTGGTCGTGCCTGGGACGGCCGCCGACGACCAGAGGCTTGCCACTGCCTGCTGCAGACCCTCGACCGATACATCCGGCAGGACTCGGTTGGCCACAACGTCTAAGTATGGCTCCAGATTGATGAGGCGCGTCAGCGGTGTGACTCCCCCTTCATCGACATACGCGTAGCTGACGGCGTTGCAGGTCGGAAAACAGCAAGGCACGGGCAGAAAGTCTTCGCGTCGGAACAGGCCGGCGGTCTGTTCCTGGATCCACCGCACCACATCGGGGATGGTCACACGCTCCAACGGGTCGTGCGGGTCGTGCCGACCCGCGTGAAAGGCGGGCTGAAAGGTGATGCCGCGGACGGCCGGGTGGTCCAGGCCGAAGCGAATGATGGCGCCCACTTCATGCTCATTGACGTGCCGTTCGACGGCTGGCACCAACACAACGCTCAAGCCGGCGGAGGCCAGCCGATCGAGCGCCGTCAGCTTGAGCGGCAGCAAATCGGGTTCGCCCCGAAGCCTTTCGTAGGTTCGCCGATCGAACCCGTCAAACTGAAAGTAGATGGAGGGGCGAACACGCTGAAGCTCCTCGAGAAAAGCGTCATCCAGGGCGATTCGCCGACCGTTCGTGTTGATCATGACGTGTCCGATGTCGCGGCGATTGGCGGCTTCGATCATGGCAATGAGATCCGGGTGGATGGTCGGCTCGCCACCGGAGAACTGCACCACCTCCGGGTGGCCCTCGGTCGCCACCAGGTGGTCCAGGATCGCTTCCACCTCAGGCAGGGTTAAATTGAATCCGGCGCCCGCATTGGCGAAGCAGAGAGGACACGCCATGTTGCAGGCGGAGTTCACCTCGATGATGCCCACACACACATGTTGCGCATGCTCGGGGCATAGACCGCAATCGTCGGGGCAGCCGTGAACAGTTGCGGTTGAGAACCGATGGGGAATGGCCCCTGGCTTGTTGTAGCGTGTGAGTTCCAGGTACTGCGCGGCGTCTCCGTAGATACGAGCCTCAAAGAGCCCGTGCTCAGGGCAAGTCCGCCGCAGATACACTTGATTGTCCCTCAACACGACTTTGGCATCTAGGCTGCGCCGGCATTCCGGGCAAATACTGCGGGTCAATTCGTGAAAAATTTCCGGCGAAACCGGGAGCGCCCCGGACGGGTTAGGTAGCATGACTTCCTCCCAGACATGCGCAACGATGGTCGACAGTGGCCGAGGACGGTGAGGACAAGCGGAGAAGCTGCGCGGTCAGGGTATCAAGGTCCGGTACGACTTCCTGGCTGTAGACAGACCCGTCAATGACAACAACGGGGGGATGGTACGCACCCAGTTTCACCGCTTCGCGTAGATGAGCCAGCCAGGGCTTGACGGTGATGGAGGCTTCCACCCCGGCGTCCCGCACCGCTCTCTGTACGGTGGTCACGGTGAGATCGCACTCCGGGCACACCCAGTCGGGAATGGTAACCGGTCCCTGGCGCCCCGTTATGCGGTAGACAACGATGTGCAAGCGGACACCCCCTCGCGACCCAGCCACCTCTTAGCTAACTTGTCCCTGGGTCCATCGTCTGTGAAGCCGATTACACAACCGTCCTGAAGCCCCCGACACAAACACCGCCGCCGGCTCAGTCGCGAGCTCAAGCGGAACCGGGATCCACCGTGGTTGGACCACGGGCATCCGGCGGTCGGGCACGAGTCACCCGGGCTGTGTTCACCCGGTCCCGTCTCCGCGAAAAGCCCGCCCGCCATGTGCCGCGCGGCGCGCCGTGGTGCCGATCCGGAGCGGGCATCGGAGGTGGCGACGGCGAGCAATGGGTCAGTCGGCATCAGCGATGCTCTCCGGACCGCTCCGACGCGGGGGTGGTTCGGAATGGCGGACTCGTGTAAGGTGGCTCACAGAGCCGGGACAACGGAAGCGATACATGATAGGGAGAGGATGCTGTAGGAAAGCTGAAATCAAGCCGGGGAAAACGGTGGCCGGACGCTCCGTAGCGTTGGTGCGGCGAGCGTCAGCCAGTGCGCCGGTTTCCGGCGTCGAAATTGCGTAACCGTCGGCATGCCGTTTCAGTGAGGAGGTGGCTCCGTGGAGATAAGCTATAACTATACGCATTTTCACCATATCAGTGACGAGACCTTCGACCGGTTTCCGGCCCATCTGCCCGTCGGGTCCGTGGCACCAGGGGGAACGCTCATTCGACTGGCCGACAACGCCTCCGTGAACCTGTCCGACCTCTGCCGGCAGGGCCCGGTGGTCATGGAATTTGGGTCGTACACCTGACCCTATTGCGGGCTGGCGGCGCCAGCTCTCGAGAAGATGGCCCGAGACCCACGATTTGAGGAGTTTCAATGGGTTCTCATTTACACGCGCGAAGCGCATCCTGGGGAACTGGTCGGTGCGCACGCGACCTTTGCCGACAAGCTCGCGTGTGCGCAGAGATTCCAGCAGCGATGGCAGATCCAGCGGACCATTCTGGTGGACGATCTGGCGGGTTCTGTGCACCGGGCCTATGGCGGTCTGCCGAACATGACCTACATCGTTGCACAGTCGGGTCATGTGGTGTTTCGGGCCGATTGGACGGATGCCCACACGCTGGAATGGGCCCTGACGTATCTGCAGCATGAGACCCGGGAGAAAGCGTCCGGGCAGCGTGTGGCCTCCTTTTTCGCTGAGATTCAAGGCCACCGGAGCGCGATGGATTATCCCCGCGTATTTTTGGAGGGATTGTTGACGACGGGAGGTCGGCGAGCCGCGGATGAATACATTGCGGCGGTGCGCGACCAACGGTCGCCGCATCAGGCGAATAGGATGGAGCAAATTCTTGCAGAACTGGTCCGATAGACGCGTCCGAGACCACGGGTACCGGCCTGGCCCTCAACACATGCTGGGGGCCCTGGACGAGCATGCTTCGCGGAGCCGTCGTTAGCTTAGCAGTGTCCAGAGGAGCCCGACGGCGAAAGTGGCGGTGACGATTCCCATCAGGAAGGCTGTGGCAGGCGCGATGGTCCACGACCGCCACGGTCGGGCAGGCCAATGGGCCAACGTCTCTCTGGCCGCCCTTTGTTTTGCCCGGACGGTGTTCACGATGACGGTCCGGTTCAGACGCACTCCAAACGAGTTGGCCAGCACGAGAGTGACGGACGCAAGCATCGCCACCATGGCCCAGATGGGGCCCACCAGTCCCGAGACGGCAAGCGGCACGCCCACCCCGTTAAATAGGAACGCGATGGCAAGGTTCTGCTTGGTTTTCTCAAAACTGTGCACCGCAATGTCGCGGGCTTCCACGACCGCCGTCAGACGATTGCCCACCAGCACCACATCGGCCGACTCCATGGCGATGTCGGTTCCGGCTCCCATCGCCATCCCGATGTTGGCCTGGGCCAAGGCGGGCGCGTCGTTGATCCCGTCACCCACCATGAGCACGCGGTGTCCTTGGGCCTGCAGAGCGCGAATCACGGCCGCCTTGTCTTCAGGCAGCATCCGAGCTCGGACGTCGGTGATGCCGACGCGTCGGGCCACGGCAGCCGCCGTACGCTGGTTGTCGCCTGTGACAAGCAGCGGCGTGATGCCGATGGATCTCAGCCGGCGCACGACCTCTGCGGCGTCTTCCTTGAGGGTGTCGGCAATGGCCAAGAACCCCATCAGGCGCCGGTCACGGGCGACGGCAATGACCGTTTCTCCCTGGTCTGCCCGCCCCTCATGCCATGCCCCGTCGCTTCCGACCCGTCGTTGGGGCTCCGACACAAATCCGGCGACCCAGTCCGGTCGGCCGACGGCCACCCCTGCGCCATCGACCTCAGCCGTCACGCCCTGTCCCGTCTCCGACGTGAATTGCGAGATGGTTGGGAGCGGGAGGTCTTGCTCCATGGCGGCCGCCACGATCGCTCGGCCCAGCGGATGTTCGGAGGCGACCTCCACCGCTGCGGTTATCCGGAGCAATTCTTCGGCGGAAATGTCCCCGGTGGTCAGAAGCCCCGTCAGGCTGGGGCGTCCCTCTGTTAGCGTACCGGTCTTGTCCAGCACCACCGTGTCGATTTCGCCAAAGATTTGAAAGGGTTCGCCCGATCGCAGGAGGATTCCCCGCTCGGCCGCCAAACCCCCGCCGCGCATCATGGCGAGCGGAGTGGACATGCCCAGTGCACACGGGTAGCCCAGCACCAAGACCGCCAGCACGGCGAAGACCGCACGGGTGGGATCAGGGTGTCCCGTCACCACCCACGCTCCGACGGTCCATGTGAGCATGGCCAGGGCGGCGGCCGCCAGGACGCCGGGAACAAAAATGAGCAGGATCCGGTCCACGAGCTGGATGATGCCGGGTTTCAACGCCCGGGCTTCTTCGATGTGGCGGGCTACCTGGGCCAAAAACGTGTCATCGCCGATTCGGGTCACCTCAATGACTACGGAGCCCGTCTGGTTGACGGACCCTCCAATCACGGTGTCCCCAACGCGCTTGTCAACGGGAATCGGCTCGCCGGTCACCATCGATTCGTCGATGGTGGAGGTGCCGGCGATGACTCGACCGTCAAGCGGCGCCCGCTCACCGGGACGAATCCGCACCGACTCGCCCAGACGGACGTCGGCCAGCGGAACTTCGATCTCACGTCCCGCTCGCAGCACGCGGGCCGTATCGGGCTGCAGGGCGAGGAGGTGGCGCACGGCATCGGAGGCGCGTGTGCGCACCAGCGAGGACACATATCCGGACAGCAGGTGGTAGGTGGTAATGAACACGGACACCGCGAGGAAATCTCCGGCGGGAAACAGTCGAGGTGCCGCCAGCAAGCCGAGCAGACCGCCGCCAAGACCCGCACCGGCGCCCATCTCCAAGAGCACATGCTGGTTGAGAATGCCGCGACGCAGGCTGCCCCACGCCATCTGCAGGATGGGGCGGCCAATCACCAACATCATGGCCAACGCCAGTCCTAAGATCAGCCAGGGACCGTAGACAAAGAGACGCCCGTCGATCGGAAAGGAGGGGGAGTGCCCGTCAAGCCACGTGTAGCCCATGAGGGCGAGCGTGACCACGCTTGCCACGAGGCCCATCCGTAACCGTCCTCGCTCGGCGCTCAAATCGGCGGCGGCCTCTTCGTAGGCGTTGAGTTTGCGGGGGTCTCGGATGGCAAATCCCAGCGCGCGCAGCGTGTCAACGACGTTCTGGGGGTCGATGAGATCCGGTTGGTAGGTGATGAGTCCCTCCTCATGAGCGAGCGACACGGACACGCCGGTCACGCCCTCAAGACGGCCGACGGCTCGTTCGACCGTGGAAATGCAAAATGAGCAATGCAGATTGCCAAGCTTTACCTGCAGGCGATCCAGGCCATCTTCTCCTCGCCGAACGCGCGTGCCGATCCAGGAGTCGGCAGTATTAACCGCGACGAGCCGCTCCCCGCTGTGCGCGTTGTGTGTTCCGCTCGAGTCCATGCGGATGCCCCCTTTGTCGCATCGTAATCGTTCCATCCCCGTGGAAAGTCAAGCGTGCCAAAGGAGGCGGACGGACCGGAGGATGGCCTGATCGTGTCTTGACCTTCCCGCGACCGGAAGGTGTAGTATCGCCAAAACGGTGAAGAGTAGGGGACGCTCGATCCCGTTCGGGGAGGTGTCCGTGATGATCGTCATGACCACGATTGCCGTGGAGGAAATCCACTGCGACAATTGTGTGCGAACTATCCACCAAGCCTTGATGTCTCTGCCCGGCGTGCATCAGGTGATCCTCCGTGCTGGACGCCGTGATGTCCGTGTGCTGTTCGATGCTGAGCGGATGGATGAGGAACGTCTTCGAAGCCGTCTGGCCGAAGTCGGATACAACCCTGTCGCACAGGGAGGCGCATGATGACCCGTGGTGGGTTAAACCGGACGGATATCCCAGTCCCGATGCGCATCGGACAGCTGGCCGCTCGCGCCGGTGTGAATCCCAAGACGATTCGGTTTTATGAGGAACGAGGGCTGTTGCCGACGCCGTTGCGCACATCGGCGGGCTACCGGACATACGGCGACGAGGATTTGGCCCGGTTGAGGTTCGTGAAGAGCGCCCAGCGGCTCGGTCTTCGCCTAAACGAGATCGGGGAGATCTTAGCGTTCAAGGAACAGGGCGCACGACCCTGCGATTATGTTATCCAACTGTTGGGACGGCGGATCGACGAGATCGACCGGCACCTGGCCGAGCTGCAACGACTGCGGGATGACCTCGAGACATTGAAGGCTGAAGCGGATCGGCTGCCGGCAGCGGGAGCCAATTTTTGCCGCATCATCGAGCATGGGGTCCGGGCGCGATAGACCGGGTGGGCGCGCGGGCCGGCAAGAGGCGCCGGCGCGCCGCACCGGGCCTGTGCGACCGTTCCGGCGGGGCCGATGGTTGGTGATGCGCCGAGCATTGTCCACGCACGCTCCCGTGGGCTGAATCGCCTCTTGCGCGATGCTCCTGGCGGGGATGTGGCATGGGCGACGGGAGTCGGCGCGGCAGGGGGCACAGGACGAGGAGCCGGGGACGAATGCTTGCCGGCCCAGCGCGGCCTTACCCCGCTCGGCGCTTCGGCGTTGGACGGCGGAGCGGCAGCGCGGCGGCGAAAGCCTTACGGGCCGTGGCTTCGGAGATCATGTGATCTTGAACCATACTTTGCAGGACCTCCTGCTGCCGCACCTTCGCGAGGCGATAGTGGGCAAGAGGGTTGTAAAGAGACGGCGCTTGGGGAAGGCCCGCCAGCAGGGACGCTTCAGGGAGGGTCAGGCGGCTCGCTGCGATGCCGAAATAACGCGTCGAGGCTTGTCCCACCCCGTAGGCGCCATCCCCGAGGTACACCTCGTTGACGTAAAGGGTGAGCAGCTGCGGCTTGGTGTACAGCATCGTGGCCGCGAGTGACAAGAGCACCCCGCTCAGCTTGCGGGAGACGGTTTTGGCCGGGGACAGCATCAAGTCCCGGATAAGCTGTTGGGTGATGGTGCTGCCTCCCTGCGTGAACTCCCCGGTATGCAGATCAACCAGGGCGGCACGCGCAATGCCTTGGAACGAGATGCCCCAGTTTCTGTAGAAACTGCGATCCTCCGTGGCAATCAGCGCGTTCGTAAACCAAGGCGACACGCGGTTCAGTGGCGTCCATGCCGCGTGGTGCCGCCGCAGCTTGGTCTGCACGATGGCCGGGAGGCGGTGCAGGGTGGACCAGTTGGCGCCGTAAAAGACGCCGAGACCCATTGTGCTCAGCCCCAACCCGAGCGCCAGGCCGGCTCGCCATCTGACCCGGCGTCGCGGCTCATGTTCCTGTCTGGTGGCTATTTGGCGCATGGTTGTCCCTCCCCATCAGGAAAGACTGGGAATGTTGGCCTCCCCGGGCACATGTCGCGCCCACGGTTCCGGTGCTTTGCTCAGCCGAAGCAGGCCGGTTGCCCGCTCTCTATGGTCGTGCCCATGGCCAGGACGGCGAACCGAGCCAGAACCCGGGAAGATCGGGCGCGAAGACGTTCGACCCCTCCAGGGGGCCAACGCCGCTCTCGTCCCGATGCCGCGTCCCGATTCACCGTGGCCACAAGATTCCGGTGCCTCCTCCCCGGCCGGCGTGCGGACAATCTCCCAGGGAGCTTATCAAGCGGGCGCCCAGAAGTCATCAAGAGATCGGGACGGGTGGTGACGGCCTCGCCTCGAGGATGCGGGCAAAGACATGTTCGGCGGGCTCGCCGGAATGGATCCCGTGACTCTCTTCTCCGCAAGCGCTGGCGCGGCTTCATAGCAGACGCCCGGGGCGGAGGGACTCGCGGAAAAGCGCCCGGCGCGAGTCGGGCAGCCCACCGAAATGTCCCCAGGCGAAGCGGGTGAGGCTTGCCGCTCGTCCTCTCCGGGTGAGCGCTGCATCTTAACACACCCTTCATGGTCTCTTGATGAGACCTTGATAGCGCTGGGTTACGCTGGCGCCAGGCATCGTCCTCGGCTGGAGCTTATGGAGCGAAAAGGAGTGTTGATATGCGGCGAGGTGCAGCGCTGGCCGTGCTGGCGGCCACGGCCAGTTTGGGATTGATTGGGGCGCCGGTTCTGGCTCACGGGCATAGGCCGGCAGCGCGCGGGGGCCGCGCGGCCGCGTCGGCGCACCGGCCCCGGGCCACCATCACCGGAATCACCGCGACCACGGTCACGCTGGCGATGGCCCACCACCGGGCCGTCACCATCAAGACCATTTCCCTCGTGGGACTCCGCGTGGACGCGGGTCCCTATTCGTCGACCCCCGCCTTGCTGATGGCCGGCGAGCACGTGAGCCTGCATAAGGCGGGGGCCCAATCGATTCTTACCGTGTATCCCGCCGCGGCCGGCGTGCTGACGGTGGGCGCGAGCGGTGACACGGTGACGGTGGGATCGCGGGTGCTGACGCTCTCCAACAGCCATCCAGTTCTGCTGGGAATGCCGGCGGCCGCTTCGGGCACGCGGGTGCTGGTGTTTGGCACGCGCGCTCAAACAAATCTGCAGGATGTGGCACTGGCGGCTCAACCGGCTGTCTGGGCCGCCACGGTGCAGGCCAATCAAAATGGCGTCCTGACGTTGTCCACCAGTCACGGCACCCTCACCTACGCGCTGAGCACCGGTGGGTCGTCTCGCTGGAGCAAAGCGCCGACGGGCACGCATCTTCGGGTCCTGGTCTCGCCGGTATCCCACACCGTGCTGGCCATCCTGGCTCCCCGCCATGTCGTGCACCTGGCCTACGGCGTCTTGACCACGGCTATAGCCGGCACGGTCACGAGCGTGACGAACGGCACTCTCACGGTTCGAAACGCCTTGGGCACAGAGGCGGTGACTCTGTCCGGCTGGCATGTGACGGTCCAGTGGGCGCACCATGGGACAACCCCGCTGGCGGCCGTGAAAGTCGGCTGGGATGTCATCGTGCTGGCGCATTCACAGGCCCACCGGTTGATCGTGCGAGTCGTTCGGACGCCGGCCTCCTGAGGCATCCCGGAATCGGCCGGGCGTAAGCCACGACACCTTGGGGGCAAAAGCGGGGAGCGACCCGGCCCGGAAATCCTCGGTCCAGGGATGCTCCCCCTCCCTTTGCGTACCGGACCCGCACGGAAGCCGACGCGCCGTTCTCCGAGGAACGCCGAGGGCGAACGCGGAGCGCCATGGAGGGGAGCTGACACCGGACCCGGGTCGTGGACAAGCCTCGGGGACCGCAGCATGACGAACGGCGTGTCAAGACAGGAGGGATCCGCGATGGGGGACAGCGAGAGGAGAACGAGGTCGGTGAAATGGGGGCGGCATTTTCGACGGGTGGCCGTGGCCGCGGCCATGCTGGCAGCGTTGGGTGGGCTGGCAGCTTGCGGCCCGGCGGGATCCACCCCGGCGGCGGCCACCGCGTCCGCGTCGGTGCATGCGTCGTCCAAGCACGCCCACCGCCGTCACCGGCTTCGTCGAGTGCATGGAAAGATCACCGCGCTGACCACCACGGCGCTGACCATCGTGACGAAGGCCGGCGTGACTCACACCATCGGCTACACCGGCAGCACGAAGGTGCGCCAGGGCCGGCAGGTGGTGACGGCGACCGCCCTCAAGGTGGGGGAGACGGTGACCGTGGTTGAGCGCCATGGCTCCACACCGGTGGCGGCGGTGGTGCACATCGCCCCCTGATTTTCCGGATGCGCCAGGCGCGAGCGTTCGCCGTCCCGTTCCGGCAGACGGCGGCGCCGCGAGAGTGTCTCGCCCGTTTCCTGCCAGCCTTTGGCGACGGAGGGACATTGGGGCCACATATTTGGGGTCAAGTGGACCCTTCGCGGATGAATGCCACCGCGTACGCTGAAACTGCTATGGTCCCCGCCGAAGGGCGACGGGACTCGGTGATTCGGGGTGCGCAGGGCGTGGCGGCCCGGACGCGGATCGCCGCTGGGGCCAATACAGTCAAGGGGGATTCATCCGATGGGAACGGCGATATCCGACAGAATCCCTCCGGAGACGGAACAGCGCTCGCGCGTTCCCTGGGCGCCGAATCTGCAGCGGGATCGGCGACGATCCGAGGAGACCCGGAGGTGGGTGGCCGCGTACGAAGCCTGTTCCCGCCTGTATGGCCATTGGCCGAGTGAGCGGGAATGGGATCAGTGGTCGGATCGTCCCTGCTCCTATTCCACCCTCGTCAGGCGGATGGGTGGGGTGGGGCATCTTCGGGAGAGTGTGCGGCGGCGTGGCGTGGACTACAGTGGCCATCCCGTGTCGTCGCCGGCGGTGCGACACCTGCTGGGCGTCCCAAGCGATCGGCTGACGCCGCAGGCCCGCGAGTTGGTGAGTTTGGTCCGACGCGGCCTCCCCTTGACTCGAGCCGGGGCTCAGCTTGGTTTGACCCAGGAGCGGGTGTGGCAGTTGGCGGCCCGGGCGGGAGCGCTCGAGGACGCACCCGCCGACAGCGCGCCGACCACCAAACCGCCGACATCCGCGCCAGCGCCCTACGCGCCATCGCCGGCGGATCTGACACAGTCGGCCCGCACCACTCTGGCGGAGCGAGCCGCTAAAGGATTTGCGCTGTGCAAGCCCGGACTCTTGGCGGCGGTCGCGGAGGTGTCCCCGCTGGTGGTCTACGATTGGATGAACACCGGACAGGTGCCCACACAAAAGGTGGGGCGCCAGCGGCTGGTCGACGTGGCGCGCCTGTTGGGTCAATTGGCTGAGAGTAAGCCCGCCGTCTCGCCCTGAGCGTCGGGTCTACGGATCCGGGTCGCCACCGCTCGGCACCGAGACACGCCGGGATCCGATGGCCTCCACGATGGCGAGCACCAGATCGATGCCGAGCCGGGGAGCGCGCGCTTCGGGATCGCCGATCGGGTTGATGGAGGAGAGAGAAAACGCGGCGAGCGGAACGGTTCGCGCAGCCTCCGCCACTGCCGCCACCAGGTCATCTCGCGACGGCCAGTAGGGCGCCGGGGTGATCACGCCCGGGGCCTCCGGCCCGGCCACATCCATGTCGATGTGCAAATACCAGGCGGGCGCAGCCTGGACCCGAGCCGCCAATGCCGTGCGGACATGGTCCACCGTCAAGTCGCGCGCATCCAGGTGGGCAAGCCCCGCGCGGGCGATGGCCGCCGATTCGGCGCGGTCGAGATCGCTGGTGCCGAAGAGAGCGGCGGCGGTGGGAGAAATGGGGGCCTCCAGTCCGGCGGCCCGTCGCCAGTCGTCGAAATCCCAGCCCAACACGACGGCGTAGGGCATGCCCCCGCAGAATCCGGTCTCGGACGTGCGAAGCGTGTGCAGGTCGCCGTGCGCATCGAACCATACCATCCCCACGCCGCCCCGGGCGCGGGCGACACCTCCCGCCACCCCCGGCGCATGGGTGCAATTGCCTTCTAGGGCCAGGACGACGGTGTCTTTGTCTGCCAAGGCGTCGGCCACTAAATCGGATACCATGTGGTCGAGGCGGCCAAGGTTCGTCACGGTGTCACGTGTTCGCTGGTCCCGACGCAGATGTGCATACACGGGGTCGAGGACGGTGTGGCCCCGAGCTCGGAGCGCCTCGACCAAGCCGTGGTCAAGAAAAGCATCGGGACCTCGGGCATATCCCCATTTGGCTACATCGTGGTTGTACGGTACGGCGATGACCGCAATTCGCATGGTCTGACTCCTTTGTTGGCAACCGTTCCTATCATACGAGATTGCGGTCGGAGCGCGCGGGTTCCGTGCGCCGAACGAGCGCCCGGTGGCCAACAAGATCCCGGCGAAATGACTCGGCCAGTTCCGGCATCAAGGGCCTGCGGCAGGAGGTGGTCATGGTACGCTGATGGCGGTGTGCTCGCACAGGCCCGCCAGGGCACTGACCCAGGGACCGCGCACTGAGAGCCCGGCGCTCTCCCCGAAGGAGCATGAACATGTTTGATGCACCGCTGCCGACACTCGGCGATGTGTTCCAAGCCCGCGAGCGCATTATGCCGTACCTGGCCCCCACGCCGCTCATCGCGCCCCGGGGCTTGGCAAAATTGACGGATGCCGACTTTCATCTCAAGCTGGAGAACCTGCAGCCCATCGGAGCATTCAAGGTGCGGGGCGGCGTGAACCTGGTGGCCGCCGAGCGGCATCGCCTCGGCGGCAGCAAGCTCTTTGCCGCGTCGACGGGCAACCATGGGCAGTCAGTGGCCTACGCGGCGCACCTCTTTGGTCTTCCGGCCTGCATCTATGCTCCGGCGGATGCCAATCCGCTGAAGGTGGACTCCATGCGCGCTTTGGGTGCGGAGGTGGTCCTGACCGGCCGGGACTTCGATGCGGCACGCGAGGCGTGCGAGGACGCCGCCGCGGCCGAAGGAGGGCGCTACGTCCACGCGATGAACGAACCGTTGCTCATAGCCGGCGTGGCCACACTGTATCTGGAGGCGGTTGAGGCTGTTCCGGACGTCGACGTCATCATCGTGCCGGTGGGCGGGGGGTCTGGGGTATCCGCGGCCGGACTGGTCGCCAAGGCGGTGAACCCCGCAATCCGCGTCATCGGGGTGCAGGCGGAGGGTGCCCCCGCGTTTTACCGGTCGTTCCGTTCGGGAAGGACCGAATCCACGGAACAGGCCGAGACAGCGGCCGAGGGTCTGGCCACTCGGCAGACATTCGAGCTGCCGTTGGCCATGGCGCGCCGATTTGTGGACGACATGGTGCTGGTCTCCGACGAGGAGATGCGCGAGGCCATGCGCATCTTGCTGGAGACGGCGCACATCGTGGCCGAAATGGCCGGCGCCGCGCCGGTGGCCGCCGCGTTGAAGCGGCGGGATCTCCGGGGCCAGCGCGTGATCGCGCCGGTGAGCGGCGGCAATGCGACCCTGGCCCAGATTGCGGCGCTGTTTTAAGAGCGGCGCTGCGGGGGGTGGCCGGCGCCGTCCGTCGACCCGGCGCGATCGGCCCCTCGTGCCGGGACCGTCGGTTCCGCGGTTGTCAGGAGGCGGGCTCGGGGCTTCCCGTGGGTGCACCGGGAGTGCCGGTGCCAAGGCGCCGACCGGTGGCACCACCGGGACGGCACATCGCGCACAGGACTGGGGTGGATAGCGGGGCGCCGCGGAACCTGCACCCGGACGGCCGTTCCAAAGCGGCCGTCGACACGCGGAACCGGCCGTGTGCTCTAAATGGCGTACGCGCTGAAAATCAGATAGCCGATCACGCTCACCGCCAACAGCCCTGCCCACAGAGCCGTGTACCCCCAGCGGACCTGCGGACTGATGGCGGCATAATCGACCGGGCGCGAGCGGGGTTCCACCGAGAGCGACCAGATGACTAAGCCAATCAGCAGCACGGCGATGGGGTCAAATTGCCAGTGGGGCGCGGTGGGCCGATAGAACAGGACGGCCAGGGCACCCAAAGCGCCGGGGATCCACGCTTTCCAACGCCAGAAGCCCACCGTGCGCCCGCCGTCGAGAGGCAGCACCGGCATCAAGTTGAAGATGTGAATGAGAAAGCCGGCACTGGCCAGCGCGGCCCAGAACGGCTGTGCGGTCAACGCCCACAGCGCGGCGGCGACTCCGGTGGCCAAAAGGCCGAAGACGGGCCCGGCAATGCCGAGGAAGGCTTCTTCGCCGGCATCCTGCGGTCGCTGTTTCAATCCGATGAAAGCGCCCAGAAACGGGAGAAAAATCGGCCAGGTGGTTGCCATGTGACGACGGCGGGCGGCCAGCACATGGCCCATTTCATGGCAGGCGATGAGAAGCACAAACCCGACGGCGAAGGGCCAGCCCAGCAGCAGCGCGTAAAGGGCCATGGTGACCAGCAGCGACCCGAAGACCAAGAGCAGTTTCAACTTGGCGAGCACCGCCACCCCGGCGCTGAACCACCGCCGCCATCGCGACGGCCGCGCCGGTTGACCCCCGGTGGTCAACCGGACGCGCATGACCGGCTGACCCTTGGGCGAGAACACAAACAGGATGTCCTGGTGCCAAAAGACCAGGTAGTGGCTCCGCAAGGTCTGCAGCAGAGCCGGGTCATGGGCGGTTGGGAAGCTAAACGCGTGATGGACAAATTCGTTGCGCCCGTCGTTGCCTCCGGTGTCCGCTATCGCGACGCGCCACCCCGACGGGTCGGCCTGTTTCGGCCCCGACATCCAATACCAGTGGCCGTCGGCGAGGGTGGGCGCGCCGGTGAAAATCCGCTCGGCCACCCGGGTGATATCGGCTTCGCCGACCGCATCGATTTTCGCAATCGTCTCCTCGATGGGCACAATCCGTCC
>DAHVOH010000300.1 GCA_027318915.1 Clostridiales bacterium
CTAGCGTCTTCAACTGTGCCTTGTGGCGCATGACTGCGTCCACCTGCCCACCGTCTTGCAGCGCAAACGCCACCGACCTGGGTCTGGCGCCTGCGGCAGGCACTGTGCGCCCCAGCCGCCACGCCTCCACCACGTTCACCCTCACCGCCCTCCCAAGGTGGTCCTTCAGGGTTGCAGACAGCACGCCCTGTACCTCGTCCCGCAGGGGTTCCCCCTCCCCCACCACCTCCAGAATGCCGCTGATCTTGAGCAGCTTCCCAGCCCTGTCCATCTCCTTCACTGTTTCTGCCGCAGCTGCCATCCTGGCCCCCACCTGGGCCGCCGCCCCCAGAACCGCTGCCGGCGGCCCCCTTGGTAATGCTGGTGCCCCAGGCGGCGCCCCCTCCTCAGCTAGCTTTGCTGCCATGCGAGCAGCCAGGTTGCCCCCAGCCCATGCCCCCTGCTGCCCATGCAGCCCCTGGCACTGTTGGAGCTGTTTTTTCAGCTGCGCATTCTCCTGCTCCAGCACAGCCACTCGCGCCTGCAGCACCGCCGCGGCCGCTCGAGCCTCCGCTGCAGCTGCAGCTGCTTCGCCCGCATGCGTCTCCTGCATGATCTGGCGCAT
>DAHVOH010000301.1 GCA_027318915.1 Clostridiales bacterium
ACCACGAACGCCGCTGGTGGACCAATGAAGGCTGGCGGTGGCGCGAGTTCGCCGGCGCCGAACAGCCCACGTTTTGGGTGAAGCGTGGGCAAACCTGGGTCCTGCGCCTCTTGGCGGAGGAGCGCCCGATGCCGTGGAGTTGGCCGGTGGAGGTGAATTGCCACGAGGCGGCGGCGTTCTGCCAGTGGAAGTCGGCGGAAGGGGGCATCGTTCTGCGCCTGCCCACCGAGGCCGAGTGGGAGTATGCGGCCCGCGGCGGGCTTGACCGGCGGCGCTACCCCTGGGGGGACGAGCTCTGCCTGGAGGGCCGCCACCGCTGCAACATCTGGCAGGGACGCTTCCCCGACTACAATACCCTGGACGATGGCTACGCCGGCACGGCGCCGGTGGACGTCTACCCGCCCAACGGCTACGGTCTGTACAACATGGTGGGGAATGTATGGGAGTTCTGCCAGGACTGGTTCAGCCCACGCCACCCGGTGGCCGAGGTGCTGGACGATCCGCGCGGACCGGAGGGTGGTTCCGACCGGGTGATGCGGGGCGGCTCCTACCTCTGCCACGCCTCCTACTGCAACCGGTACCGCGTGGCCGCGCG
>DAHVOH010000302.1 GCA_027318915.1 Clostridiales bacterium
AAACCTGGGGGCGACAGCCAGAGCCCGAAATTTTCCATCGCAAGCCGGATCCGCTACAGGACGGATCCGCTACAGGACGGGCTCGCCGGACACAGCCTCCCCCCTGCGCACCGTTCGCGCCCATACCGCCGCGTGTCGGCTTCCGGCTGGTCCACCACCAGCATGAGGCGGGCCGGAATCGGGCCGGTGCCGGGGAACCACGGCGCCGCGCCGCGGAGGGAGCGTGCACCCGGTGCAGCGCGGAACCCGGGCGTCACCGTCAGCGGTCCAGCTCATCGATGTGGCTCTTGGCCAGACAGTCGAGCGGCAAGCAGGTGAGGTTGGTGTCGCCCTGGACGAGGAGCGGACCGAACCCGGGTACGTGGTGTAGGTATGCTGGGTGTCAAGCCCCGCGGACGGGCGCCGCGGGAGGAGCTACGCGTCGCGTAGCGAATCTCGGCTCCATCCGTGCGGGTGCGGTGCGTCGCCGGCGGCGGGTGGCGTCGCCCTTTTTCCTGGAGCGATCGCCGACCGGCTCCGTCGTGGTGTGTGACTGGCCCCCGCCTGCGCAAGCCCCCGCATGAGCCCCGCCTCCGGGCCGGTGGCAGATCG
>DAHVOH010000303.1 GCA_027318915.1 Clostridiales bacterium
CGATCAGGGCTTGCGGAGCTGCTACGCGGGTGGCCTCCAGATAGGGCACCCACATATCCATGGCCACGGCATCGATCGCATGGCGTTGAGGCTCAGGAATGGCTGCCCAGAGCGTATTGGCGGCTTCCCGGGTGCGTTCCGGCACGACCTCAAGGACTCGTCGCCCCTCAAGGTCGTGCAGCACCGAAACATAATCATGGCCCTTGCCGAAGCTCTTCTCATCAAGACCGGCATAGCGCAACCCTTCCAACGATCGGCGGGCCACGCCGCGTGTGACTGCCCGCTCCATGACCCGATCCACTTGGTCCCAAGAGAGCGCCGTCAGCCATTGGGCCTGCACCTTGCTGCGCACGGCTTGCAATACCTGAATGGCATAGGCCTCAAAGAGTTCGGTAAAGCGACTCCCGTCTTCGGCCCAGGCGACCGGGATCTGTTTGACCCCACACTTCAGACAGTTGACCCGCGGGACGTCGGCCTCGATGAAGGTCTTCCATTGCATCGTATTCAGATGGCGCCAGCGTCGCGGACGGGTATCGTAACCGGGTACCACGGCCTCACACTCAGGGCAGTGTAGCGGCACGTCTGG
>DAHVOH010000304.1 GCA_027318915.1 Clostridiales bacterium
GCGCAGCCCCAGCTCGCGCCGGGTCGGCATGGCATGCTTCATCGACGTGTGGAGCATCGGGGCGTACAAAAATCCAAAGCCCACCTCGTCCACTAAGCGCCCCGCCTCGGCGGCGCTGTCAGGAATGGCCACCGCCAATGCTTCCAGCAGGTCTGCGCTGCCGCACCGAGAGCTGGCCGACCGGTTGCCGTGCTTGGCCACCGGCACCCCGGCTGCGGCGGCGACCAGCGCTGCCAGCGTGGACACGTTGATGCTGTTCGCCCCGTCGCCCCCGGTGCCACAGGTGTCCAGCACCGGCCGGCGCGACACCGGGACCGGGGTGACCCGGGTCCGCATGGCCCGCGCGAACCCAGTGAGTTCCTCCACCGTCTCGCCCCGCAGGCGCAAGGCCATCAGCAGCGCCCCGATCTGGCTGTTGGTGGCCGCGCCGTCCATAATCTCCCCCATCAGGCGCTCGGCGTCGTCCGGACCGAGCCGGTCGCCCACCGCCAGCCGTTCCAACCACTCGCGCATGTCGTTCGCCTCCTTGACTCGTCTGCGTCACGTCTTCCGGCGTCGGCCGTTGCTACTGGTTCAAAAAATT
>DAHVOH010000305.1 GCA_027318915.1 Clostridiales bacterium
TTACCGGGAACGCCTCGAAGAGGGAGATCCCCTCTGCCCCGGCGCGTTCCACGGCCTGCACGGCCACGGCCCGCTCGGCCGGCAGATTCAGCTCGGAGGTATGCTCCAGCACCACCAGCCGCGGCGGTGTGGCCCGCCCCTCCCCGAGCAGACGGCAGATCGCCCGAAGACCGGTCGTCTTGCCGGAACCCGTCTCGCCGTAGAAGACCAGGTTGAATCCGGCGCGCACCGCCGCGCCAAGGAAGTCGCGCAGTTCCTCCGTCCAGGCGCCCCGGGCCACCAGGTCTGCAGGGCCGAGGGCATCCGGCGGGGCGGGCTTGCGCAGGGCCAGGACGACTCCGCGTGTCAGCGGCGGCTGCAGGATGCGCACCCGCACGCCGTCGGGCAGGAGCACCAGGGCCGTGGGCCGTTCCTCAGACAGGGGCCGCCCGGCCGCGCCCGCCAGGCGCTCGGCCAAGCCCCGCACGGCCGCCTCGTCCCGGAAGCGCAGCGGGGTGCGCTCCAGTTGGCCGCGGCGGCGGATGAAGATCGCATCGTAGCGGTTCACCAGGATGTCGGTGACCTCGGCGTCCTCCAGGAGCGG
>DAHVOH010000306.1 GCA_027318915.1 Clostridiales bacterium
ACCCGCCTCAGCGGGCGTTGGTGCTGACGGTCCGCCCCCTGACGCGCGGGGTGTTCGCTCGGCTGCGCTGCCCGGGCGTACGACGCGACGCAGCGGTCGGTGCGTCGTGGTCGTCCGAGTGCGTCGCCTCCAAGGCGACCCCCAGGATATGGTCGCCGTCGCGCGGTGGCCAGCCTACGCCCGGCGTGGCTCTCGCAGGCATGGTGGAGCACGTCACATAATGCCACAATACCTGACGTGCAGCGCGCGGCCGTTGGCACGCCGCAGGACGCGTGTTATACTGTGCATAGGTTGCGCCCGTAGTGAAGTGGATATCACGCAGGCCTCCGGAGCCTGAAGCAGGGGTTCGAGTCCCTTCGGGCGCACCAGCCGTTTGAAACCCGCATTCCCCGAGGGAGCGCGGGTTATTGTTTTGCACGCAAGCCCCAGCAAGCCGTCACCAATAGGCTCATGGCGTTTCGCGGGCGAGCGAAAGGCCGCGCGGGGTCTGTGGGGCCCCCCGGCCAACGCCAGCCGCACTCTGGTCAACGACGTGGTGGGCGCAAATGGCTGGAGGCTTTCGAATAGGCGGGCCATGCGCCT
>DAHVOH010000307.1 GCA_027318915.1 Clostridiales bacterium
ACGTCCGTCTTGACCGGCGGGGGATCCGCAGCGTCTGGCGTGAACGCAGCGGACGGAAGACGCCTCCGGCGCGGATCTGGATCCACGCGGCCTCGCTCGGCGAGGCGGGCGCCGCCGCCGTGCTGGCCGAGACCCTTCACGCCGCGCGTGGGGATCTTCCGCTGCTCGTCACCGCCTGGACTCCGGGGGGTCGCGCACGTCTGCGGTCTCTGCTCCCCGAGACGGTCGCCGTCCGTCTCGCGCCCTTCGATCGTCCGCGCGCCGTCCGCCGCGTCCTCCGCGACGGCGGCGTCCGGCTCCTCGTTCTCGTTGAGACCGAGCTCTGGCCGAACCTCCTCGTGGCGGCGGAAGAGGGCGCGATCCCCGTGGTCGTCGCGAGCGGCCGTCTCGGCCCACGCACGCTCCGCCGCCGCCGCCTTCTCCGCGCGCTTCTTCCTCCTCCCGGCCGGCTCTTCGCCCGGATCGCGGCTCAGAGCCGGGCCGACGCGCGCCGCTTCCGTTTTCTCGGAGTCCCCGCCGGGAAGATCGTGGTGGTCGGCAATCTCAAGGCCGCGGCCGCGGCGCCCCCCGAACGGCGTG
>DAHVOH010000308.1 GCA_027318915.1 Clostridiales bacterium
GCTTCCCAGACGACCGGCGGGCGTGGTGCGGGTGCGGTGGCGACCTCTACCGCGCGGCGCACCAGGCGAACGGCGCGCTCCCGGTCCGACGCCGTCTCGGCATACACCCGCGCCACCGGCACACCGGGCCGCAGCGTATCCCCCGTCTTCACCAGCACCTCCACCCCGACGCGGGGGTTGACGCTGTCGGCCGCGACCCGCCGGCCGGCACCCACTTCCATCGCGGCCCCCCCGATCTGGAGCGGGTCCACCCGCGAAACCACGCCGCTCTCTCCGTCCCAGGAGACGACGGCGACTGGCGCCAGCGGCAAGCCCCGTTCCACCTGCCGGACGTCGCCGCCCTGTGCCGCGACCCACTCGCAAAACTTCTCCTGGGCGCGCCCGCTGTCCAGCGCCGCCCGCACATCCGTGAACGCGGCGGCCGTCGCCTCCGGCCCCTTGGCGCCGCGCGCCAGCGCCACCATGGCCGCCGACACCGCCAGCACCACCGCGCGCAGGTCCTCGGGCCCTGCGCCCCGCAGCGCGGCCCAGGCTTCATTCACTTCGACAGCGTTGCCGACGGCCTGGCCCAAAGGCTC
>DAHVOH010000309.1:0-231 GCA_027318915.1 Clostridiales bacterium
GAGCCAGGAAGATACTGGAACACGATGGCGCGCGCAAGCGAACTGAGGTCGCGCCGCTCCAGGTCGGGCTGCGCCAAGAGCCCCACGTAGGCGGTCGCCGGCAGCACGAGGTAGCTTGCCCGCTCCTGCTCGATGGCGTCCAGCACGGCGGTGGGCTCGATGCGCCGCACCAGGATGCCGGTCGCCCCGGTGGCCATGGTGGCGAGCATCACGTACAGGCCCGCCACATGG
>DAHVOH010000309.1:240-577 GCA_027318915.1 Clostridiales bacterium
CGGCCTATTTCCAGGTCGGCCAGCGCGGAGAGCAGCGCGGCGTGCCAATTCAGGTGGGTGCCCACGACCCCCTTGGGCTGAGCCTCTGTCCCGCTGGTGAACAGCAGCGTGCAGGGCGCCTCACTGGGGACCATGACATCTGGGCGCCCCTCGTCCGCCGCGGCCAGCGCCTCGCCCATGGGGGTGAATCCTGGCGGGGTGGCGGAGGGATCACCGACAAACCACCGGACCACAATGCTCTCGAGCGGGTCGGACTCTCCGGCCAGCAGAGGCCACAAGGCGCCGTCCACCATCAGAGCCCGCGCCCGGGCGCGGGCAAGCGCCCCCGTGAGCTCGC
>DAHVOH010000030.1 GCA_027318915.1 Clostridiales bacterium
GCAGCGCCTCCAACCCCAGCATCGCCGCCGCATCCTGCACCAGCCGCTGAATCTCCGCCCGCGGCACATGCCGCAGCTTCAGCCCAAACGCCATGTTGTCGTACACCGTCATGTGCGGGTACAGCGCATAGTTCTGAAACACCATCGCAATGTCCCGGTCTTTGGGCTCGGCAAAGGTGACGTCCCGGTCGCCAATCACGATGCGCCCCGCCGACGGCTCCTCCAACCCCGCCACCATGCGCAGCGTCGTGGTCTTGCCGCAGCCCGACGGCCCCAACAGCACTAAAAATTCCCGATCTTCAACGGTCAAGGTGAAGTCCTTCACCGCCACCACATTGCCAAACCGCTTGCTCACCGCTTCCAATTCGACTCGCGCCATGGGTCGCCTCCTCGTCGCTTATTGGGCTCTGCCGATCTCGACCCTCTGACGCCGCCGGTATAGATCCGTCTCCCGCCGGAAAGAACGTCTACCGCACCCCTCGGTGCCCACTCGCCCCCCAGCCATCCGATACAGCCGAACCACGATCCTACACGTCCGCCGACGCCACCACCCAAACCATCTCGTCACGTCTCGCCAACACGCCAACCGCTTCTCGGGCGGCGGTGCGGCCCCAGCCGGACGAACGCCGATGGCCGACCAAATCCTCCAACGCGTCCCACAGCCCCGGAAAGCGCAACGGGCTCAGCCGTATCAAAAGTCCCGGTTGGGCATTCCCCATGCGTCCTGCGTGCTGCGTTGCCCGGCCGAGGCCACACCTGCCCCAAAAGCCTTGGCCCATGCCGCAACACGCCGGTGATCGGACACCCGGCACTCGCACACAGCGAAGGGGAACCGCGCTAAAGACGGACCGCCGCCAGGGTGAGCAGGGCTCCCACCGCGGCCATCACCGCCGCGCCTACTGGACGTCCCCCGCTCGCCAATACGACCACCGCCATGCCCAGCGCCCCAATCAGCGCCGGTCTAACTCCGTCGGAACCGTGATTTTGCGGTCCCGACATTCCCCTTTCGCCATGTCCTGAGACTGACGCCTTCCGTGCCGCATGCCGCCCCTCAGATACCGACATCGTGCCGTCCGTCCTTTCTCTGTGGACGTTTGTCCGTCTCACTCCCGGGCCTGGCCTGCCACGGACGCGACCAAGTGCCGCTGAGTGAACAAAAACACGACGAAAATTGGCGCCAGTGTCAGCAGCGAGGCGGCCGCCAGTTCACGCCAATGGGTGCCGTCAAATCCCTGCAGGTACGACAGCGCGACTTCGACTGGGCGCGCGCTGTTGCCCTGGGTGATGATGAGCGGCCATTGAAATTGACTCCACTGCGCGACAAACGTCAGCAGCGTCACCGTCATGACTACGGGCTTAGCCAAGGGCACGGCTATGGACCACAGATAGCGCCACCAGGCGCCCCCGTCGAGGCGGCACGCCTCCCACAATTCCACCGGGAGGGTCTTGAAAAACTGGCGGAAGAGAAAGATGGCAAACACGTTGGCGCCGAAGGGCACCACTTGGCCCGCCAAGGTGTTGAGCAGATGAAGATGATACGCCAGCACGTAGTCCGGAATCAGGATGGCCTCGGGCGGTACCATCAGCGCGGCCAACAACACGGCAAACACGATTTCGCGTCCGCGGAACGGCACCTCGGCCAGGGCATAACCCGCCAAAATCCCTGTCGCCAGCACCAGGAGAATGGTTGCACCGGTAATGACGGCGGTGTGCCACAGATAGAGGCCCCAGGGCGCGATATGCCAGACCCGCTCCCAGGGATGAAAATCAAAGGACGGCACCAGATCAGGCGGCAGGGTGAACACATCGGCCTTCCGCGCCACGCTCAACACCAGCGCCCAATAAAACGGAGCCAAGAAGCATGCGGCCACCCCGGCCATCAGGACCCAGCGGCCCCATCGGCGCACGTTTCTCTTCATAAGCCATCTGTCTCCTTCGAGACCCCCGCGCCGACGGCCTGGAACCCCAGGCCCGCGTATTCAGCGTCGGTGTCCAGTCCCTCCGCCGCGACGTCGCCACGCCGCAATGCCGCGCCCAGCGCAGCCAGCTTCTCCTTGACTTCTTCCAGGGACTTCTTGCCCAGATTGCGCACTTTCATCATGTCTTCATCGGTCTTGTTGGTCAGTTCCCCCACCGTGTTGATGCCGGCCCGTTTGAGACAGTTGAATGACCGCACCGACAGATCCAACTCTTCGATGGGCATCTCCAGCAAGCGATCCCGCTTGTCTTCTTCCCGCTCCACGCCAATCTCCACATCCAGGGCGCTGTCGGACAGTTCCACAAACAGCCGCAGATGGTCGGCCAGAATCTTCCCGCCCAGCGACACCGCCTCTTCCGGCGACAGCGTCCCGTCCGTCGTCACTTCCAGCGACAGCCGGTCATAATCCGTGATGTTGCCCACCCGCGTGTTCTCCACCCGCCAGTTCACCCGCCGCACCGGACTGAAGATGGAGTCGATGGGAATCACCCCAATGGCCGCGTCCGGCTTCTTGTTCTTGTCCGCCGGCACATAGCCCCGCCCCCGCTCCACCGTCATCTCCATACTGAGATGCCCCCCGGCGTCTAGATGCGCAATCACCTGCTCGGGCCGCACCGCCTCCACATCCGGATCGCTGAGGATGTCCTGCGCCGTCACCACCCCCGGCCCATCCTTATGGATTTGCACCAGGTGCGGCTCGTCCGAGTACATGCGGAGCGCCAGCTGCTTGAGGTTGATGATAATCTCGGTCGTGTCCTCCACCACCCCGGGCACCACCGAAAACTCGTGCAACACCCCGTCGATCCGGATCGTGGTAATGGCGCTGCCGGGCAACGAGGACAGCAGCACCCGGCGCAGCGAATTGCCGAGCGTGATCCCATACCCCCGCTCCAGCGGCTCCACCACAAACTCGCCGTAATTGGCCTCTCGTCCGTCGTCGACGCGACGGATCTCCGGTCGCTGTTTCTCGATCTCGGTCATGGCCTGCCCCATGCGGGGCATCGCCCCCCTTTCTCCACCCCCCGGCATTACCGGGAATAGAGCTCCACCACCAGCTGATCCTGCGCCGGTACATCGATTTCGTCCCGGTTGGGCAGGCGCAATACCGTACCCTTCAAATTGGCCGGGTCCACTTCCAGCCACGCCGGAATGCCCCGTCCGGTCTGCTCGCGCACCTCGGCGAAATAGCCCTTGCTGCGCGAGGACTCGCGGACTTCGATGACATCCCCCGGTTTGACCGAAAACGACGGGATGTCCACCTTCCGGCCATTGACCAAAAAGTGCCCGTGCCGCACCAACTGGCGCGCCTGCGCCCGCGAGGAGCACAGCCCCAGTCGATAGATGACGTTGTCGAGCCGCCGCTCCAGGAGCTGCATGAGAACGGTGCCGGTCACCCCGGTCTTGCGATCCGCCTTCTCGAAGTAGCGTCGAAATTGCCCTTCCAGAACGCCGTAGGTGCGTCGGACTTTCTGCTTCTCCCGGAGCTGCACGCCGTACTCGGAAAGCTTCCGCCGTCCTTGGCCATGCTGACCCGGGGGAAACGGCCGGCGCGACACCGGGCACTTTTCGGTGAAGCACTTCTCGCCTTTGAGATAGAGCTTGGTCCCCTCGCGCCGGCATAAACGGCAAACCGGTCCAGTGTATCGGGCCATGGGTCCCTCCTTGCCTGCTCGTTGCTTGTCTTGAACGTTTGATGGCGCGTCGCCGACGGTCCCGAGGACCGCCTAAACCCTTCGCCGCTTGGGTGGGCGGCACCCATTGTGCGGGATGGGCGTCACATCCTTGATCAGGCTGACCTCCAACCCGGCCGCCTGCAGCGAGCGAATTGCCGCCTCGCGACCGGCCCCGGGACCTTTGACAAACACCTCCACCTCGCGCAGGCCATATTCCATGGCTCCGCGGGCCGCCGATTCCGCCGCCATCTGGGCGGCAAACGGCGTGCTTTTGCGGGAGCCTTTGAATCCGGCCTGCCCCGACGACGCCCACGCCAGCGTGTTGCCCTGGGGATCGGAAATGGTCACAATGGTGTTGTTGAACGTCGAGCGAATATGGGCAATGCCTCGCTCGATATGGCGGCGATCACGCCGTTTGGGCTTCGCAGTCCGACGCGCTGGCATCCAAGTCCTCCTTCAAGTCCGTCAGGTTCCCTCTCGCCCGGGGGTGCAGCCACCCTCTCCTCAGGAGACCCGGGTCACTTCTTCCGCTTCACACCGACCGTCCGCTTCGGTCCCTTGCGCGTCCGCGCATTGGTCTTGGTCCGCTGGCCGCGCACCGGCAAGCCGTGACGATGGCGATACCCACGATAAGTGCCGATGTCCACCAGCCGTTTGATGTTGAGCTGCTCCTCGCGACGCAAGTCGCCCTCCACCCGGTACTGGCCATCAATCACTTCGCGGATGCGGTTGACCTCGTCCTCGCTCAAGTCCTGCACGCGGGTGGCCGGGTCCACGTGGGCCTCCGTCAGAATGCGTCGCCCGCGCGACCAGCCAATCCCGTAGATATACGGCAGCGCCGCATCCACGCGCTTCTCGCGCGGCAAGTCCACTCCTGCAATCCGTGCCATCGGGCTCCCCCCTGCTCCCTTGCTTCGCGTCAGCCCTGCGCCTGTTTGTGCTTAGGATTTTGACAGATCACCATGATGCGCCCATGTCGTTTGATGACCTTGCACTTCTCGCACATGGGCTTGACCGATGCCCGCACTTTCATCGGCGCACCTCCCTTCCCTTTCCTCCGACTCCGGAGTCCGGCCCATCGGTTAACGAAATCGATACGTAATCCGGCCTCGCGAGAGGTCGTACGGCGACAACTGCACCGTCACCCGGTCGCCCGGCAGGACACGGATGAAGTTCATCCGGATCTTGCCCGACACGTGCGCCAGCACCTTGTGGCCGTTGCTGAGCTCCACGCGAAACATTGCGTTGGGCAGGGTTTCGATGACCGTGCCCTCCACCTCAATGGCATCATCCTTGGCCATGCGGTGAATCCTCCTCCTGGCTGCTGATGTCCATCCCTCCCAGTCCGTTAGTGCCGAAGCTTTTTCGTCTCTGTGACACCGAGACGCCCATTCGCTTATTTTACCTCACCGGATGGCGTTTCGGAAAGACCGGTCAAGATCTCGACCCCGTCTTCGTTAACGAACACACTATGCTCAAAGTGGCAGGCGAGACTCCCGTCGCGGGTCACGGCCGTCCATCCGTCGCCCAGGACCCGCACCGGCCAATCGCCCAAGCTCACCATGGGTTCGATGGCCAGCGCCATCCCCGGCCGAATGCGGGGACCCCGGCCCTCCTGCCCGTAATTGGGCACCTGCGGATCCTCATGCATGGCGCGGCCCACCCCGTGTCCGACGAAGTCCCGGATCACGGAGAAGCCCGCCGCCTCGACAACCCGCTGAACGGCGGCGCCGATGTCGCCGATGTGGCCCCCGGGCCGCACGGCGGCGATGCCCGCCGTCAAAGATGCGCGCGTGACACGGAGGAGCCGTTCCGCCTCTTCGGAGGGCGGCCCCTCGACGAATACCGACAACGCGGCATCGCCCACATAGCCGGCCACCGACGCCCCGAGGTCCAGGCTCACCAGGTCGCCCCGCTTGAGTCGCCGCGGTCCCGGGATTCCATGCACCACCTCTTCGTTGACGGACACACAGACGGATGCCGGGTAAGCGGGCTGGGCCGCGTAAGCCTGGTAGCCCTTGAACACCGGGTGGCCTCCCCGACGGCGAATCTCGGCTTCGGCCAAACGGTCCAGTTCCAGGGTGGTGAGACCCGGCGCCACCGCCCGGCGCAAGAGGTCCAGCACTTCCGCCACAATGCGGCCGGCAGCCCGCATGTGCTCCCGTTCTGTTTCCGACTTTAGCTCAATCACCCAGCACCTCAAGAATCCGACTCGTCACCGCGGCCACCGCACCCGCACCCGAAACCCGGCGCAACCGGCCGCGCCCGTCATAGAACGCCGTCACCGGCGCCGTCTCCGACTGATACACGCCAAGCCGTGTCCGCACCGTTTCCTCGCTGTCGTCGGGGCGCTGGACCAGGGCGGCGCCGCAGCGATCACAAATCCCCGGCACCTTCGGCGGGTTGAAGATGACGTGGTACGTCGCATGACAGACCGGGCAGACGCGGCGCCCCGTCAGCCGTTCCAACAGCACCGCCTCCGGCACCTCGAGCAGCACCGCCGCCGACACCGCGACGCCGCGCCGCGCCAGCAGGTCCTCCAACGCCGACGCTTGGGCGACGTTGCGGGGAAAGCCATCCAGCACAAACCCAGCCTGCGCGTCGGCATCATCCAGCCGCCGGTCCACCATCGCCTCGGTCAGCTCGTCCGGGACCAGCACGCCGGCCTCCATATACTGCCGGGCGTCCAAGCCCAACGGGGTTCGGTCGGCGAGATTGGCCCGAAACAAGTCTCCCGTCGCGATGTGGGGCACGCCAAAATGCTGCGCCAAGCGCTCGGCCTGCGTACCCTTGCCCGCCCCCGGGGGGCCCAGCACCACCAGTCGCATCCCCATCAGCGCATGAACCCTTGGTAGTTCCGCATCAACAGGTGCGACTGCATCTGTTTCAAGGTATCCAACGCCACCCCCACGATGATCAGCAGGGACGTTCCGCCGAAATACAGCGACGGAATGTTCATGGCCATGACCACAAAGCTCGGAATGACCGAGATGAGGCCCAGGAACAATGCCCCTGCCCAGGTCAGCCGGTAGCTCACCCGCGCCAGAAAGTCCGACGTGGGTTTGCCGGGCCGGATACCCGGGATGAAGCCGCCGGCCTTTTTCAAGTTGTCCGCCACATCGTCCGGCTTGAACACGACTTGGGTGTAGAAGAACGTGAACACCACCACCAGGAGAAACTCCACGACGATGTAAGGCCAGGAGACGAACCCGAAGTGCAGCTGCAGCCAGGTTTGCCATGAATGATGCGCAAACTGCCCCACGGTCGTCGGAAGAAACAGCAGGGAGATGGCGAAGATCACCGGAATCACCCCGGCCTGGTTGACCCGCATCGGCAGGTGGGTGGATCCCCCTTGATACATGCGGCGCCCCACGACGCGTTTGGGATACTGAATGGCGATCCGCCGATACCCTTCATTCACGAACACTACGGCGGCCAAAATGATGAGCGCCACCACCAAAAACACGCCGGCGGCGGCATAGGACGTGACGCCCGCCTTGAGATACGCCGCCACTTGCCCGAACATGAACGGCACCCGGGAAATGATGCCGAAAAACACCAGGAGAGAAATGCCGTTGCCGATGCCCTTGTCGGTGATCTGCTCGCCGATCCACATCAGGAGCAGGGTGCCGGCGGTGAGGAGCAGGGTCGTCAGCAGCACCGAGGCAAACCCGGGATGGACGAAGGCCGGCACGCCGTGGGACTTGTAGTGGGAGAGATAGTACGACACGCCGCCCGATTGAAGAAACCCGAGGATCAACGTGCCCCACCGGGTGTAGGCCGTGATGTGCCGATATCCCTCCTCGCCCTCTTTCGACCACTCCTCCACCTTGGGCACCACCACCGTCATCAGCTGCATGATGATGCTGGCGTTGATGTACGGGATGATGCTCATGGCAAACAGAGACAGAGTGGCTGTCGCCCCGCCCGAGAAGAGATTCAACAGGGCGAAAATCGTGGTGCCGGAATTGAACAACGACTGGATGACGTTGGTGTTCACGCCCGGCAGCGGAATGTTCGCGCCCAGACGAAAGATGACCAACGCTCCCAGGGTATACAGGAGACGCCGCCCCAACTGACTCTGGCGGAAAGCCGCCATCAAGTTTGCCGTCTGAGCCGACCGGGTCGCCACCTAGATCACCTCGGCGTGACCAGCGGCCGCTTCGATTTTGGCCAATGCCGACTTGGAGAAGGCCTGCGCCTTGATCACCAGCGCCCGGTCCAATTCACCCTCGCCCAGGACCTTCACCCGTCCCTTGCGCCGCACCAGCCGACGCTCCCGCAACAGGTCCGGCGTGACCTCGGTCCCCGGTTCAAACACGTTGAGCTGGCCGACGTTGACCACCTCATACTGGACTCGAAACGGGTTCTTAAATCCTCGCTTGGGCAGGCGCCGTACGAGCGGCATCTGCCCACCCTCGAAGCCCGGACGCACACCGCCGCCGGACCGGGCATTCTGCCCCTTCTGGCCCCGCCCCGAGGTCTTGCCCAGGCCGGAACCGATCCCTCTGCCGACTCGGGTGCGCTTGGAGCGCGCCCCGGGATTCGGCTTCAAATCATGCAGTCTCACGCCTGGCTGTCCTCCTTTTCCACGTCGACGGGCGGCTTTCCCCCGGTCGGGCTCTCTTCCGCCTCGGGCACCGGTTGCTCCAACACGGTGAACTCGGGGGGACGCACCGGCACCGACACGGCTTCGGCGCTCGCCGGCTCCACCCGCACCAGATGGCGAACCTTATTGATCATGCCCCGGACGGCCGGGGTGTCGGGCTTCTCCACCGTGCGCCACATCTTGCCCAGCCCCAGCGCTTTCAGAGTAACCCCCTGGTCCCGCCGGTAGCCGATGGCGCTTTTGACTTGCGTGATTTTAAGACGTTCGGCCATAGTGTCCCCGCATCTCCTCCACGGTCTTGCCGCGCAGGCGTGCCACCCGCTCCGCGTTCTTCAGCAGCTTCAAGCCCTCCATCGCCGCCTGCACCACGTTGTTGGGGTTGGACGTGCCCAAGGACTTGGTCAAGACGTCGTGGATGCCAGCCATCTCGACCACGGCCCGCACCGGGCCGCCGGCGATGACGCCGGTGCCGGGTGATGCCGGCTTCATCAGCACGCGCCCGGATCCGAATCGACCGATCACCTGATGAGGAATGGTAGTCTTCACCATCGGCACCGTGATCAGATGCTTCTTGGCGTCTTCAATCCCCTTGCGAATGGCCTCGGGAATTTCCGCCGCCTTGCCCAACCCGGCGCCCACCCGTCCGGCGCCATCGCCCACGACCACGACGACGCTGAAGCTGAAGCGGCGGCCACCCTTGACCACCTTCGCCACTCGGTTGATGGACACGACCTTTTCTTTGAACTCGGTCTTGTCGGCGCCTGCGCGCTCAACCGGGCGCTCGTCTCCTCTGGCCACGCTATCCCTCCCGCTAAAAGTCGAGGCCCGCTTCGCGCGCGCCGTCTGCCAACGCCTTGACCCGCCCGTGATAACGGTAGCCGCCTCGGTCAAACGCCACCCGGGTGATTCCCTGGGCCAGCGCCCGCTCGCCCACCAGGCGCCCGACCGCGGCCGCTTTTTCCACGGTCAACCCGCCGGGCAGAGCCCGCACCGCCTCGTCCATGGTGCTGGCTGCCGCAAGCGTCCGTCCCGCCCGGTCATCAATCACCTGGGCATAAATGTGCTGGTGGGAGCGAAAGACATTAAGGCGCGGCCGCTCCGGTGTGCCGGAGAGTCGACCCCGGACACGAAGGTGCCGGTGCTTGCGGGCCGCGTTCCTGTCAAACCGCTTGTACATGGTTCTGCCTCACTTCTTGCCCGTCTTGCCGACTTTGCGGCGAATGCGCTCGCCCGCGTAATGGATGCCCTTGCCCTTGTACGGCTCGGGGGGTCGAACCGACCGGATGTGCGCGGCCAGGGCGCCCACCGCCTCTTTGTCCCGGCCCAGCACATGAATCGTGGTGGGATTCGGCACCTGCACCTCCAGGCCCTCGCCCGGGGTCAAGCGCACGGGATGCGAAAACCCGACGGTCAGCACCAAATCCTGTCCCTGCTTGGATGCCCGGTAACCCACCCCCGACAGCTCCAGCGTCTTTTGAAATCCCCGGCTGACGCCTTCCACCATGTTGGCCACCAGCGTGCGGTTAAGCCCCCACATGGCGCCCACCCGCGGCAGGCCGGGGTCGCCGGCGGGCACCACCTTGAGCGTGGCGTCCTCCAGCGACACCGCCACCTCGGGGTTGACCACCCGTTCCAGCGTTCCCTGAGGACCGGTCACCGTGATGCGCCGTCCCTCAATGGTGACCGTGACCCCGGCGGGCACGGGGATGGGCATTTTGCCTATTCGCGACATCGTCAACCTCCTCCCCAGCACCTACCAGATGTAGGCCAACACCTCGCCGCCCACATGCTCGCGCCGCGCATCGCGGTCCGTCATCACGCCGTGCGAGGTGGACAGCACCGCGATTCCCAATCCTCCCAGCACGCGCGGCAGCTTGTCACTGGGCGCGTACACGCGCAGACCCGGTTTGGAGATGCGCTTGAGCCCGCTGATAACCTTCTCGCGGTGCGGCCCATATTTCAGGTGCACGCGGATGGTGCCGCGCACGCCGTCCTCAATGAACTCGACGTCTTTCACGAAGCCTTCGTCCTTCAGAATCCGCGCCAATGCCGTCTTCATGTTGGAGGCCGGCACGTCCACCGTCTCCCGGTACACGGTGTTGGCATTCCGGATACGCGTCAACATGTCGGCGATGGGATCCGTCAACTTAGTCCCTCCTCCAGCGAGGCAAGCCGCTACCAGCTGGCCTTGCGCACTCCGGGAATCTCGCCCCGATGTGCCAGTTCTCGAAAACAAAGCCGGCATATCCCAAAGTCTCGGATATAGGCATGCGGCCTTCCACAAATCTTGCAGCGATTGTACTGGCGCACCTTGAATTTCTGGCGCCGCTTAGCCTTCGCTATCAGGGACTTCTTCGCCATGCTGTCCTCCTCATGCGTTCTGCGCCAGGGTCCTCTATCGGGTCCGCTCGCCCAGGATGGGCATGCCCAATCCGGTCAAGAGCACGCGCGCCTCTTCGTCAGTGTCGGCGGACGTCACGATGGTGACATCCATGCCCCGCACCCGCTCCACCTGATCGTACTGAATTTCCGGAAAGATGAGCTGCTCGCGGATGCCCAGGGTGTAGTTGCCCCGCCCGTCCAAACCGCGAGTCGTCAGTCCCCGAAAGTCCCGCACGCGAGGCAATGCGACAAAAATCAACTTCTCCAGGAAGTCATACATCCGCTGGCCGCGCAGGGTGACCATGGCGCCAATCGGCATGCCCTCCCGCAACTTGAACGAGGCGATGGACTTCTTGGCTCGCGTCACCAGCGGACGCTGGCCGCTGATGGTCTGCAAATCCCCGACCGCTGCGTCCAGCAGCTTGGGATTTCCCACCGCGTCACCCACCCCGACGTTCACGACCACCTTCACCACGCGCGGGACCTGCATCACGTTTTTGTAGTGAAAGCGCTCCTGCAGCGCCGGTTTCACTTCCCGCTCATAGCGCTCTTTCAACGCTGATTCGATCGCCATTCCGTCTACCTGCTCCTCCCGCCGCTCGTGGTCCGGACCGGATCCGCCCTGCCGCCGTCAAGCCCGCGCCCGGCGTCGTTCAGTCCAGCGGTTCGCCGCACTTCTTGCAGGTGCGCTGCTTGACGCCCTGAGCGTTGAACGTCATGCCCACCCGGGTCCTCTTCTTGCAATGGCGGCACACGATCATCACGTTGGACACGTGAATCGGCGCCTCTTTGGTCACGATCCCGCCCTGCGGCAGCTGCTGGTTGGGCTTGGTATGCCGCTTCACCAAGTTGACCTTCTCCACCACCACCCGCTGCTCGCGGGGGATGGCGCGAAGAATCGTGCCCCGCTTGCCGCTGTCCTTGCCGGTGATCACCTCGACCGTGTCACCCGTCTTGACGCGCATGGCCACTCCTTTCCGCCCGCCGCCTAAATCACTTCAGGCGCCAGCGAGATAATCTTCATGAATTCCCGTTCGCGCAGTTCCCGCGCCACCGGGCCAAAAATCCGGGTTCCCCGCGGCTCATGCGCATCCCGCAGGATCACGGCCGCGTTCTCGTCGAATCGGATGTGCGAGCCGTCGTTGCGATGCAGCCCGGTCTTCGTCCGCACCACCACCGCCCGCACAACGTCGCCCTTTTTCACCATGCCGTTGGGCGCGGCCGACTTCACCGAAGCGACGATGATATCGCCGATGTTGGCGTAGCGGCGGAACGATCCCCCCAGCACCCGGATGCACATGATCTCTTTGGCCCCGGTGTTGTCCGCCACCTGAAGCCGCGTCTGCGGCTGGATCACAGCTGTCGCCCTCCTTCGCCTCTGTTCCCCGCTTCCCGCCGGTCCCCGACTCCACCGGATGGTCCCGCCCGTCTCCGCGACGGTCCACGCCGGGGAGTCCTCACGACTCGGGTCGGGAGATAATCTCGACGACGCGCCAACGCTTCTCCTTGGACAGAGGACGCGTCTCCACCACGCGAACCGTGTCACCGGTCCGGCACTGGTTCAGCTCGTCATGCGCCTTCAACTTGCTCGTCCGCCGAATGCGCTTCTTGTAGAGTGGGTGCGGCACCAGACGCTCCACCGCCACCACGACGGTTTTGTCCATCTTGTCGCTCACCACTTGGCCCACGCGCACCTTGCGATTGCCGTACTTGTGCTCCATGGCTCTCCTCTACTTCGCCGCCCGCGTGCGCTCACTCAGGATCGTGTGCACACGGGCGATATCTTTGCGCACCTGGCGAATCCGCATGGGATTCTCCAACTGCATCGTGGCCAGTTGAAACCGGAGGTTGAACAGCTCCGCCTTGAGCGCCTTGAGCTTTTCGTACAGCTCCGGTTCGCTGAGCTCCCGGATCTCTCTAGGCTTCATCCGCCGCCTCCTCCGTCATGGCTCTGGTGACGAAGCGCGTCTTGATGGGCAGCTTATGGGCGGCCAGTCGCATGGCCTCCTTGGCTATGTCCTCCGGCACGCCCGCCAGTTCGAACAGCATGCGGTCGGGCTGGACGACCGCGACCCAGTACTCCGGGCTGCCTTTGCCGCTGCCCATCCGCGTCTCCGCCGGCTTCTTGGTGACCGGTTTGTCAGGGAAAATCGTGATCCAGACCTTCCCGCCCCGCCGGATGTGCCGGGTCAACGCGACACGGGCCGCTTCAATCTGGCGATCGGTGATCCAGGCGCTTTGCAGCGCCTGCAGTCCATATTCGCCGAACGCCACTTTGTTGCCGCGGGTGGCCCGGCCCTTGCGCCGGCCGCGATGCTGCTTGCGATACGTGGTCCGCTTGGGCGCCAGCATCTCAACGGCCTCCTTCCGCAGCCGGACGGCGACGGGGCGCCCCCGGCAGAATCTGTCCTTTGTATATCCACACCTTGACGCCAATCACGCCGTACGTGGTGTGGGCCTCGGCGAATCCGTAGTCAATGTCGGCGCGCAGGGTATGGAGGGGAATGGAGCCTTCCCACGTCCACTCGCGCCGGGCAATCTCGGCCCCGCCCAGGCGGCCGGCCACCGCGACCTTGATGCCGCGGGCATTTTGGCGCATAGCCCGCTGCACGGCTTGCCGCATGGCGCGCCGGAACGCGATGCGCCGCACCAGCTGGGCCGCAATGTTCTCCGCCACCAGCTGCGCATCCAGTTCCGGATTCTTGACCTCCACCACGTTGAGGTTCACCTGTTTTTTGGTCAGCCCTTCCAGTTCCTTCCGCAGGGCTTCCACCCCGACGCCGCCTTTGCCGATGACCATGCCCGGCTTGCCGGTGTGCACCGTGATGCGCAGACGGTTCGACGCCCCGCGCTCCACCTCCACCCGACTGATGCCGGCGTTGAAGTGCTTGCGCTTGATGAACTGCCGGATGGCGCGATCCTCCAAGAGCAGGTCAGGAACAGTCTTGCGCGTCCCGAACCAGCGCGAGTCCCAGTCTTTGACGATTCCGAGGCGCAGCCCCTTGGGATGAATCTTCTGGCCCATTTCCTGCCCCCCTTAGCGAGCGTGCCGCTCGCGCAGCACCACGGTGATGTGACTGGTTCGCTTCAAAATTTGGAACACCTGACCGCGCGACCGAAAGTGCACGCGCTTGAGCGTCGGGCCCCCGTCGGCCCAGATGGCGTGCACGTACAAATCCCGCGCCGCCATGTCGTGATTGTTTTCGGCATTGGCCATGGCGCTCAAAATCAGCTTCTCCACCACCTTGGACGCTCGCTTGGGCGTGTTCCGCAAGATGGCCAGCGCTTCACCCACGGGCTTGCGCCGCACCAAATCCACCACAATCCGCACCTTGCGCGGACTCATGCGGATTCCGGTCACCTTCGCCCGCGCTTCCGGCGCGTCCGGCACTGTTCTCGTGGCCATACGTCACTCCTACTTCAGCGCGGTGGATCGCTCGGTGCGGTCCCCGTGCCCTTTGAACGTCCGCGTCGGCGCGAACTCCCCCAGCTTGTGGCCGACCATCTCTTCGGAAATATAGATGGGGACGTGCTGGCGGCCGTTGTGCACCGCGATGGTGTGGCCCACCATGTCCGGCACGATGGTGCAATCGCGCGCCCAGGTCCGCACCACCCGCTTGTCGTCCTTTTGATTCATGGCGTCAATCTTCTTCATCAAACTTGGCTCCACGTAGGGGCCCTTCTTCACCGACCGACCCATCTCGGTCCACCCCCTTTAGGTCTTGCGCCGCCGCACAATGAGGCGGTCTGATCGCTTATGCTTGCGCCGCGTTCGCACACCCAGCGCCGGCTTTCCCCAGGGAGTCACCGGATGCTTGCGCCCGATGGGCGACTTGCCCTCGCCTCCCCCGTGCGGATGGTCCACCGGGTTCATGGCCACGCCGCGGACGGACGGCCGCCATCCGAGCCACCGATTCCGCCCCGCCTTGCCGATGCTGATGTTCTCATGTTCCACGTTGCCGACCTGCCCGATGGTGGCCCGGCACGTGCTCAACACCCGCCGCAGCTCTCCGGACGGGAGCCGCAGCAGCGCGTGGTGACCTTCTTTGGCCATCAACTGGGCGGCCGTCCCGGCCGACCGCACCATCGCCCCCCCCTGACCGGGGTTGAGCTCGATGTTGTGCACGGTGGTGCCCACCGGCATATCCTGCAACGCCATGGCATTGCCCGGCTTGATCTCCGCGCCCGGTCCCGACTGGACCCGGTCCCCCACCTTCAGACCCAAGGGAGCAAGGATGTAACGCTTCTCACCGTCGCTGTATTCCAGCAGCGCGATGCGCGCACTGCGGTTGGGATCGTACTCCAGCGCCGTCACCGTCGCGGCCATGCCGTCCTTATTGCGCTTGAAATCGATCCGGCGATACAGGCGTTTGTGGCCCCCGCCACGGTGGCGGGTGGTGATGCGCCCGTACACGTTGCGCCCGCCCGACTTCTTTAAGGGTTCGGTCAGCGACTTCTCCGGAGGCTTCTTGGTGAGCTCGGAAAAGTCGGCCACCGACATCTGCCGGACACCCGGCGAAGTCGGTTTCAGCTTGCGAACGGCCATGCGCTCACCTCCTTCATCTTTACTGGTTGAAGATTTCGATCGTGTCGCCGGGGGCCAGCGTCACGATAGCCTTCTTGCGGTCCGGGGTGCGCCCCTGCGTGGTTCCCCGCCGGCGGACCTTGCCTCGCCGCCACAGGGTGTTCACCGCCGTGACGCGCACATGGAAAATCTCCTCCACGGCGTGCCGGATCTCAATCTTGTTGGCGTCTCGAGCCACCTCGAAGGTGTACTTGTTGAGCGTCATCGCATCGGTGCTGGCCTCGGTCACGATGGGACGGATGATGATGTCGTAGGGCGACTTCACCGGCCGAACACCTCCTCAATCTCCGCCACCGCATCCTTCGACAACACAACATGCTTGTGCTTCAGAAGATGGTAGGCGTTGAGCCGGTTGGCCGTCGCGGTCTCCACTCCGGGCAGATTGCGGGCCGACAGCTTCAGATTCTCATTGGCCTCCCGGGACACCAAGAGCGCGTTGGGCTCCAACTTCAGGCTGTCCAGCGCCGCCACCACCTGTTTGGTGCGAATCGCCGGCAAGTCAAACCCGACCACCACCGTCAGCTCACCGTCCGCCAGCTTGGCCGACAGCGCTTGGCGTATCGCCGCCTGCCGCATCTTGCGGGGCAGCTTGGCCGTGAAATCCCGCGGATGCGGGCCGAACACGACGCCGCCATGCCGCCACTGGGGAGCCCGGATGCTCCCTTGCCGAGCCCGACCGGTGCCCTTTTGCTTCCACGGTTTGCGGCCCCCGCCCCGCACCATGGCTCGGGTTTTGGTGGACGCCGTGCCCGTGCGCTGATTCTGCAGGTAGATGACCGTTGCCTGGTGCAGCAGATTGACGTTGACCGCCGCATCAAAGACGCGCGCCGACAACTCCAACTCCTCCAGCGCCTGGCCGTCCAGACCGTAGACCGTGACCTTCGGCATCACTGGGCCTCCTTCTGGATCGCGCCGCGCCGCGTCCGCACCGATTCTCGCACCAAGACCAGCCCGCCTCGCGGTCCGGGAACCGCCCCGCGCACCATGAGCAGGTTGCGGTCCGGGTCGATGCGCGCCACTTTCAGCTTCAGCACCGTCGTCCGCCGGTTGCCCATGTGTCCCGGCAGCTTGCGGCCCTTGAACACACGGCCGCCGCCGCCCGACATCCGGGCGTTTAAGGAACCGGGGCCGCGGTGATACTTGGAACCGTGGGTCATGGGGCCGCGGTGAAATCCCCACCGCCGAATGGCCCCTTGGAACCCCTTGCCTTTGGAGGTGGCGGTCACGTCCACCCAGTCTCCGGCCTCAAACGCATCCTCGACGCGCACCAGCGATCCGGGCTCCAACTCGCCGGCGCCCGACAGCCGAAACTCGCGAAGCCACCGCACCGGCTCGATGCCCAGCTTCTCGAAGTCCTTGAGCTGGGGCCGCTTCACCTTGTGCGGGCGGATGAAGCCCACACCCAGCTGCACGGCCTCGTACCCATCCTTGGCCACGGTGCGCCTGCGCACCACCCGGTTGGGCTCGGCCAGAATGACGGTGACCGGCACGGCCCGACCCTCTTCGTCGAAGATTTGGGTCATGCCCACCTTTTGGCCAATAATCCCCTTCATGTGTCCCCCCGCCTACAGCTTGATCTCGATGTCCACTCCAGCCGGGAGATCCAGACGCATGAGCGCGTTCACCGTCTTTTGACTGGGGTCCATGATGTCAATCAGCCGCTTATGGATCCGGCGTTCAAACTGCTCCCGGATGTCCTTCTCGCCATTGGGCGCGGTGAGCACGGTGTATATCCGCTTCTCGGTCGGAAGCGGCACCGGCCCCGAGACGGCCGCCCCGTTGCGACGGGCCGTCTCCACAATCCGCTGGGCCGATTGATCCAGCACCTCATGGTCATACGCCTTCAGACGGATACGGATCTTCTGCTGCGCCATGTTGTTCCTCTCAGGCCTTGATGGCCGTGACAACGCCTGCACCCACGGTCCGGCCGCCTTCGCGGATGGCGAAGCGCAGGCCCTCCTCCATGGCGATTGGCGCAATCAACTGGATGGACATTTTGATGTTGTCCCCGGGCATCACCATTTCCGTGCCTTCCGGCAGCTGCACGACGCCGGTCACGTCCGTGGTCCGGAAGTAGAACTGGGGCCGGTAGCCGTTGAAGAACGGCGTGTGCCGTCCGCCTTCCTCCTTGGTCAAGACGTACACCTCGGCGTCGAACTGGGTGTGCGGGTGGATGCTGCCCGGCTTGGCCAGCACCTGCCCCCGCTCCACGGCCTCTTTCTCGACGCCACGGAGCAGGCAGCCAATGTTGTCGCCGGCCACCGCCAAGTCCATCGTCTTGCGGAACATCTCGACGCCGGTCACCACCGTCTTGGTGGCCTTCTCGTGCAGACCGACGATTTCCACCTCGTCGCCCACCTTGACCTGACCGCGCTCCACCCGGCCCGTCACCACAGTGCCGCGTCCGGTGATGGAATGCGTGTCCTCGACCGGCATCAAAAACGGCTTGTCGGTGTCGCGCTGGGGGGTGGGAATGTACTCATCCACCGCGTCCATGAGCTCCCAGATCTTCCCGCAGTACGGGCAGTCGCGCTGGCCGCACCCACACTCCAGAGCCTTCAGGGCGGAGCCGGCCACCACCGGAATCTCATCCCCCGGAAAGTCGTAGGTGGTGAGCAGCTCGCGCACTTCCAGCTCAACCAGTTCCATCAGCTCAGGGTCGTCCACCATGTCGGCCTTGTTCAGGAAGACCACGATGTTGGGCACACCGACCTGGCGGGCCAGAAGAATGTGCTCCCGCGTCTGCGGCATCGGGCCGTCGGCCGCCGAGACCACCAGGATGGCGCCATCCATCTGCGCCGCTCCCGTGATCATGTTCTTGACATAGTCCGCGTGTCCGGGGCAGTCGACGTGCGCGTAGTGGCGACTGTCCGTCTCGTACTCCACGTGGGCGGTCGCGATGGTGATGCCGCGCTCCCGCTCCTCAGGCGCCTTGTCGATTTGGTCGTACGCCGTGTACTCGGCCTGGCCCTTGCGGGACAGAACCCGGGTGATCGCCGCCGTGAGCGTGGTCTTGCCATGGTCGACGTGTCCAATCGTGCCGACGTTTACGTGGGGCTTGGTACGCTCGTACTTCTTCTTGGCCATCTCGGTCCTCCTTCAACACCTACAACGCCTGGGACTGGAATCGCTCGTCGCCCCGGGGGGCGCCCGCTCAGCGGGCGGCCTTCCCCGCCTGGGTCTTCATGATTTGTTCGGCCACGTGCCGGGGGGCTTCATCGTAATGCGAGAACTGCATCGTGTACGTTCCTCGTCCTTGCGTGCGGGAACGCAGATCGGTCGCGTACCCGAACATCTCGGCCAAGGGGACAAGGCCACGGATCACCTGAACGCCGCCGGCCCGGGGCTCCATGCCCTCGATGCGGCCCCGCCGCGCGTTCAAGTCCCCGATGACGTCGCCCATGTACTCTTCGGCCACGACCACTTCCACCGCCATGATGGGCTCGAGCAAGACCGGGTGGGCCTTTTGCACGGCGCTCTTGAACCCCATGGATCCGGCAATCTTGAATGCCATCTCGCTGGAGTCCACTTCATGGTAGGAACCGTCGAAGAGCGTGGCCCGGATGTCGATGATGGGATAGCCGGCGAGGACGCCGGTGGCGAGCGCCTCCCGGATTCCGGCCTCCACGGCGGGAATGTATTCCCGCGGGACCACACCTCCGACAATCTTGTTCACAAACTCGAACCCCTTGCCCGGCTCCAACGGTTCCACCCGGATGAACACGTGACCGTATTGGCCACGGCCTCCGGTCTGTCGGATGAACTTGCCTTCCGCCTCGGTGGTGGCCCGGATGGTCTCCTTGTAGGCGACCTGGGGACGACCCACGTTGGCCTGGACCTTGAACTCCCGGAGCAGACGGTCGACGATGATCTCCAAATGCAGCTCGCCCATGCCGGAGATGATGGTCTGGCCCGTTTCCTGATCGGTGTGCATCCGAAATGTCGGGTCTTCCTCAGCCAGCTTGGTCAAAGCGATGCCCAACTTGTCCTGGTCGGCCTTCGTCTTCGGCTCGATGGCCTGAGAAATAACCGGCTCCGGAAATTGCATCGACTCCAGCAAAATGGGCTTCTGCTCATCGGCCAGGGTGTCCCCGGTGCTGACATCCTTGAGCCCGACGGCGGCGGCGATGTCCCCGGTGTAAATCGCCTCAATCTCCTCACGGTGATTGGCATGCATCTGCAGGATGCGCCCCACGCGGTCCCGCCGCCCCTTGGTCACGTTGTACACGTAAGACCCGGAGTGCAGCGTGCCCGAGTAGACCCGCAGAAAGGTCAGCTTGCCCACAAAGGGGTCGCTCATAATCTTGAACGCCAGAGCCGAAAACGGCTCATTGTCGTCCGGCTCGCGGGTCAGCGTCCCGTCCCCCGTCGGGTCGATGCCGTGCACGGCGCCGACGTCCAGCGGCGACGGCAGATAATCCACCACCGCGTCCAGCAGGGGCTGAACGCCCTTGTTGCGGTAGGACGAACCGCACAGCACCGGCACCAGTTTGTTGCTCAAGGTCCCCTGCCGCAGGCCGCGCCGAACTTCCGCTTCGGTCAGCGGCTCGCCTTCCAGGAACTTCATGGTCAACTCGTCGTCCGTCTCCGCCACCGCTTCCAGCAGCATCTGGCGGCGCTGCTCGGCTTCTTCCCGCAGGTTTTCGGGAATGTCCTCATACTCGCCCCGCGTGCCCAGGTCGTCCAAATAGACGTAGGCCCGCATCCGCACCAAATCGACCAAGCCCTGAAAAGTGTCCTCAGCGCCGATGGGCAGCTGAATGGCGACCGGGTTCGCACCGAGCCGCGTATGAATCTGGTTCAAGGTGGCGATGAAATCGGCGCCCACAATGTCCATCTTGTTGACGTAAGCGATGCGGGGCACGCGGTACTTGTCCGCCTGCCGCCAGACCGTCTCCGACTGCGGCTCGACGCCGCCTTTGGCATCAAACACGGCAATGGCGCCGTCCAACACCCGGAGCGACCGCTCGACTTCCATGGTGAAGTCCACATGCCCGGGCGTGTCGATAATGTTAATCCGGTGCTCGCGCCACTGGCATGTGGTGGCAGCCGACGTGATGGTGATGCCGCGCTCCTGCTCCTGCGCCATCCAATCCATCGTGGCGGTGCCTTCGTGCACCTCACCCAGCTTGTGCACCCGTCCGGTGTAGAACAGGATCCGCTCCGTAGTGGTGGTCTTGCCCGCATCAATGTGGGCCATGATCCCGATGTTGCGGGTCCGTTCTAGCGAAAAGGACCGGGCCATGATTCGGACTCCCTTCTTCCCAACGGATCAACGTGCAGACCGCCCGCGACGCCCGCCTACCAGCGATAGTGGGCGAATGCCTTGTTGGCCTCGGCCATCCGATGCGTGTCTTCCTTGCGCTTGACCGCGCCGCCGCTCCCCTGGCTCGCATCCAGCAGCTCCGCCGCCAGCTGCTCCGCCATGCCGCGCTCGCCCCGATTGCGCGCGTATTGCACCAGCCAACGCAACGCCAGCGAGGACCGACGGCTGGGACGAACCTCCATGGGCACCTGGTAGGTGCTGCCGCCCACCCGCCGCGGGCGAACCTCCAGCACCGGGGTCGCGTTCTTGACCGCTTCTTCGAACACTTCCAACGGATCCTTCCCGGTTCGCTCCCCGATCTTGGTGAAGGCTTCGTAGACCAGCGATTGGGCCAGACTCTTCTTGCCGTCCCACATGACCTTGTTGATCAACTTGGCCACCATCGGGCTCTGATACACCGGATCGGGTGTCACTTCCCGAATTGTCGCCGTTCCCCGCCGTGGCATGACGTCCTCCCCTTATCCGTTGCGACCCTAAGACTTGCCGCCGCCGGAGCCCGCCTTCTTGGCTCCGTATTTGGACCGGCCCTGGGCCCGCTTCTGAACGCCGGCCGTGTCCAAGGCGCCCCGGACGATGTGATAGCGCACGCCCGGCAGGTCCCGCACGCGCCCGCCCCGGACCAGCACCACCGAGTGCTCCTGCAGATTGTGGCCGATGCCGGGAATGTAGGCCGTGACTTCTTCACCGTTGCTGAGTCGGACCCGGGCCACCTTGCGCAGGGCTGAGTTCGGCTTCTTGGGCGTGACCGTCCGCACGGTGATGCAGACCCCGCGCTTCTGGGGATTGGACTTGAGCGCCGGCGCGGCCGTCTTTTTCTTGGCCTTCTTCCGCCCGTGGCGCACCAGCTGGTTCATCGTCGGCATCTTCCACAACCCCTCTTTTCGGTCGCTCTCAACCCTGCAGGCGCCCGGCACAGGCGGCACCCACATGAATCCCGCACGCCCGGCCCAACTCCGTCATGTCGGCGACATAGTGAATGGGCACGTGCAGCGCTTCCGCCGTCTTGACGACCTCACCCACCACCGCCGTCTCCGCATCGCGGGCCACGTAGACGGCGGTGACCTGGCCGGCCTTCAGTCTCTTCAGCGTCTGTTTGGCGCCAACCACCCGCGACCATGGCATCGTGAGCCGGTCGTCACCCGATGCGCTGTCCATAACAGAAACCTCCAGAGACACACTTCGGCAGTTTATCACCCGTGTCAATCAGCGTCAATCGACCAACGGCTCCGTCTCCGCGGTTTCGTAATACACCTCTTCGGGCGCCAGGTCGGCATAGACCGCCACATTGCGGTAGCGCGCCATGCCGGTGCCGGCCGGAACCAGTTTGCCGATGATGACGTTCTCCTTCAGGCCCAGGAGCGGATCCCGCTTGCCCTTGATGGATGCCTCGGTCAGCACGCGGGTGGTCTCCTGGAACGACGCCGCCGACAAGAACGAGTCGGTCGCCAGACTGGCTTTGGTGATGCCCAGAAGCGTCAGCTTGCCGACGGCCGGCAGCGCTCCCTGACCCAGCGCGGCGGCATTCTCATCTTCAAACTCAAACCGGTCGATGAGCCCGCCCGGCAGCAGCGTGGTGTCTCCGGCGTCATCCACCTTCACCTTGCGCATCATCTGCCGCACCATCACTTCAATGTGCTTGTCGTTGATGTCCACGCCCTGCAGCCGGTAGACCCGCTGAACCTCGTGCAGCAGGTAGTCCTGCACGCCGCGCGGTCCACGCACCTTGAGCAGGTCATGAGGATTGACCGAGCCCTCGGTCAGCTCCTGACCCTCCTCGACCGTGTCGCCTTCATGCACCTTGAGCCGGGCCCCGAACGGGACGCTGTAGGCCTCCGCCTCGCCCTCGCGCGCGGTGACCGTCACCTCCCGCCGTCCCTTGTTCTCCCCAATGTGCACCGTGCCGGCGATTTCCGCGATGATGGCCTGACCCTTGGGCTTGCGGGCCTCAAACAGCTCCTCCACCCGGGGCAGCCCCTGGGTGATGTCGTTGCCGGCCACACCGCCCATGTGGAACGTCCGCATCGTCAACTGGGTGCCGGGTTCGCCGATGCTTTGCGCGGCGATGATGCCGACCGCCTCACCCACCTCCACCAGCGCGCCGGTGGCCAGGTTGCGCCCATAACAGGCCACGCACACCCCGTAGCGGGACTGGCAGGTGAGCACCGATCGGACGCGGACGCGCTTGCGCCCGGCGGCAATGATGGCGCGCGCCAACTCCTCATCGATCATCTGGTTCGGCTCCACCACCACGGCCTCGGTCTCCGGCTGCACGATGGTTTCGGCCGCCAGCCGGCCGATGATCCGATCCTCCAGATTCTCGATCAACTGGCCGCCATCACGAATCTCGCTCACTTCCACCCCTTCGGTGGTCCCACAGTCCGTGTCGCGGATGATGACGTCCTGAGCGACATCCACCAAGCGCCGCGTGAGATAACCGGAGTCGGCCGTACGAAGCGCCGTATCGGCCAGACCCTTGCGCGCCCCGTGCGTCGAGGTGAAGTACTCCAGAACGGTCAGACCCTCTCGGAAGTTGGCCCGGATGGGCAGCTCGATGATGCGTCCGGACGGGTCGGCCATCAGCCCGCGCATGCCCGCCAGCTGAGAGATCTGCTGGATGTTGCCCCGGGCGCCCGAGGTGGCCATCATGTACACCGAATTGAACGGGTCCAGTGTTTCCAACATGGCCTGGGTGACCCGCTCCTTGGCCTCCGTCCAGATGGCAATAATGCGCTCGTACCGCTCTTCTTGGGTAATGAGACCCCGCCGGTACTGGCGGTCCACCTGGGCCACCTGCTGCTCGGCCTCTTCCAGAATCTGCTTCTTTGCCGGCGGCACCACAATGTCGCTGATGGAGATGGTGGTGCCGGCCCGCGTCGCATAGGTGAAGCCCAGCTCCTTGATGTGGTCAAGGACGTCGGCCGTCAGTCCGTTGCCGAAGTGACGGAACAGTTCCGACACCAGATGGGTCAACTCGCGGCGGTCGACCACCCGGTCAATGAAGCGGAGCTTCTCGGGCAGGATCTCATTGAACACAAACCGTCCCAGGGTGGACGACCGCACGGCGCCGTCAAACCGCATGGTCACACGGGCGTGCAGGTCCAGATGCCCTTCCTGATACGCCATGAAGCCTTCCGCCAGGTCCGTCAGAATCATTCCGGTGCCCTTGGCGTTCTCCCGCTCAATGGTCAGGTAGTACGACCCCAGGACCATGTCCTGTGTCGGCGTCACCACCGGCCGACCATCCTTGGGGTTCAGAATGTTGTGGGACGACAGCATCAAGATGCGAGCTTCGGCTTGGGCCTCGGCGGACAGCGGCACGTGCACCGCCATCTGGTCGCCGTCGAAGTCGGCATTGTACGCCGTGCACACGAGCGGGTGAATCTGAATGGCCCGCCCTTCGACCAGCACCGGTTCAAACGCCTGAATGCCGAGGCGGTGCAGGGTCGGCGCCCGGTTCAGCAGCACCGGATGTTCACGGATGACGTCTTCCAAGACATCCCACACTTCCGGTCGCACGCGTTCCACCATGCGCTTGGCCGACTTGATGTTGTGCGCGTAGCCGTCGTTGACCAGTTTCTTCATGACAAACGGCTTGAACAGCTCCAGCGCCATTTCCTTGGGCAGCCCGCACTGGTGCAGCTTCAGCTTGGGCCCGACCACAATGACGGACCGGCCCGAGTAATCGACCCGCTTGCCCAGAAGGTTTTGACGAAACCGCCCTTGCTTGCCCTTGAGCAGATCGGACAAGGACTTGAGCGGCCGATTGCCGGGGCCCGTGACCGGACGTCCGCGGCGCCCGTTGTCAATCAGCGCATCCACAGCCTCCTGCAGCATGCGTTTTTCGTTGCGGACGATGATGTCGGGCGCGCCCAGATCCAACAAACGCTTCAAGCGGTTGTTGCGGTTGATGACCCGGCGGTACAGGTCGTTCAGGTCGGAGGTGGCGAACCGTCCGCCGTCCAACTGCACCATCGGCCTCAGATCCGGCGGAATGACCGGCACCACGTCCAAGATCATCCACTCCGGCCGGTTGCCCGACTGCCGAAACGCCTCCACGACCTCCAGCCGGCGGACGGCGCGCACGCGCCGCTGGCCGCTGGAGGAATTGAGCTCCTCCCGAAGTTCGGCCGACAGCTCGTCGAGGTCAATCTCCATCAGCAGTTCCTTGATGGCTTCCGCGCCCATGCCGGCGCGGAAGTACTGGCCGTATTTCTCCCGGTACTCGCGATACTCCGACTCCACCAGCAGCTGCTTCTTCATCAACGGCGTGGTGCCCGGGTCAATGACCACATACGCCGCGAAATACAGCACCTTTTCCAGCGAACGGGGCGACATGTCCAGGATCAAGCCCATGCGGGAGGGAATGCCCTTGAAGTACCAGATGTGCGAGACCGGAGCGGCCAGTTCGATGTGGCCCATCCGCTCGCGACGCACCTTGGCCCGCGTCACTTCCACCCCGCAGCGGTCGCAGACGACACCCTTGTAGCGCACGCGCTTGTATTTGCCGCAGTGACACTCCCAGTCGCGCACGGGACCAAAGATCTTCTCGCAGAAGAGCCCTTCGCGCTCCGGCCGCAGCGTCCGGTAGTTGATGGTTTCCGGCTTTTTGACCTCACCCTTCGACCATTCCCGGATCTGCTCCGGCGAAGCCAAAGCAATCCGCATCGACTCGAAGTTGTTGACGTCCAGCACGCGCTACTCCCCCTCGTTCCCGTCCGTGTCGTCGTCCTCGCCGTCGGCCCCGCCTTCCACCTGACCTCGGCGGAGAATCGTAAACACGGCCTCGGCCTCTTCGTCGCCGGCAAAGTCCTCGTCGTCGTCCTGCTCGGTGAAGCCCTCCGGGACCAGCCGTGCCGGCGCGGGAGCGGCGTCACCCATCAACCGCTTGAGTTCGCGCTCCTTGGCGCCTTCGTCGTCGAGCGACTCGGGCAGCAGGTCGCGTCGCGGTTCGACCGGCTCGTCGTCCAGCTCCCTGAGCTCAATCTCTTCGTCCAGCTCGTTCAGGACCTTCACGTCCAAGCCCAGGCTCTGCAGCTCCTTGATGAGCACCTTGAAGGATTCGGGAACCCCCGGCTCCGGGACGTTCTCGCCTTTGACGATGGCCTCATAGGTCTTCACGCGTCCGACGATGTCGTCGGACTTCACCGTCAGCAGCTCCTGCAGCGTGTAGGCGGCGCCGTACGCTTCCAACGCCCACACCTCCATCTCCCCGAAGCGCTGCCCGCCGAACTGGGCTTTGCCGCCCAACGGCTGCTGGGTCACAAGCGAGTACGGACCGGTGGAGCGCGCGTGGATCTTGTCATCCACCAGGTGCGCCAACTTCAGCATGTACACCACGCCCACGGTCACCGGGTTGTCGAACGGCTCGCCGGTGCGCCCGTCGTAGAGGACGGTCTTGCCGTCGCGCGGCAGGCCCGCCCGCTCCAGGTAGTCGGCCACCTCGTCCTCGGAGGCGCCGTCAAACACCGGCGTGGCGACGGTGAGTCCCATTTCTTTGGCGGCCCAGCCCAGATGCGTTTCCAGAACCTGGCCGATGTTCATCCGGGACGGCACCCCCAGCGGATTCAGGACGATGTCCACCGGCGTTCCGTCCGGCAGCGACGGCATGTCTTCCTCGGGCAGGATCTTGGAAATCACGCCCTTGTTGCCGTGACGCCCCGCCATCTTGTCGCCCTCGGAGATTTTCCGCTTTTGGGCAATGTACACTTGGACCAGCTGATTGACGCCGGGCGACAGTTCGTCGTCCTTGTTCTCCCGGCTGAACTCCTCAACCTTCACCACGATGCCCGATTCCCCGTGCGGCACCCTGAGCGACGTGTCCCGCACCTCGCGCGCCTTCTCCCCGAAGATGGCGCGCAGCAGCCGCTCCTCCGCCGTGAGTTCGGTCTCTCCCTTGGGCGTGACCTTGCCCACCAGGATGTCGCCCGGACGCACCTCCGCCCCGATGCGGATGATGCCCCGGTCGTCGAGGTCCTTCAGAACTTCCTCGCCGACGTTGGGAATGTCACGGGTGATTTCCTCCGGCCCGAGCTTGGTGTCGCGCGCGTCGCACTCGTACTCTTCGATGTGAATCGAGGTGAAGACGTCGTCCTTGACCAGCCGCTCGCTGATGAGGATGGCGTCCTCGTAGTTGTAGCCCTCCCACGGCATGAACGCCACCAACACGTTGCGGCCCAGGGCCAGTTCGCCGCGATCGGTGGACGGTCCGTCCGCCAATACGTCGCCGGCCCGCACCCGGTCGCCCGAGTGGACGATGGGACGCTGATTAATGCAGGTGCCCTGGTTGGAACGGGCGAACTTCTGCAGCTTGTACTGCGTCACCGTGCCGTTGTCGTAGCGCATTGTGATGTGGTCGGCCGTGGCGCTCTGCACGACCCCATCGTGCTCGGCCAGCGCCAGCACGCCGGAATCGTGGGCCGCCTTGCCCTCCATGCCCGTGCCCACCAACGGCGCATCGGTCCGCAGCAAGGGCACCGCCTGACGCTGCATGTTGGCACCCATCAGGGCCCGGTTGGCGTCGTCATGCTCCAGAAACGGGATGAGCGCGGTGGCGATGGACACCACCTGTTTGGGCGACACGTCCATGAAGTCCACCTCGGCGGGATCCACCGCCAGGATGTCATGCTTGTACCGCACCGTCACCCGGCCCAGCGGGTCCGTGGGCTGAAAGTGCCCGTCCTCGTCCAGAGGCTCGTTGGCCTGGGCGATGACCGCGTCGTCCTCTTCGTCGGCCGTCAGATACACAATCTCATCCGTGACCACGCCGCGCTGCTTGTCGACACGACGGTACGGCGTCTCCATGAACCCGAACTCATTGATGCGGGCATAGGTGGACAGCGAACCGATGAGGCCGATGTTGGGACCTTCCGGCGTCTCAATCGGGCACATCCGCCCGTAGTGCGAATGGTGCACGTCACGCACCTCAAAGCCGGCACGCTCACGGGACAAGCCGCCGGGACCCAGAGCGGACAAACGCCGCTTGTGCGTCAACTCCGCGAGAGGATTGGTCTGGTCCATGAACTGGGACAGCTGAGAGGACCCGAAGAACTCCTTGACCGCCGCCACCACCGGCCGGATGTTGATGAGCGCTTGGGGCGTGATGGACTCGACGTCTTGAATGGTCATGCGTTCCCGCACCACGCGCTCCATGCGCGCCAATCCCACCCGAAACTGATTCTGCAGCAGTTCACCCACCGACCTCAGCCGGCGGTTGCCCAGGTGGTCGATGTCGTCCACGGAACCCACATTGTAATAGAGGCACATCATGTAGTTGATGACGGCCACGACGTCGTCCCGGGTGATGGTCTTGGTGTCGCGATCCGGAGTGCCGTTGGCCACCACCAGCACGTCGCGCCCATCCTCCACCCGCACGGTCATGGAGCGCACGCCGGCTTGGTCAATGGCTTCCGCCATCTCGCGGGTGATGCGCTCATCCTCGTGGACCAGCACTTCGCCCGTCTCCGGGTCGACCACGGTTTCCGCGGCCACATGCCCGATCAAGCGCCGCTTGATGGTGAGCTTCTTGTTGATCTTGTACCGGCCGACACCGGCCAGGTCGTAGCGCTTGGGCTCAAAGAACAGCGACTGCAGAAGCGTGTTGGCGCTCTCGACGGTCGGCGGCTCCCCCGGGCGCAGCCGCTTGTAAATCTCGATCAACGCCTCTTCCGCGGTCCGGCTGGGATCCTTGGCCAGCGTCTGCTGGATCCGGATGTCGTCGCCCACCGCTTCGACAATGGCGGCATCGGTGACCAGTCCCAACGCCCTCAACAGGATGGTGGCCGGGATCTTGCGGGTCCGATCGATGCGCACCGAAAGAACGTCGTTCCCATCCGACTCGAATTCCAGCCACGCGCCCCGGTTTGGAATGACCGTCGCGGAAAACAGGCGCTTGCCGGACACGTCGACCTGGTCATCGAAGTACACCCCGGGCGAGCGCACCAATTGGCTCACGATCACCCGCTCGGCGCCGTTGATAATGAAGGTGCCCTTGTCGGTCATGAGCGGGAAGTCGCCCATGAAAACATCCTGCTCCTTAATCTCGCCGGTCTCTTTGTTGAGCAGGCGGACCCGCACATGCAGCGGGGCGGAGTAGGTGACATCGCGTTCTTTGCAGTCTTCCACCGTGTACTTGGGCGGTTTCAGCGTCTGGTCGACAAACTCCAGCTGCAGGTTGCCCGTGAAGTCCTGAATCGGCGAGATGTCACGCAGGAGTTCCGACAGGCCTTCGCGAAGAAACCACTGGTACGAGTTCTGCTGGAGCTCGATCAGGTTCGGCATGTCCAGCACTTCATTGATAGTAGCGAAGCTGACGCGGGCAGGACGCGTCTCGAGAGGTTGAGCCATTCAGGTGTCAGCTCCCTTGTTCCCGATTCAGTCGAAGACGGTTGGCGGCGCCTTTGGAGGCACTCAGGTGGACGTAAAATAGCAAGTCTATATAATACGGCAAGCCCACGACCCAGTCAAGTGCTCGACTGGGTGTGGGCCGCCCGCCTCCTCGAATTACTTGATCTCGACGGTGGCGCCCGCCTCTTCCAGCTTGGCCTTGGCAGCTTCGGCGTCCGGTCGGGAGATTTTTTCCTTGACCGCCTTGGGCGCCGCGTCCACGACCGCCTTGGCTTCCGTCAGCGACAAGCCGGTCAGCTCGCGAACCGCCTTGATGACTTGGACCTTCTTGTCGCCGGCCGCCGTGATGACCACGTCAAACTCCGTCTGCTCGACGACCTCCTCGGGGGCTTCCGCCGCGACCGCTCCGCCCACCGGTGCCGCCATCGCCATCGGCGCCGCCGCGCTGACTCCAAACTCTTCCTCGAGTGCCTTGACCAGTTGCGACAACTCCAGCACGTTCATGCCTTTGACGGTCTCGATGATCTCTTCGACCTTCGCCATCTGATTCCCTCCCCCAAAAACTTTCGCCGCAAACCCTTACGCGGAGGCTTCGGCCCGCTGTCGGCGCACTTGATCCAGCACCCGGGCCAATCCGGACATCGGCGCGTCCAGAACGTACACCAGCTGCTGAATGGGCGCCGCCAACACGCCCACCAGCTGTCCCAAGAGCTGTTCGCGACCGGGCAGGGCCGCCAATGCCAAAACCTCCGTCGACCCCAGAACCCGCTGCCCCAGGACGCCTGCCTTGATCTCCAGCGTGCGATAGAATCGGGCCTTCTGCTGCACCAGCCGCGCGGGAGCCACCGGATCGGCCGTCGACGCCATCAGCACCGTGGGGCCCTCCAAGTATGGCTCCAAGCCGGCGATGCCCGCCTGGTCCGCGGCGCGTTTGATGAGCGTGTTTTTGATGACTCGGACCGTCACGCCGTTCTGAGCCAGATCGCGGCGAATGGCATTCATGTCGGCCACCGACAGTTGACTGTAGCGCGCCAACACCACCGCCTGGGCACTCTTCAGGAGCGCCGCCGTCTCGGCGATGGTCTCGGCCTTCGCTTGCGTGGGCATGCCTCACCCTCTCCACAAAAAAGCCTCTGTCCACCCAAGACAGAGGTTCGTCGCGGCCGTCCGCTCCACAAAATCCTCGCCTGGACAGGTGATTAAGCCCCATCGAGCCCCTGTCGTCTTGGGCGTCGAAGCGATGATAGCACGAATCGAAGGAAAGCGCCAGCGCCCGCGGCAGGGCCGTCATGGCGAAGCACAGGAACAACTTGCCCCATGGGCCCAATCCGCCAGGGGACAGGGATTGGGGCGGCCGGAGACGGCGTCGGTCCGGGCGAGGGAGCTTAGGGCCCGGGCAGTCGCCGGGGATTGCGGCCAAACGTGGTTCAGGATGGCCACGCCCGGGCCGCCCGCGTCACATCCCCTACAGGCCAAGCGCTTGCGCCCCAAGCCGGGTGGCCCGTCGATACGACGGCCGGCACGCCCCATGGGCTCTTCGCGCGGGCCGGTGCCGGCCAAGGCCCGGAATTGCCGATGAACCAGCTGTCCCCGTCCGGCGTCGCGCTCTGCCAGTTCCTGCACGCCATCGGCCTCAAGCGGCACGTTGACAGCGTGGGCCGGATCCAACCTGGTGATGGGCCAGGTGGGCAGCGCCAACGGGCACAGGGCGGCGGCGCAGACCCTCCGGAGCAACGGCCACTCCGTGACCCTCGCGCCCACCGCCTGCATCGTCCTGCCCACATCCGGATCCTTGCACGTGGGGAGCGCCCTCGCGGCCCCGTCGCACACCCAACCCCCCCTCCCCTCCGACACTCCCGCGGCCACCGTCACCCAGCCTTCCCCCACGGTCTATCCCGGCAAAACGGTCACCCTCAGTGGTGACGGCTTGCGCCCGCCACGGGACGAGCGAGGTGACCCTGGTGCATGGGTTCGGTGTCCTATGGCGCGCCGGGCGACGCGTATGCCCTCTGGGTGGCGCCATGGAGTGCCATCGCCCTGTCCTTCGTCGTGCCGAACGGATATTCCGGCCCGGGTTTGATGCCTGGCACCGCCGCCACGTTGCAGATTGTGGTGGGCTCCGGGGTCCTCTCCCGGCTTTACACCGAGAGCGTCACCGCTTCCCCGGTCCTGCCGCTGCCTGCCTCCAGCCGAACCCGCTGCTCCCGGGCAGGGGGTGACGCTCACCGGCGACGGCTTCGACAGTGCGCAGGGTGGTGGTGATGTCTGGATCGGCCAGAACGGGTCAACTGGGGTGCGCCCGGCAATGCCTACCCGGTCGCCCTCCAGCGGTGGACGACCACCAGCCTGACCATCCTGGCGCCCACCAACACTTATCAAGTCGAGGCAACTGGGAAGCAGCCTTGCCACCCGGCTCCGCCACCGTGGTCAGCGGCGCCGGCGGGCAAGGCACGCCCACGGCGTTCGCGATCAACGCCGCGTCCTGATCGCCCGTCTCTACCCACGCCCGCGTAGACACCCGGCCCCAGCGGGCCACGCCCGTCTCGCCGAGGGGGGGACCGCGGTCCGGCGGGGCGTCGGTGGGGTTGTTTCCCCCTGCCCCTGACCCCGTCAGTTCCGTCCGGGGGCCGCCCGATGAGACAGTTTCCGTATCGCTGCCTTCCCTTGCTCACCTCCCGATACCGCGCGCCCGATGCCCGGTCCGCGTCCTGCAGACCCCAGGATCCTTGACCATTGGGTATACTCAACATACTAGGAGGTGCCTCTCATGCCTCCCCAGACGTCGCCCGCCACGGCCGCCTTGTGGCACCGATTGCAACAATCCGGCGCCTTTTGGGATGTGGACCCGGCCACACTCGATCCCGACCGCCATGCCACCTGGATCATTGAACGGATATTGCAATTTGGGGATTGGGACGCCTGGCAGGCGCTGTTCGGCTTCTATCCCGAAGACCAGATTCGGGCCGCTGTCAGCGACCGGCGAGTTCCGCCCCACATCCGTCTTTTCTGGCAAACGTATTTTGAGAAAGCGAGTGAGGCCGCCATGGCCCTGCATCCCGAGACGCTGCAACCGTCAACGGCCTCAGTCTGGCAACAGTGGGGCGGGACGCTGTGCCCATCCGGCTATTTACTCGGGGGCGGTACGGCATTGGCGCTCTATTTGGGGCATCGGCAGTCCGATGATCTGGACTTCTTCACCAGGACGCCCGGGGATCCGGATTGCCTATTGCGCGGCCTCGAGGACGCGACGGTACCGGTTTCGGTGGTGGATCGGAGTCGTCATAGCCTGCATGTGCAGATCCAGGGCGTCTCTGTGTCATATCTCTTTCAACCAGGCGTGTTGCTAGAGCCCGGCGCGGTCTGGCAGGGCATTCCGCTGGTCTCCTTGCCCACGCTGGTCGCGCTGAAGTGCAACGCCATTGCAAATCGCGGAGCGCGGAAGGACTTTGTGGATCTCTATGCGCTGTTGCGGGACGGCTGGACGCTTGCTCAAGTGCTGGACGCAGCCACCCAGCACGCGCCGCAGATCCATCGCGCCCATTTGTTGCGCAGCTTGACCTATTTCGTCGAGGCCGACCAGGAGCCCTCCCCCGTGCTGTTCCGCGAGTGGACGTGGGTCGACATCCAACAGACACTGACGCGCGAAGTCCACACCTATCTGCGGAAAACCTTGCCGCGTGGCCCCCACCTCTAACCGCGGCTCTTGTCGCCTTGGGTCCCGTCTCCCTTCCCACTCCCGCCGCTCCGGGCCCGATGGCCCAGGATGTCCCGGTGCCGTTTCCATGGACAGTGGCGCGTATGACTCGTGACGCATGGGTGTCCGGACGGCTCTGCGGTGAACCGGGGACGTCGGAATCTCCGGCTTCGGGCCGGGGTCGTTGATGACGGCGATCCTGTCTTCCGCCCACGATGAAGCCATGGTACCGATGGGGAATTTTCCCCATGCCGCGACCGGCGACCCCATGGGGAGTTCTCCGGATGTCGGCGGGGCGCTTGTCCGATTAGCATGGATGCGGTGCCGCCGATGGTGGACCGGCCTGGTCAGCGAGCGTGACCCACCGCGCCGCCCCGGTGCCGGATCCAGGCGTCCTGTCCCGAGGAGGATGGAGGCGGGGCCACCCGTCGGCGCCCGGCCGATCGCTGAGAGGCGAGGCTCCCCATCGTATCGAACTTCGAGGCTCGCGGAACCCGCCGCACCGGCGCAAAGACAATGACAGCACCCTGCATTGAAGGTCCCTGGTGTCAGGAAGCGTTCCGGGTTTGGGTCGCGGACGCGCCGCAGGAAGGAGCCGACATGGAAGACACGACGTTGGTTCGCACGATTGACGAGTTGATGGGCTTGCTGGCCTTCGAATACACGATTGAGGGATTGCTGTGGCCCCTGCATATCGAAGGGGTGAAGGCACGGCGCTCGGTGCTGCCGGACCGCCATATCAATGCCGTCGGACTGGCCGATTTCACGGAAGAGACGGTGGACGCGGGCATCGACCGAGTGATCGCAGCCTATCGGCGAGAGGGCGTCCCCTTCTCCTGGGTGGTGGGACCCACCAGCCGGCCGGCGACCCTGGCCGAACACCTGAAGGCGCATGGGTTCCAATTGGACGAAGCACAACGATACGCCGGGATGGCACTGCGTTCGCTGGACAATTTTCCCACTCCGGCGGCGAGGGTTGACGTCCACGCCGTCCCGATCCGGGAGTCCTCGCAACTGACGGACCTCGCTGGTCGTGCGTTCGGCCCGCCCATCACCGCGGAGGGCGCCCGTTTCGCGTTTGCCACCATGGAGGCGGCGGTGGCAGCGGAGAGTGCCGTATACGTGGCCCATGTACCCGACGCTCCGGATCCGGTCGGCTTTGGCGTGGCATACTTCCGTCCCGAGGGCGATGTGATGTGGCTGAACGGCGCGGCGACCGTCCCGGCGTACAGGGGTCGCGGCGTCTACACCGCGCTGCTGGCACAGCGCGTAGAAGATGCGCGGAGCAAAGGGTACAGCGCAGCCGTGATCCACGCCCTGAAGAGCACGTCGGCGCCGATTGTGCAAAAGCACGGGTTTGAGCCCGTATGCGACATCGACATCTACTATATCCCCGAGTGACAGGACAGACGGGCCGGGAAGGCCAAGGCGTCTTGCCCGAGAATCGCTGACAAACCGGCCCGGCCTGTCCCGCTGGCGACGCTTCTGCACCGGCTCACGCTCTCTGTCACCAGGAACGCTGGCGGCAAGCGGGCATGAGCGGCCATGTTGCGGCCGCCACGGGCCTTGGCCGATAGCCGGGCGCATGGCCGACGTCGCTCATCACTTCCAGCGGGCAAGGTCGGGTGCCCGGCTCCGTCGGGTGGGGCGAAGCCTAAGGGGTCCTGCCGGCGCCGGGGCTCAAGATCCCACCCGGTCAAGCGACCGGCGGCGTCGTGAGACGCGGTGCCGGGCAGCGGGAAAGGCGCGGCCGGGACGCCCAACCAGCCGAGCAATGCGTCATGGTCCCCGTGATGGCCGGCTCCTCCACGCGGCGACTGCCCCGCCCCGCGTGGCTACGCCGGGATCCCCATCCCCCCGCGAGCCTCACCAGCCTCCCCGGGCGATTCCGAACCGTGCCGCGGCGTCGACCGGCGCGGCATCGGATCCAGGGGGCCAGTGCGGACGAAAGGCGGCGCCCCCCACTCGGCCGGAGGCCGTGTGGTCGTGGCGAGTTGGGTCCGCTCTTCCCGCTCCCGATGCATCAGGCAGAGGAAGCGCCACGCGGCGATGCAATAGATGGCCACGGCGCGATCCACCCGGCGAAACGGCTCGAGTGGATGCTCTCCCCGCCGGGGCCTTGCTCCCGCCGCGGGATCCGGACGGTGACACCACATTGGCCACGTCAACGGCGGATGGGTTCGAGCCGTTGGCAGATGCGACGACCCGTCGGCCGGCGTGCTTGCCCGACGGGTGAAGAGCCTCCAGAGCGTCTTGCGCGCCGAATTCGCCAAACGCCCCCTCCAACCATCCAGTGTGAGCCGGGGAGCGAAGACCCCCATTTTCGAGCGGCTGGGCCGGATCGGCGCGCCGCCCCGTGCTTCCGCATTCGTCCGTCGAGGGAGGAACGGAACACCCCCGAGGGATTCCTGCGGGCTCAGCCTCGCGACTTCCCTACTGCACGGCGGGGTTTTCTGGCGCCTCGGATCCCCGTCCTCGTTCCCGGGGACGGTGGCGCAACCGTCCTCTCTGCCCTATGCTAGGGGGGCGAGGGCCACGGCCGGTCCCCGCGGCCGACTTTGGTCCCGCCCGGGCGAGTCCCTTGGGCAACACGCCGCCCTGTGACGCCCGCCAACGAACCGCGCAGAATGGAGCATGACCTTGGCCCAACAAATGGTTCAACCGACGCCTCGGCTGGGATTGGCCGCCGTCGGCTTGAAGACCGGCGCCTTCACTTTGGGACACTTCGTCAACGACAGCTATCCCAACCTGTATCCCGCCCTGCTGCCGGTCCTGATGGTCCAGCTGCATTTTTCGGTCGCGTTGGCCGGTCTCCTCAGCAGCATCGCCGCCCTCACCACCCAGCTCCTGCAGCCCATCGCCGGCTTGATGGCAGATCGTCTAGGCACTCGGTGGTTCGTGGTGGGAGGATTGGGCGTCGGCGCTGTCGTGTCCAGCACGGCGCTGGCTTTCGCGCCTTCCTACTGGATTTTTGTGTTGGCGCTCCTGGTGGGGGGGTTGGGCAACGCCGCCTTCCATCCCCACGCATCGGCCCTGGTGGGCGACATCGCGCATGAACGCAAGGGCCTCAGCATGAGCTTCTTCATGATCGGGGGGAATCTGGGCCGCGCCGTGGCCCCTATCGCCGCCACCACCGTCTTTCTGTGGCTGGGTCGCGGGGGGTTGTGGATCCTTGCCATTCCCGGCCTGGTGATGGCCTTGTGGCTGGGCCGGGTTCTGACCCCCGCCCCGGTGCCGCGCATTCGCTCACTGGCCATCTGGACACCGGAATTCAAGCAGGGTCTCCGGCATGCCAGCAATTTGATGGCGGTGGTGGGCCTGCGCAATTTAGCTTCGATGTCGGTCCTGGTTCTGGTTCCCATCTTGTGGCACACGCTGCACCGTCCGCTGGCGGACGCGGCCGGCCTGCTGTCGATTCTGTTCCTGGCCGGTAGCCTCGGCAACATGTCCGGCGGGGCTCTGTCGGACCGCGTGGGGCCGAGGCCCGTGCTCATTGGATCGGCCATCCTGTCCAGCCTGTTTCTGTTCCTGTTCCTGCATGTGCAAGGGGCCTGGGTCTGGGTGCTGATGGCGCTCCTGGGCTACGCGCTTTATGCCACCGCCAGCGTGGTGATGGTGGCAGGTCAGGCGCTGTTCCCGCAAAACAAGGGCATGGCGTCCGGTCTCACCCTCGGGGTGGGCAACACCATCGGCGCGCTGAGCGTCGGGCTGGTGGGATTGGTGGCCGACCGCTACGGAGCCTCCACCGGTCTTTTGGTGGCGGCAGCCGCGCTCCTGGTTAGTCTGCCGTTCTCCTGGACCCTGCGCGTCACACCTGCTCCATCCCCCGTGCGGCGCGCCTCCTGAGCGGCGGTAGCCTCACGGCAGCCGCAGAAGCGTGCGCCGCACCGCATCTTGCCAGCCGCGATATCGCCTCTCGCGCTCGTCGGGTTCGAGGTGCGGCACAAACCGGGCGTCGGCCTGCCATAGCCGACGGATGTCTTCCGTGCCGCTCCACAACCCGCTCCCCAGTCCCGCCATAAAGGCAGCGCCCAGGGCTGTGGTTTCCGTCATCCGGGCACGCTCAACCGGATGCCCCAGAATATCGGCCTGGTACTGAGCCAGAAAGTTGTTGGCAATCGCGCCGCCGTCAACCCGCACCGCCGTCACCGGCTGTTCGGTGTCCCCACTCATCGCGTCGACGACATCCCGGGTCTGATAGGCGATGGATTCCAGCGCGGCGCGGACTATCTCGGCGCGTCCACTCCCCAATGTCAACCCCACCAGGGTGCCTCGAGCATCCGGATCCCAGTAGGGGGCCCCGAGGCCCGTAAAGGCCGGCACCAAGTAGACACCGCCGGTGTCTTCCACACTGCGCGCCAGGGCCTCGGTCTCCTCCGGACTGGACACCAGGCCCAGCGGATCCTGGAGCCACCGCACCACGGCGCCGGCGATGAAGACGGACCCCTCAAGCGCATAGGTGCTCTCGCCGTTGATGCGCCAAGCCACGGTGGTCAGCAGTCCGTGACTCGACGCCACCGTCCGCGAGCCGGTGTTCATGAGCAGAAAGGCCCCGGTGCCATAGGTGTTTTTCACCATGCCCGCATCGAAGCAGGCCTGACCAAACAGGGCGGCCTGCTGGTCGCCGGCGATGCCGGCGACGGGCAGCGCGCGTCCGAACCATCTGGCGTCCGCCTCGGCCACAACGCCCACGGAGTCGACCACCTCGGGACACATCGACGCGGGGACATGAAAGAGGGCCAGCAGCTCCGGATCCCACGCGCCGGTGTGGATATTGTACAGAAGGGTGCGCGCCGCGTTCGACGGGTCGGTCACGTGCCGGGATCCGCCCGACAATCGGTGGACAATCCAGCTGTCGACCGTGCCGAAGCACACCTCGCCCGCCTGCGCGCCCCGCTTATCCCCGCGCGCGATAAAATGCTCGATCTCGGCGGCTTTTTCGCCTTCCACCCCGCCCTCAAAAACCTGCATACACTCTACCAAGCGGGCGAGGTGCTGCCGGTCCACGCCATCGCCGGCCCG
>DAHVOH010000310.1 GCA_027318915.1 Clostridiales bacterium
CAAGCGCGTGCGACGCGACGGGAGGTCGCCCTATGAGTGAACGCGCCGGCAGCCTCGGCCAGGCCAGCGCACGGGTGGCGCTGGTGGTGTTCTGGGCCCTGAGTCATCTGCCATTACCGGTCCTTGCGGCCTTGGGTCATGCCCTGGGGCGGCTTGCCCACCGGCTGCTCGCGGCGCGCAGGCGGGTGGTCCTCACCAATCTCCGGCTCTGCTTTCCAGAGCACGGCGAGGTATGGCGCAAGCGTCTGGCGCGCGCCCATTTTGCATCCCTGGGCCAGGGGGTGTCCGATGTCATGGTCGCGTGGTGGGCAAGCCCCGCGCGGCTTGCGCGCCTCGTCTCGTTTCGCGGGCGGGAGCACTATGATCGGGCGCTCGCGCAGGGACCGGTGATTCTGCTCGTCCCGCACTTTGCGGCCATCGAGATCGGTTGCGTGCTGTCTACGGAGCGGCCGATGGCCAACGTCTATCGGCGCCTGCCCAATCCGGTCTTCGAGGCGGCCTTTCGCCGCGGCATCGGCCGCTTTGGGGCGACCATGATTACGCAAGAGGAGGGCGTGCGACCGATCATGAAGGCCT
>DAHVOH010000311.1 GCA_027318915.1 Clostridiales bacterium
CTTGCCAGGTTTCTTCGATCCCATAGCTGTGAAAAGCGACGGGAGGCGGCGGGATCGCACGAAATCTGGTGGGATCCGCGAAAGCACCTCTACACCACCGTGCCGCGTCACAGCGGGACCATCGACCGGGGCACGCTTCGCCAGATTCTTCGCGACCTAGACCTTTCGTTGGACCGCACGCCCTCCCGTCATCACGAGTAGCCCCGCTGACGTAAGACAGGCCCGGAGTGCCCCGCCGCCCTACGGGCGGGGGCTGGTATCAACGGGCTACCAACCCGCCTCCGGCCGCCGGTCCTTGTGGGCCCAAGAAGCCTGCCCCACCGCCCGACGGGCGGGCGGGGCGTATTCGAGTGGATGCCCCCCCAATCACGGGCCAAAACGGTGCCGGGTTTAGGGGGGCGAAATCAGAACCTGCGGGTGTAAAACGTACCCTCAAAATACCCAGGATCGGCAAGGGGAATTCCCCATCGTCATCATCGGGAATTCCCCATTGTCATCGCGGGTCCTGGGCAAACACGCCCCCCCGCTCTACGGTGGAGCCGGCGTGCCGACGGCACGCTCACGAGAGGGGGAT
>DAHVOH010000312.1 GCA_027318915.1 Clostridiales bacterium
CCTCCGTGCCCGCCGCAATCACGGTGGCGAACACGTGGCCCAAGATCTGCCGACTGCGCGGCCCGATGGCCTCCTCCCCGAAGATCTCCTGGAAGAGGTCCAGCAGGTGTTCCATCTGCGTCCCGTCCTGCGCGGCCGAGACAAACGGCTGAATCAACCACCGGTTCTGGTCACTCGCCGGGGCGAACCAGATCACCTTGCGTCCCGGCGGCACCAACCGCAGGGCCGCCTTGGCGGTGTCCTTGCCGATGTCGACCAGAACCACCGCCTTGGCCGGGCGTCCATGGGCATCCACGGCCGCAATGTCATTGCGGAACATGTTCAAGAGGCTGGTGGACTTGCCGGACCCTTGGATGCCGAGCAGCAGTACATTCTTATGGCGGTCCGATTCCTTCAACCCGACATACTGGCCGCCCTCGGCTTGCATCAGCGCGAGGGGGGAGGACACCACCAGGGGCCGCGGCGCCGGCATGCGACGGGTCATCGACCGATTCAGATCCGAGATCCGCAGACGCCCGGTCGGCCACGGGAAGAAGGTGGCACACTCACCCGACCAGAATTTCGGCCCATGCCA
>DAHVOH010000313.1 GCA_027318915.1 Clostridiales bacterium
CCGATCTAAGCGGCGGCGCGCCGCTGTCCTGGCTGATGCACGACCTGCTCTCGCGCTACGCACGGCACCTTGGCGGGGAACATCCGACGCCCAGGGGCGCGAAGCTCTTTCCACGCCGGTACAAGGCGCAGCTCGTCCAGCCCGCGAAACTGCCCTACGCCGTTCGCTACGTGCAGCGCCGGGAACTGCCGGCCGCGCGGCGGCGCGCCGTCAACCATCCGTTCAGTTCCAGCCTGATCTACTGCGGCCGAAGAGCGCCGCCGGCGCGCTTCCGCGTAAGCGCCCTGCGCGCGGCGCTGGAGCCTCTGGGTTATGTCGGTCCCGGCGCCTACTTCGAATTCATGGCGCGCTGCGACAGTCCGGCTATCGCGGACCTGCTCGCGCGACCGGTCATCGGGGAGCCAGGCTACCGGCAGGCCGTGCGCGAGCGGTGCAGCACGCCGGTCCCGGCGCCCTCCCCCGAAGACCTCCTGCGGGAGGTGACGGGCACGGTGCTGCATACCCAGCCCGGCGTCGCTTGCGCCTCGACCCATCGGGGCGCACTCGCCCGGGCGCTCGTCGCCTGGTAT
>DAHVOH010000314.1 GCA_027318915.1 Clostridiales bacterium
ACTGCTTCTCAGTGCGATCGATACGCCGAGCTGGCGCCAATCCGAAAACGACGGCAGTGCCTCTGCTGGCCAACCGCATGCCGATAGACCGTGTGCTTCCGGCACGCGTGCGTGACTGGCGACGGCCGGGATTGATAGCGTTTCTCCCACGCCTAATTCGGGCGATTGGAGGAGCGTATGGGCAACAAAGAGAACGGGCAGCCGCAGGACCTGTTGCGTCTGCGGCGACGGCTGGATGAGTTTCGCCGAGGCAGCAGTCCCGGCAAGGCGCTACCGGGATGGGCGTGGAGTGAGGCGGGGCGCCTGGCGCGGCGTCATGGGGTGCACCGGACCGCCCGTGCATTGGGGCTGGAGTACAACAAGCTCAAGCGTACGAGCGGCACCGGTCCCGTAGCGGCATCAGCAGGCAGGACGGTGAAGCAGTCGCCTGCACGCGGTGGGGCGGTAAAGTTTCTGGAGCTGCCAAACCCCTTGCCTGCGGTAGGCCAGATGTGCCGCGTGCGTCTTGCCGGACCTGCCGGAGAGTGCCTTGAGCTCGAGATGTCCCCCGGGGCGGCGAAGGAAGT
>DAHVOH010000315.1 GCA_027318915.1 Clostridiales bacterium
TGCGCGTGGCTCCAGCGCGGTGCGGCGGCCGGCCCTGGGCCTCGGCGGTGAGGCCCCGGGGCGGGGCGCGGTGGGCGGCAGGCCTTCTGCAGGTGGGCGGGGGCTGGCCACGGGCGTCCCGGGTGGCCCTGGCGCGTGGGGCGCGTGGCGGGCGCGCGCGTGGCACCAGGGCGCGTGGAGGGATCCGGGCCGCGACCACGTCGCGGCTGCCCAAATGCGCCACCAGCGCCAGTGCCTGCGCCGCCGTCAACAGCGCGACACGATGCCGCGGGCGGCGAATCTCTCGCGCCGCCCGCCGCAGCCAGTCCTCGGCCGGCGCGCCCGCCTGCCGCGCCGGCGGGGTGGCGGCCAACCCGGGGGACGACACCGGGCCCGGCTCGATCAGGACTGCTCGCGCCCGGCCGCGGCGGCGCTCGCTTCCTGCGCATCGAGCAGCGCGCCGCCGGCGGCGCTGACCAGCACCAGCATCGCGGTGCCGATCAGCCATGCGAAGTACCACGCCCCCTCGTCACCGAGGATCGCCGCCAGGATCGTTATCACCACGGCAAGGAACATGAACAGCAGGA
>DAHVOH010000316.1 GCA_027318915.1 Clostridiales bacterium
GCGCATCTGATCCCACGCAAGCTTCAGCACGTCGTCCTCGGTGGCGTCGGGGGGCAGCTCCGGAGGCGCAACCCGCTCCTTGCCGATGGCGTCGGCATCCTCGCCGCTGATGCGAAACAGATTGCCCTCGATGTACACCGTGAAGCTGCCGCCCAGCGCCTGGGTGATGTAGCCGGATTGGCCCGGCTGCAGGGTGACTTCCGTGCCCGCCGGCACGATGACCGCGCGCACCTCGCGTTGCACGACGAACGGTTCGCTTTCAAAGCCGCGCATGATCGGATGCTCACTCCGTCGAGACGGCGTCCGCGCTGCGCTCGAGCGCGGCGTTGAGCGTATGCCAGCACAGCGTCGCGCACTTGACGCGGGCGGGGAATTCGCGGACGCCGGCTAGCGCGGCGAGCTTGCCGAGCGAGGCATCAGGCGGCGCGGCGGCGTCCGGCTGGGTGAGCGCGGCGTGGATGCGATCGTAGAGCTCCCTGATCGCGGCTTTGTCCTTGCCCTTGACCGCCTCGGTCATCAGCGAGGCCGAGGCGGTCGAGATGGCGCAGCCCTTGCCTTCGAAGCG
>DAHVOH010000317.1 GCA_027318915.1 Clostridiales bacterium
TTCTATCTCGCCGTGCTGGTGCCGGCGGCGGTGGCGCTGCTTACCGTGGCGGCGGGGCTGATCGTTTGCCTCCTCGTGCTGCCCGTCGCGACCCCGGTGCTGCTGCTCGGCGCGCTGTCGGCGGGCGTACTGCTGCCGATTCGGATGCAGCGCCGCGCCGCGTACGACGCTGCGCAAACGGTGCGCGAGACCGCCGCGTTGCGTGGCCTGTTGCTCGATGCGCTGCGCGGGCACGCCGAGCTGCTGGCCTGGGGAGGCGTCAGCGCGCATACCGAGCGCATCGATGCGCTGGCGGCGCGGGTGGACGCGCGCCGGACCCGCTTGGAGCTGCTGCAGGCGATGACCGGCGGCGCGGTCGGGCTGTTCGCGCAGCTCACGGTCCTCGCCGTGCTGGTGCTCGCCCTGGCGGCGGCGCATCGCGGGACACTGGCGCCGCCGCTGGCGGTGATGCTGTCGCTGTTGACGTTGGCTTCGTTCGAGGTGGTCGCACCGCTATCGGAGGCGCTCGCACAGTGGCAGGCGACGCTCGTCGCCGGCGTGCGCGTGTTCGAGCTCGCCGATACGC
>DAHVOH010000318.1 GCA_027318915.1 Clostridiales bacterium
GGCGATCGACCGAGCGTCGCCACTGACCCTGACGCGTGAAGCACAGTGCCGCGAGACGCTGCCAAGCCGGCAATGACGCCGGATCTGTCCGCAGGGCTCCGACCGTGGGCAGGGCCTCGAGCGCCGCCCGCAGTCGCGCATCCAGCCCGGCACACGCCGCCGCGAGCCGCTCGGCGGCAATGCGCCCGAGGCTCTCCTCGACCCGCGCACTCAACCTCTCCGGCGCAGACCCCAGCACGTGCGGCAGCCAGTGGGCCCGCTCCCCGAGCATCTCGGCCAGCAGCCCCTCGACATTGCCCCAGCGGTTGTCCAGACGCTCAAACCATAGCCCCACGTCGGCCGCAAGCTCGGCGTCCTGCTCGGCTCTGACCAGGGTCTCGCGCGCCGCGCGCCGATAAAGCGCTTCGGGACGCTCCCCGAGCGTGAGTGGGCCGCCACAACGCGCCGCCAGCGGCAATCGGTTCGCCAGACTGAGATTGAAGGCGTCGATGGTCTGGATGCGCAAGCGCGCCGGATCCTCGCGCAGCCGCCACCCACGCGCCTCGGAGCGCGCGAGCGCACG
>DAHVOH010000319.1 GCA_027318915.1 Clostridiales bacterium
CCGCGCGCGCGCGCTCGACATCAACGACCGGGCGGAGCAGGACGGCAAGCAGTCCGCCGCCCTGCAGCCGGTGCTGCTCGGCATCACGAAAGCCTCGCTCGCGACCGAGTCGTTCATCTCCGCCGCTTCGTTCCAGGAGACCACCCGCGTGCTGACCGAGGCCGCGGTCCGTGGACTGCAGGACGATCTGCGGGGCCTGAAGGAGAACGTCATCGTGGGGAGGCTGATCCCGGCGGGAACCGGCTTCGCAACCCACACGTCGCGTCGCCGCGTGACCGAGGACACGGGCCGCCGCACCTTCATGGAGGTGGGGGGCAGCGTTCCGGAGGTCGATGAGAGCAGCAGCGTCAGCGAGGAGCCCGAGAGCACGGCCGGGTAAGCCCGGGCGCATCGGGCCGCCGCCCCTTACGCGCTTTGGCGTGAGGGGCGCGCGCGCGCGCGGGGGCGGCGCCGCAGGCGCCGCCGCTGAGTGGCTCTCCCGGGCGGGAAGCGCCAGTGAAAACACCGAGCCGTGTCCGACCGTCGAGCGGGCCTCGATCTCCAGATCGAGCAGTCTCACGAG
>DAHVOH010000031.1 GCA_027318915.1 Clostridiales bacterium
AAACCGATCCCAACAAGACCACATCTCCGGCCTTCACCCCCGCCCGTCGGACCGCCATCCGGGCCAGCGCCAGGTCGTCCTCGAGCGAAGGCGGCACGGCCGCCGGTTCTCCGCCCGGCCAGCCCCAAGCTCGGGCATTTGGCGAATCGTCGCCAACACCTCGGCCGCCCCACCCTCCGGCCCCGGGATATCAAGACAGCCTCATAGCCTTTCACACCGCCGGCCCGAACGGCTGTCTCGCCCGCGCCCGCCGGGCGGCCTGAGTGTCGCGCTGCCGGAGGGCCGGTCGTGGGGCCGTTGCCCTGACCCCCGTCACGCCGAAGACGCGCGCCACGATTTCTCCACAACCCGATCAGCAGCCCCGGAGGATGACGGCGTCCGCTGGCCGTCGCGCAGACGCTGTCCGTTGCCAGATCGGATCCTCCGACGGCGCATCCCATTCGCCCACCGGGCCGACCGGCGGCACGCGGACGGGAGATCCCGTCTCTACACGTCCCAAAGGGCTTCAGCCGACTGGCGCAGGATCTGACCGCCGATGACCAACCGCATGATGTCGGACGTCCCTTCGTAGATTTCGGTCACCTTCGCATCCCGCAAAATGCGCTCGACACCATATTCCCGAATGTATCCATAGCCGCCGTGGATTTGGATGGCGTTCAACGCGTGGCGCACCGCCGCTTCGGAGGCGAAGACCTTGGCCATGGACGCGTACAGACGGGCGTGAAGCGGGTCGTGGCGATGTCGGGCCGCTTCATAGGTCATCAAGCGAGCGGCGTGCAGATCGGTGGCCATATCCGCCAATTTGAACTGCACGGCCTCGAAGCTGCCGATCGTCTGTCCAAACTGCTGCCGCTGGCCAGCGTACGTCCGCGCCTTGGCCAAGGCCGCCATGAGAAGTCCGCAAGCCTGCGCCGCAATGCCGATGCGCCCGCCTTCGAGCAGCCAGAGCGCCATTTCGTAGCCGTGCCCCTCGTCCCCGAGGCGCTGGTTTGCCGGCACAAACACGTCATCCAGGATCACTTCACCGGTGGCTGACGCATGCAGCCCCATCTTCTCCAACGGCGGCCCGAAACTGAGGCCGGCGGCGTCACGATCGACGACGAAGCCCGTGATGCCCGCCCGGTCCTGGGTCCCCGGGAGGCGCGCAAACACGAGGTAGGCGTCGGCCTGACCGGCTCCGGTGATGAACAGCTTGCGTCCCGTCAACTGGTAGCCGCCGGCCACGGGCCGGGCCACGGCGGAGAGCGCGGCCGCATTGGATCCGGCCTCCGCCTCGGTCAGCGCAAACGCGCCGATGCGCCGGCCCGCTAAAAGTCCCGGCAGCCATTGCCGCTTCTGGTCCTCCGTGCCGAATCGCCACACTCCCTCAACATGCAGAGAGTTGTGCACTTCGTAAATGACCGCCGTGGCCGGACAGCCGTAGGCCAGCGCTTCCACCACGACCGTTTGTTCCAGGTACCCCAGCCCTGCTCCTCCATACTCCGGCGCCACCGTCATGCCCAGATAGCCCTGCGCGCCCAAAAGCTCCAAATTCTCGCGGGGGAAGCGTGCCGCCCGGTCATATTCCGCGCTGCGCGGGGCGATGGTGGCGTTGACCAGCTGGAGAATGGCATCACGAATCACCTGGGTCTCGTCGTCCAACAAGCCGCTCATGATGTGTTCCCCTTATTGACCCAGGGGGCCGCCGTGGCCATCCAGCACCCAGGCAGCCATTTGAGCCGGATCCATGTCGCCGGCGACGACGCGATCAAGGGCCATGCCCCAGTCGACATGCCGCATCGTCTCGAGGAGGCGGTCCTCGGCCGCGTCCACCACGGCCTGCCGCACCAAATGCTCCGCCCGCGCGCGTCGCCGGCTATCCAGGCGTCCCGTCTCCACCAAAAATGCCCGATGACGTGCCAGAGCCTCCAGTACGGCCCCGATGCCGACCCGGTCCTGAGCCACGGTCTTGAGAATGACGGGGGGCCAGGGGGGAGCCTCCGCCGCCAAATGCAGCATATTGCGAGTTTCCCGGACCGTCCGGTCCGATCCCTCCCGGTCCGCCTTGTTGACCACAAACACATCGGCGATTTCCAAAATCCCGGCCTTGATCGCTTGGATGTCATCACCCAGACCCGGGGCCAACACCACGATGATGGAGTGGGCCAGGGCCATCACCTCAATCTCACTCTGCCCGGCGCCCACCGTCTCCACGAAAATCAGATCAAAGCCCGCCGCATCCAGCACCTCGATCGACGCCGCGGCCGCGCGGGACAGACCGCCGGTCTGTCCGCGGCTGGCCAGGCTGCGCATGAACACCCCCGGGTCCATGACCGCATCCTGCATCCGGATCCGGTCCCCCAGGATGGCGCCACCGGTAAAGGGGCTCGAGGGATCCACCGCGATGATCCCGACGGTTTTCCCATCGGCGCGAGCCTGCAGCGCCATCGCGTCGACCAGCGTGGATTTTCCCACCCCGGGCGCGCCGGTAATCCCCACCACATGCGCATGCCCAGCATCCCGGAACAGCTGCCGCAGCAGATCCCGCGCCGGAGCACCCCCCCGCTCCACCAGCGTCAGCGCCCGGGCCACCGCGGCCCGGTCGCGCGCCCGCACACGCTCTGCCAATGCGCTCATACCGGCGTCACGTGCTGCTCAATAAACCGGACGATGTCGTGGGTATTGGTCCCGGGCCCAAATACGGCGGCCACCCCCGCCGCCAGCATGGCCGGCACATCCTGCTCGGGAATGATGCCCCCCAGCAGAATCAACACCTCGTCCTGCCCGTTTCCTCGAATCAGATCCACGATGCGCGGCACCAAGGTCGGATGGGCTCCCGACAAAATCGAGATGGCCACCACCTGAACGTCCTCCTGCAGCGCCGCCTCGGCAATCTGCTCCGGGGTTTGGTGCAGGCCGGTGTAAATCACTTCCATGCCGGCGTCTCTCAGTGCCCGGGCAATCACCTTGGCTCCGCGATCATGGCCGTCCAGTCCCGGCTTGGCCACGAGTACCCTGATCACCGCCGCTCGCTCCTTCCAACTGCTGCGTTTCCCCCTGTATTCTACACAGGGCGACGCCGGCCGCCCGCCGCAAGTGGGGCGGCCGACGTCGCGTCCCGCCTAGGCGTTCAGGTGGTTGCGGTCGGGGGCTCCTCCCGCCGGATCCTCATCGTCCAGGTGCGCCTCCTCGCGCAGCAAATCAATCTCCTGACGCAGCAGCTTGGTTTTCTGCGTCATGCGGTACAGAAACCCAAACATGATGAGGAACAGAGCCGAATAGGCGAAGAACAGAAACAACAGATCCCGACCTTCGGCCGCGCTCATGGCCATCCCCCTTCTTGCGTCCCCCTAAATGGCGTCCAGCTTGGTGCGCATGCGGTCCTTCAAAGCATCCACGCCGGCCTCCACTTCAAGCAGCCTGACCCGCACCACCATCCAGGCGATGTACAGATACATGAAGGCTCCCATCGACACGAACATGGCCACCTGCATGGAGGGAGGCAGCGCGATTCCTGCCGTGGTAATCACAAACGGATGGATGGTATTGAGCCAGCGCACCCCCACATAGTTCAACGGGACGATGAAGAACGCGACGATGGCCAGGACGGCCGCATAGGAGGCACGCCGGTCCGGATTGTCCGTCCACTCCCGCAGGAGCAGATACGCCACGAACATAATCCACATCACGACGGTCGCGGTCAAACGCGGGTCCCACGTCCACCATACGCCCCACGCCACCTTGCCCCACAAAATCCCCGAGACCAGCACCATCGTCGTGAGGATGACGCCAATCTCCGTGGACGCCGCCGCCACGGCGTCCCACCGCGCCTTGCGAGTGCGGAGGTAACCGATACTGGCGATGAACGAGATGAGGAAGGCGATGCCGGCGGCCGATGCGGATCCCATGTGGAAATAGAAGATCCGCTCGCTGGACAAAAGCTGCTTGGCATCCGGGGTGCCCAGGAAGTTGAGGTACAGAGCCACCAAAAACAGGGGCGCCATCGGCCACAGCCACCGTTCTCGCGCTGGGTTCATGCGTCACACCTCCCATACATATTCGTACAATAACAGGGGCAGAGCCAAAAACAGCCCGTCAAACGCCATCAAAGCATGCAACCACGGCCACGGCCCCGCTCCATTGGGCAGCGTCCCCAGCACCCCGGCGGTGGCCTCCACCCCGAAAATCAACAACGGGCCGGCGAATGGTGCCATCAGCACCGGAATCAGGACATGGGCCGACCGGCTGTTGGCCGCGATCGAACTAAACAGCGTGCCCACACTCGCAAAGCCCAAACTGCCGAGCGCCAAGGTCAACACATACAGCGGCAGGGAACCCCGAAACCCCTGGTTCATGAGCCCGAACAGCACCGGGCTCATCACCAGCTCCACCCCAAACAAAAACAAGAAGGCGGTGGTCATTTTGGCCGCAAAGATGGCCAATCGGTCGCCGGGCGCCACCATGAGGCCCAGCAGCGCGTCCTCCTGCGCCTCATGTTCGAACCCTCTGCCTATGGCCAGCATACCCGCAAACAGGAAGCTCAACCAGAGAATTCCGGGGAACACCGGCGTCAGATTTACTTCGTAGGGACTTATGGCGAACCCGAATAGCAGACCCACCATGAGGATGAAGGCGACCATCGTCACAAACATGTCTTTGCCGCGGAACTCCAGCAGCACGTCCTTGACAACGATCGCCCAGTATTTACGCACCATGCCCCCCACGCCGCTCGAACAGGCGCCGGTAGTCGGTCTCCAGCCCGACCAGCGCCCCCGGGTCGGCCGGGCCCGACCAGACGAGGCGGCCCTGCCACAGCACGGCCGCCCACTGCGCCAATCGCCGCGCTTCCTCCCACTGGTGCGTGATCAACAGCGCCGCTCCGCCTCGACGGACCACCGCCCGAATCATCCCATCCAGAATCGCCGCCGCCTCCACGTCCAGGGACGTATAGGGCTCGTCCAGCAGCAGCAGGTCCGGATCGTGGAGGAACGTCCGCGCAATCGCGGCCCGCTGCTGCATGCCCCGCGAATAGCGGCGCGTCGGCTCGGTCTGGAATCGGGCCAGGCCCACATGCGCCAACATGCGCTGAGCCGCCCCGCGCGGATCGCGCACGCCGTACAGGCGCCCGTAAAACTCCAGATTCTCCAGCCCGCTCAACGCCCCATAGAGGAAGGACTGATGGGCAAGATATCCGATCCGGGCACTGCCCGCATCCGTCCGCGTCGCCTCGCCAAACCGCATGATTTGCCCCCGAGACGGCTCCCATACCCCGGCCGCCAGCTTGAGGAGGGTGCTCTTGCCCGCCCCGTTGGGCCCCACGATGACCCCCACGGTCCCCGCCGCCAGTTCAAAGTCAACATCCCGCAGCACCCACCGCATCCCCAGCCGTTTGGCGGCGTGGCGCACCGAGAGCGGCGCAGCGTCGCCCGGACCCTCTAGTTCCACACCCGCTCCGCATCGCGAAAAAGGCTCTCGCGCTCTCGCCGGTAGTCTGCGGCGTCCAACTCCCCTCGCCGAAACTGGGCGTCCAAGACGGCCAAGCGTCCCAGCAGGCGGTCGCGTGCGCCCCCGCCCGCCGCTCCCCGGAGCGGCTTCCAGTTGATGGCCAACAGCAGCGCGCCCAGCACCAACAAGCCGAAGAGAAACTCCGCCGCCCGGCCGGCGAGCGGATAGCCCTCTCGAGGTAACGGGGGCGCCACCACGCTGGCCGTATTTTCCAGGGACGCACCGAAATTCTGTCCCGCGCGCAGGTTGCCGGTGGAAAACACGCGGAACAGCGGACTATTGGGCAGCCCCGGGATTTTCCGCGCCTTCGACGGACTCCAGATCGGGTTAACCACAGACGGCAAGGTCAAGGACATCGGCACCATGATCACCACCGCCGCCGTGGCCTCGGGCGCGACCTCCTGCAGGAGCAGAGAGGTGCCGTTCCAGGGCAGCGTATACTTGACGGCAATCTCACTGACGGTGCCGACCACCGCCGCAGTCGTCGCAGTCGGATTCTTCAAGGCCACATTGATGCCCGCCAGGCTGCTGTATCCTTGCAACAGCCCGATGGTCGGGTCGGTCGTGGGCCGCGCCAGTTCCACCTGCTCAAACACGGCCAGGTGATGGTGGCTGGGGATGAGAACCAGGAGTTCCAGGGACGTTTTGGGCGGGGCCGCGGCCCACACCGCGCCCGAAGTGGCCAGCCAGACCCCAAGCGCCACCATGGCGCCCAGCCGACGGACGTTCACTGCCCGTCCCTCCGATCGGCGCCGCAATGTGGGCAGCGCGGCAAATTCCACCGGTCCAACTTGCCGCCGCACTCCAGGCAGTATTCGCGCTCCAGCACCCGTTCAATGTCCTGCGCCACGTCGGGGAGGGGCCCGTCGCGACCCCCGGCATCAAAACCCGCCCGGAAATAGGGCACGACGGCCAGCCCCACCACCGCCCCCGTCAGCAGGAGGGCCAAAAGCCATCCGATGGGGTTCACGCCTCATCCCTCCGCTCCACGAACCCCGCCGCCGTTCGGGGCGCGGCCGCCCCCACGCTGCGTCGCGGGCGGGACGGTCCACCCTGTGCGATGAGCGTCCCCAACACCAAGATGAACATGCCCGCCCAGATCCACGACACGAGCGGGTTCACAAAGAACTGCACGGTGGCGATTTGACCTCCGGGTGTGTATGCTCCCAGCACCGTGTAAAGATCGCGCCACAGATTTCCCACAATGTAAACTTGGGCCACCGGCTCCGACGACCCGGGAAAGAAGCTGATCCCCGGCGTGAACGCCTGATTGTGAAACCCGCCGCCGTTGACCAGCAGGACGGCCTGATTGGTTTCGTAGGCGGAATGGGTCACCGCCTGCAATCCCGTGTAGGTCACCCGGTATGGCCCAACCGTCTCCGTCTGGCCCACGGCGAACTTCTTGACCACACTGTAGTTGCCGGTGTGCGACCCAATGACGCCCAGTACGATGATCAGGAAGGCCAGGTGGGCGATGAATCCTCCGTATCGGCGTCGGTTGGCGCGCACCCCCCTATACAGGGCGGTTCCCCAGTCCTCGCCGGTTGCCCGCCGCCGCACGCTGGCCATCACCACAAATTCCTGCACCGTCACGGCGATGGCAAACACGGCCAGAAAATCTCCGATGAACAACAAGGGCGCACGGGCGCCCCACCAGTAGGCGCCGATGCCGACCACCACCGCCACCAGCCAAGGCCAACGGAGCTTTTGCAGGAGCGCCTTTCCCTTGATGGCATGCCAAGTGGCAGCCGGAGCCAGCACCAGCAACGCTACCAAAGCCAAAAACACCGGTTCCGTCATCGTGTTGAAAAAGCCAATCTGCAGCACGATACTGGTGCCGTTCAAGGCGTTGGTGAGCACCGGGTAAAATGTGCCGAACAGCACCACGGCCGTCAAAATGGCAAAACAGAACGCCATAAGGTAGAAGAGACCCTCACGCGACAGCATCCGCTCCAGCGGCACGTGATCCACCAACTGCTTTCGGCGCGCTGCCATCACCGCCACCGACAAGGCCAACCCCACCCAGAACAAACCAAAGAAGTATGGCCCCACGCCGGTCCCGGTGAACGAATGCACCGAATCTTTGATCACACCGCTGCGTGTGATGTATGTCGCCACCAGCGTCAGGAGGAAGGTGCACACCAGCATGATGGCGGTCCACAGCCGGTACATGCCCCGGCGCTCTTCGGCCTGCATGAGGTGCAACGCTCCGGTGGCCACCAACCACGGCAAGAGCGATGCGTTCTCCACGGGATCCCATTTCCAGTACCCGCCCCAGCCCAGCTCCATGTAGGACCACCAGCCGCCCAAGACGATGGCGCCCCCGAGAAACATCCAGGCCCAAAGCAGCCAACGGCGCACCACCGGGATCCACTCGCGCGCCGGCACCGCCTGCCACAGGGCCGCCATAAACAGGACGAAGGGCACCGACATGCCGATGAGGCCCGTGTACATCGCCGGCGGGTGGATGGTCATCACCGGGTTCTGGAGCAAGGGGTCGAGACCACTACCGTTGGTGGGCAGACCCGGCACGATGCGAAAAGGATTCACCACAAAGTTGGACAGGCCGGTGAAGAACACCAGGATGCCGCCCAGGAGCGGCACCCCAATCTGCGTCAACCGCCTCTCGTTGCGCCATCCGACGCCGGCCGCGTAAGCCATGTAGAGTGACTGAATCCATCCCCAAAACAGGACCGAGCCGGAGTCGCCGCCCCAAAGAGCGGCGGCTCGATAGGCGAGCGGGAGACCCCGATTCGTGTGATAGAAGACCGCCCAGACGGAAAAATCTCCCGTCACCAGGAGAAACTCCAGCGCCAGCACGGCGGCCGTCATTGCCACAGCCACCGCGACGGCCGCGCCGCGCACGCTTTCCTGCAGGCGCCGGTTGCCCGTTTTGTAGGCCCAAAGTCCCCCGACCAAAGTGTAGAACGATGACAGACCCGCCAAAGCGATTGCCAGTCGTCCCAGCCAGACGAAGCTCATGGCGGTCTCCTATGATGTTTTGCCGCCGGTGTTGACGGCTTGGATGTGGTCGGGGCACTGAATCATCAGCTTCTGCGCCTGGAATACGCCGTTCGACCCCATGGTGCCTTCCACAATGGCGTTGGTGTTGGCAAACTGTTCACTGGGCAGCGCACCGACGTACTTCACATGCAAACGCGACCCGGCGGAGGCGAGAACAAAGGTGAGCGTCTCGGTGCCGGCGTTGTAGTGCACGCTCTGCGCCAGCAGCTTCCCCTGCACCCGCAACGTCTTGTGTGCGAACCGTCCCAGCTGCCCTTCGTACTGGCTGACCGGGACAAAGTACTGGGAAAAATTATGCGCGGCCATGATGCCAAGATAGACCAAGGCGGCCAGAACCATCACGGTGCCAATCTGAAGCCGAAGCTTTCTGGTCATGCGCTCACCTCGGCAAGCCAAATTCGACGCTCATTATAGCACAGGAGAGAAATTTCTCCCTGAGTCCAGGCTGAAGCTCGCCCGTCGGCAACGGCGTCAGAAACTCCTTGATTCGGACCGTTGAGCTCTGGTATACTGCGATGGCAGCGCCGAAGTGGTGGAATAGGCAGACACGCGGTGTTCAGGGCGCCGTGAGCAACAGCTCGTGTGGGTTCAAGTCCCACCTTCGGCACCATTATTGGTCGGGATGGCGGAACAGGCAGACGCATACGTTTGAGGGGCGTATGGGGCAACCCGTGGGGGTTCGAGTCCCCCTCCCGACACCATAACTCGGCGGCCAGGCGCATCATTAGTGCGTGAGGGCGGCCGCTTTTTTGTGCCCGGCCACGTGTATTACAAGGACGAAGACCGTCGTCACAGACCGCTTTGGACCGAAAAGCCCCATGGGCTTATGCGCAATCCCACCAAGCCGGGAGCCCACGCTTCGCGTCGCGACAGCGCGCTCCGCCTCCCTGTATTCCGGGCCGGAAACGGCCGCCCGACGTCACCACGATGGCTCCGGAGAAATTATGCCGGCCCCCACTTTCCGGAACTCGCCGGGGGGCCAAGGAATCCCCGCGTGGCGACGAGAACACGGCCGATGCGGGATAGGTCGGAGACCGACCGGGTTGGGTGGCCAGGTCGGAACGTGGACTCACGCCTGGCTGTCCCTCAAGCATTGCTGCGAACAAATGCGGGGTCAGGACACCGGGCGCGCACTTCCGGGGAATTGACGAAGGGAAGCGATCGCCAGACCCTGAGAGCATCTTCGCCGGAGGTGGTCGTCCCTGGACCATCCTCGCACCCTTCCCGCCCTCCTGGCAAAGCCCGCGGCACGACCCGCAGGGGACGGCCCGTTCGCCAACCCTCCGGGCAGGCCGTGTCGCGCGTGCCCGCATCCTTCGGACCACTCTCGACGCCCGCAGCAGTCCCGGCATCGTCGGCCCTTCCATGCCCCACCGGGCACACGCTCCCCCTCCGCACACCGGGGCATTGGGCGTGAGGGCGGTGGGGGAAACCGCGGCTCCGGCGCACCTTTGCTGACGAGAACGCGCGGGCCTCAGACGGAAGGCGGTCACCGCCCTCCCATTCGGCCGCCGCCGTCATCGGCGCCAGAGGCCGCTCAGGAGTCGGCCCCTCTGACCGGCCACGCCGGGAGGCCGGGGCAGGGAGAATCCGAATCCGCACGAGATCAACGTGCGCCCGCCCGCACTCCCAGCGTGTCGTCCGTTTCATTTTGTGGGTCAAGACTTCGGTGGACTTAAGTCAAGGTCTTGGACACCGAAACCGTCGTGACCTGACGGTGTTCATCTGCTGCCGTGAAATACCGGCCTCCCGTGATCGCTCCACGAGGACCCATCAGCCGTGGCTCCACAACTGAGTTGACGGCCAGGATAAACAGATCCATCTCGGGCTGGAGAAATGCCGAAGGAGCCGACCCAAACCCACCGAACTGTTGATAAAGGACAAGTGGCTGACCAGCTGGCAACCCGACGTTGATGTGCCGGATGGCGGTTCGGGAGAGCCCCGCCGGCAGGCCATCCGGAACCGGTATACGAAGATGGCGCTAACCCATCTTCCCGGGCGCCCCACGCACGAGTCGCCCGATCTCAGCCACCGTATCCACAAGGTAGGTGGGATTGGCCTCAACCAGCTCCGCGCGCGAACCATATCCATAACTCACACCGATCGAATCGATCCGGTTATTCTTGGCCCCGACGACATCATGAGCCCGATCCCCGACCATCACGCGGTCGCGGATGTCGGGGTAGCGTCGCAGAGCCTCGGCGATGACATCGGTTTTAGCCGACCGGGTTCCGTCGAGGTGACTCCCCACCACATAATCAAAGACTGCGCGAATGCCAAAGTGCTCCAAGATCGATTCCGCAAACACGGTGGGCTTGGACGTGGCGACCACCAGACGGCGTGCTGCACGGCTCAACTCCTCGAGTAGTGCCGGGACACCGTCGTACACATGGTTTTCATACATCCCGCGGGCCGCAAAGTACTCCCGATAGTACGCGATGGCCTGAGAGACGGCGGCCGGGTCCAACCGATAGCGTTCCGCAAAGGTTACGTGGAGCGGCGGGCCGATAAATGACGTCAACTCTTCGGAACCGGGGGGATCGATCCCCAGTTTGGCCAACGCATATTGCACCGATTTCGTTATCCCCACCTTCGGATCCGTTAAGGTGCCGTCCAAATCAAATAGAATCAAGGAGTAGCCCGCCATGGCATCCGCTTCCAATCCGTCATCCCTTCCTGACCTCATCGATTCGTCACCCATCCAACGGCCGCCTGACGGGGTCGCCTACCAGAAACGCTCGTCACGCCCGCCGGCAGCGATTCCCGCGCTCGCCGGCATCGTGTCCCCAAGCCGGTGGACAGAGACCGCCCAGCCCTCCCCCTGCGGCGGGCGCCCCGGTAGCCCGCGATCCGGTCGAAGCTGGGTCTCCCCTGCGTGCGCCGCCATCGCGGGTGATGCTGCCACACAGCCGACTCTAGCGGCGACGATCGTGGCCAATCCTATCCCGGGCCGGGCGCTGGCGGCGCTCCACGAAGAGCGGGGCGCTCGAATGCGTGCCACGGGGTCGGATGTGGGACCTTGGACGGCGCCCGGCAATCTCCACCGTCGAGGTCGACAGGCCATGGTGAAGTCTCCGTTCGAAAAGGCAGCGTCGTGGCGCATCTCCCCGTGGATCATGACGCGACCCGCAAGGATCCCGTACCGGACCGACTGACGGTCCCCGCGAAGCTCCCTGGCCGCTTCACCCCCATATCGTCCCGCCGGCCATCCAGCGGGTTGCACCAGATTCCGGATTCTCACCGAAGAGACTCATACGGTGGAGCGCCTGTCCCCGCCCTCCCTGCTCATCACCCCCATCGACCGGTGCCTTGCCCCGTCCCATGCCCATCCAAAAGTGTTGCCCGGACGGCGGTGGACCCCGCCCTCTTAGCCACGGGACGACGCGGTCGGATCCTCCGCAGCCAGGTCACAGACCGCAAGGGAAACACCCACTCGCCCGGGCAATGATGGTCTCGGCCTCCTCATCTCGCCGACCTGGCGGAACATATGCGGCCCTGCCCTGGGAGCCGTCACCGCTGTCACGGCTCCCACCGTCGCACGAGCCTTTGTCTCATCGCTCGCGCCCTCCCAGCGTCACCCGCTCACCGCCAAGTCCGCCGCTCGGTTCCCCCGGGGCATGGTGCCACTCCTCAGCGGAGCTTACATGCGCCCTGGATCCCGCCAGCGAGACTTGGTTGCACCGGATGGGTCCATGATGCCGGCCCGCCGCCGGCCGAGACCCGCTGAGCTGCGGCCGAACGGGAATGCTCGGGCATGCACGCGAGGCATCCGTACCCTTTAGGATACCAGGGAGCCGAACCACCACACACCGGGGACAGTCCGCTGGGCGGAGCCGCCAGCGAAACCGGTCTCTTCCGCTCACTACCGAAGCCGCCAGGCCCTCGGACGAACGTGCGCCACCCCGGACGCTGGTCGGCATCGGCGGACCCGTCCCGACTGCAGCATCCATCCTTCCGGAGGCCCAAAGGTCCCCGCGACCCGGCCTGACCCGCCTGTCGTCCGTCTTCTCCTCGTTAGCGTGGCCGAGAACGCTTTGCCACCGGCTAGAGAGGGGCCAATCGTTGATAGAGGACATGGTCCTCCCATTGCCCGGCAATTTTGAGGTAGCGCGACGCGTATCCAATGTCCTCAAAGCGGTTCTTCACAAGGACTCGGTGCGAAGCTCGGTTGCGAGGCATCACGGCGGCCTGGACACGATGTAGCTGCAAGGCCCCGAACGCTACCTGCAAGACCCCTCGCACCCCTTCGGTCATGAGACCCCGGCCGTTCCACTCCGGTGCCAGCGCGTAACCCAGGTCGGCGCTTTGAAAGGCGCCCCGCACCACATTGTTCAGGTTGACGGTCCCGATCACGCGCGAGGGTCCTTCGATCACCATCACAAATGCGTAGCCCCGGTCAGCGGCGGCATTGGCGCGCTGTTGATCAATCAGCGTCCGCTGTCCGTGCACCGTGTACTGCCCCAAGTCCTGGGCGGGCCACCACGGTTGAAAGAAGGTCAGGTGGTCCGCTTTGAACCGGAGGAGTTCTGCCGCGTCGGCCGGTTCGATCAGGCGTATGTGCAGGCGATTCGTGAAGACTTCATACTGATCCACGCCCAGCTCCCTCCGGCGCCTCTGAGGTTCGGTGCCATGGGCCCCGTCCGCCCTCGGTGCGTGGAACGCGCCCGTCCTCGCCGTAGGCGCGGTGGTTCTGGACCGAAAGAGCAGCGACTGATTGAACGCGGCGTCGCGCGTGCCCCTAACCCGTCTCTGTCCGTAACGACGGGGTGTTCGCGAGTGTCTACCGCCGGAAAGGCCCTCCCGGCGCAGAATCATGAGAAGTCCCGTCGAAGCAGGACCCTTCGTGAGTGCATCATACCACCGCGGTTCCGCGTGGGCAGATCCGTCCGGGCGCAGACCGGATTGTGGCCCCTGTAGGGGCCAGGGTTTTGGGGGATAAGGCCGACCGCACCGGCTTGACTGGGCTTTGTCCCAGGCCCGGGCGCGCCCGAATCAGAGACACCGCGACCTTGACCGGGGCCAGGTGCTCACCCCCACGGTGGTCGCGATGGCCGACGGGGCCACCACGCGCGGCGATGTCGTGGTGTGCGGCATCAACCCGATCTCTTGGGACGCGCGGCCTCGACGCCCATGGTGCGGCGACGCAGACCGCGCTGACCGGGGAGGCGCTCCCCCGCATCGCGGCTGCCCGGGCAGCTACGCGGCGCCGCGTGTGGGCAGAGGGCCTGGACCCGAAATGCTGCGTCTCCGACATCGGGAGAACGTGGGCGGCGGCCCGTCGGACAAGAAGCAGCCCGACCCCCGATAAGCACCGCGACGGGCTCTGTCCGCTGTCGGCGACCCTGGGCGCGACCGGCGAACCCCTCACGGCCCTTGTGCGGGTCGGGCATGGGCGCGGCCCATCTCCCGCTGCTGGACGCCGCGCTCGCCCAGTGCCGGTCGAGCTAGCGCGCGACGCGGTTATCCTGCGCACAGACAGCGCGGAATGCTCGCAGGCCGTCCTGAACGCTTGGGCGGTCCGCGAGATCCGGTTCTTCGTCGACCATCCCTTGACCGGACAGCGGGCGGCCACGGTCATCGGGCGACGGGACTGCGGAACAAGAGGGGGCGACGTCGCGGAGCTGACGGCGTAGGGGGACTTGCGGGTCTGGGCCGGGAAGGCTCTAACGACGTCCCGGCGGCAACCGCCTGCCGGTGCGCCGCGCGATCCCGCAGCCCGGCGCCCCGAGGACCCTCACCGATGTCCACGGCTATCGCTATCCGTTGTGTCTCACCAATCTCGCGGACCCGGACATCGCGGTTGGAGAGACCCTCCACCGGCGGCGGGGTGAGCCAGTCCTCCGGACCCTCAAGGACACGGGGTGCGCCCCTCTATCCTCGGCGAATATTGCCAGCAACCAGGTCCGGCTCACCGCTGTCCTCATTGCCGACACCCGCGTGGTGGCGTTCCGGGAGCTCGGCCTATCGGGCACTCCCCGCCACACGCCACGCTGCTCCATGGGGCCGAGCGCCTGATCCGGTCGCGACGGCGCGCGGCGGGCAGATGGCCCCGCGCCTCCCGCCGTGCGCTGAGTCCCGCATCTTCGGGTTGGCGGGTTCCGGGCCCGGGAGCCGCCGAGGCCCTGCGCGCCATGGCCGCGGATCCCCGTCCTCCAGGCCGGGTTCGCGCGCCATGGGGCCCACGCACGGATTGGCCCCGCCGCGGAGATTCCCGAGCCCCCGTGGTGGCGGTCCCGGTCTCCTTCCCAACCGCTACGGAAAAATTGGGGCTAACCCGCCACACGCACCAGCATTTTTCCCAGATTGCCCCCGGTAAACAACTGCAAGAATGCGTCCACCGTGCGTTCGAACCCGTCGAGAATAGTTTCCCGATACCACAGCTCGCCGCTGGCCAACCAGGCCCGCAAGTCGCGCCGCGCCTCCTCGTACCGGTCCGCGTACCGCATCACCATAAAGCCCTGCATCAACGCTCCATGGTTCAAGAGGACGGTCGGAATCGGGACCCGGTTCACCGGGCTGTCCACGTGATATTGAGAGATCTGCCCGCAGACGACAATCCGGGCACCCTGGTTGATGAGAGACAGCACCGCGTCCGACACCGCGCCTCCGACATTGTCAAAGTACACATCGACGCCATGCGGGCAGGCCGCCCGGAGCTGCTCCGCAAAATCGTCCATCCGGTAGTTGACCGCCGATGCGTACCGCGCTTGGCGGGTTAACACCTCGCACTTGGCGGCCGATCCCGTGATGCCCACCGCACGGGCTCCCTGGATGCGGGCGACTTGCCCCGCCACCAGTCCCACGGCACCGGCGGCTCCTGAGACCACCACGGTCTCGCCCGCACCCGGTCGTCCCACAGCACCCATGCCCAGGTACGCGGTTAGCCCCGTGCTGCCCAAAACACCCAGCGCCCGCACGGGAGGGTCCGCGCCGGCAGGTAGGGCTCGCGTGTCGGCCGCATCCACCACGGAGGCCGTCTGCCAGCCATAGCTGGCCAACACCAAGTCTCCCTCCGCCCTCTGGGCGGACCTGGTGGCCACGACCCGGGCCAGGACACTCCCGGCGATGACGTCACCCAGCGCATAGGGCGCGGCGTAGGACTCCCGCTCGCTCATCCGACCGCGCATGTACGGGTCGACAGACAGGTACAGCGTCTCCAGCTGCACCTGTCCCGGCGCCACCGTCGGCAGGTCACGAGACTCCCATCGGAAGTCCCCCGGAACCGGCACGCCCCGCGGACGCCGGTCCAATACGATCCGATCTGCACGCATCACGCGCCTCCTCGCCCACACCGGAGCCGTCGGCGGGAACCGGCCATCTCAGCGGCCCGCCCTGCCCGACACCTCACTCCGGCCCGCCGCCGCCTCTCATAGCGGCTTGAGTGCAGCACAAACGGTCAGGTGCGTCAATGCGGCCCATGCATCCGACCCGCCCTGAAACGCTTTCGGCGGGCTTGGCATCCGTATCGTCCACTCCCCCGTGTGGGGTTCCGAGACCGGCGCCGCCCGGCGGGTGGGGCTCGCAAGCCCGCTATCCGCCGCCCCATCCCTCGACGAGTGTGATCCGTCTTGCACGGACGAGACTCGGACGGCGTACGGCTTTCCATCCCGTCCGCCAGCCGCGCCGGGGTCCGCCCCCAACGCCTCGACAGTGGCGCCCGTCCATGCTACGATGCGCGGCAAACGATGAGGGAGAGAAGTAGTCGGGACGGCCCGCTCCAGAGAACCGCCGAACGGTGAGAAGGCGGTGCGGTGCCCCTGGCGAAGACGCTCCGGAGTGAGGCGCGTGCCGGTTCACCTCCGTTATCGGGTCAGAGGTCGGTTTGGCCGACGAAGTGCGGTGGCACCACGGGTCCCTCCTCGTCCGCACCATGGAGGAGCACGGGAGGTGCCCGATGGACCGCGTCACGATAAACCAACTGCCCGACCGCCTCGGACAGCGGGTTCGTTTAGAAGGCTGGCTCCAACATCGTCGAAAGCTGGGCGGTTTGAATTTTGTCCTGTTACGGGATCGCACCGGACTGGCGCAGATACGCGTGGCGAGTCCCCTGCCCGGCGTCCTGAACGAGTGCCCCGCCGAGACGGTGCTCTCCGTCATTGGACAGGTCGTCGCGGATCGTCGCGCGCCGGGCGGCGTCGAGATACACGATCCGCATTTCGAGGTGTTGAGCCGCTCGCTGCCCCCGCGGTTCAATCTGGCAGCGCCCACTCTAGCCGCCTCCTTGCCGATCGTTCTGGATGAGGCGGCGCTCTCTCTGAGACATCCAACCCGCCGAGTGGCCTTGGAATTGCAGGCCGCCCTGGTCCGCGGGTTCCGAGGCACGCTGGATGCGCAAGGTTTCACCGAGGTCTTTACGCCCAAGATTGCGGGCGCCACCGCCGAGGGCGGATCGCAAGTCTTTGCCGTGACATACTTCGAGGAGCCGGCCTACTTGGTGCAGAGCCCGCAGCTGTACAAGCAGATGTTGGTGGGCGTCTTAGAGCGCGTGTTTGAAGTGGGTCCGGTGTTTCGAGCAGAACCGCATGACACGGCCCGTCATCTCGCGCAATATACCTCCCTGGATGTGGAGATGGGGTTCATTGACGACCATCGGGACCTCATCGCGCTGTTGCGTGAAGTGATGGCGGGGATGGCGGCTGCAGGGCTGCGGCTTACGGCCGCCCCGGTGCAGGCGGGTGCTCCCGAGGTGCCGCCGGAACTGCCCGTTCTCCATTTCGTCGACGCCATCCGACTTCTGGTCGAGGCGGGAGTCCAGCCATCCGGACCGGACGAGGACCTCACCCCAGCCGGAGAACGGTGGTTGGGTGAATGGGCGCTGCGCCACCATGACAGCGACTTCCTGGTCGTCGAAGGCTATCCGCTTCGATCCCGCCCGTTCTACACCCACCCCGATCCGGACCGACCCGGCTATTCGCGCGGCTTCGATCTTCTCTTTCGCGGGATGGAAATTGTGACCGGGGGTCAGAGGCGCCACGCGCTGCAGGATTACCTGGCCATCATGACCGAGCGCGGGATGGACCCCGGCCCCTTTGCCGCCTACCTGGACGCGTTTCGATACGGCATGCCTCCGCATGGCGGCTTCGCCATCGGTCTCGAGCGGGTCGTCAAGCAATGGCTGGCCGCGGGAAATGTCCGGGAGGTCACGGCCTTCCCACGGTACAGGGGACGCCTCGCGCCGTAAGCCCCGGGCCGCCGCCGCAGCGCTCTCCGTGGCATATCGGCCGCGGTCGACTCCTTGCCACGAATTCCCGGTGGCACAAAGCCGCCGTGGACGCGCGCGCCGGCTGCCACCGGATGGTTCCCGTCCTATGCCCTTGATGTGGATGCCCAGATCGGAACCCTCGGGGATGGGGAGCGGTGTCGTGGAGCGCTGCGCGGCCCGTTCGCGATTTGGTCCTGGACAAATTGCGGACGGCCGCGCCGCCGGCGTCTCGGCGGGATCGAAGACGGTGCGACGGGACGATGGACCGGTGCGGTGGCTTTGCCTCCGGCCTATCCTCCACGATTCGGACGGCGCACCCGTCTCGCCGTCCCGGCGGCTTCGGGCGCGGCACGCGCGGCGCTCCGATATAAGCCGGCGGGCAGCATCCGCCATGCCCAGGACCGCCTCCGCCGCCCGCTCGGCCGGCTCCAAGGGACCAAAGATCGCGGAACGGATGGCAGGCGAGCCGGATTCGCCCAGTCCCTCCCAGAGTGGCGGGAACGCCTCCTGACCCGTCCCGCGTCCACGCCCCGACCATGCCCAGTTCGCCGCCTTCGCCGCGATGTCCGAAACACCCGGCGTCGTCCCATCCCTGATCACCCGAGGCCCCCTGTGGACGATGCCCGCGTGCTACCCGTCGGAGGCCAAGAAGGGCGGAGACCCCGCCGGACTGTCGCGCTAGAACCAACGTCCCCCAACCGGGTAGCCGTGTCGCGGGGGTGGGTAGCCGCCTCAACGTCGTGGAGCTTCGGGACGTCCGAGTTCGTCGGGGTCAAAGCGCCCTGGCGTCGTGCGAGGCGGCGGACGTAGACCTCCCGGAGCGCCTTGCGCCGCCGGCTTCCCGGCTAGGGCGCTGGTTTGGTCAGGCTTGCCCACCCAGGAATTCCTCGGCGCCCGGCGTGTTCGCCCGGCGATGGCGGACGAGTGCCCAGGACTTGCCCCGCCACCCGAAGGCGTCGCCCGTCGCGATCGCAACGGGAGTCCGCTCCGAAGGCATTATCGCCTACGGCAGGCGGTACGGCCCATGGCGGCGCGGCAGCGGGCCCGGGTCCCGCGTGTAAGGAGCCCGCGCGCCGCTCGACAGGCGCGCCCGAAGCGCACCCGCTAGGTGACGGGAGTATCACGGCGGGTCCCCGAGCTTACGGGATAAGTCGGCCCCGTGACGTGGGGAGAGCCCGAATCAGGCTGACGATGGACGGGCACACAAGTGTCGAAGCGGGCGGCCGGCCCTGCCGTGGACGCGACGACCGTGGCCGCGCGGCTGACCTCACTGCGGACCGCATCGGGACCCGGCCACCTGTCCCGCCCGGATCCGAACGAGCCCGGCCCCCGTCGGGGCTTCTAGCCGCGGGCCGGACGACTTTCAACCCCGGGGCGCTACGCCGTCGGTCCCCAACCTGTCTCAGCGACGAACGAGCGCGCCCCGAATCCCAGGTTTGAACTAGCCGTGCACGGCCGGATGGCGCCCGACGCCCAGCGCCAGGTAAGCGATGATGGTGAGCACCGCGCCGCCCAGAATGGCCAAGCCATAAATCCGCGACAGCAAGCGGTACTCAGGCTTTCGGGAAAGGATGAACAAAAACACGGCCGACACCAGCAGCATGAACGGAATCAAGGCATTGACCACCACATTCAACCCCATCAAGCCATACAGAAGCCAGCGTCGCCGCATCACCGCGTCCGTACCCTCACCGCCTCGTCTGGACTACCCGGGGACTCTGCACCCGTTGCCCCGACGGTACCACGTCACGGTCCTCCGAACCAGTTGCCCGCCGGGAGGGATCGGCCGCGATCAGCGCGAATCCTCTTGCATCATGCATCCCATTGCGACCCCGCATCCACCGTGCGTCCTTTTCGTGACCGGCCATCCCGCCAGCGGCAAGTCCAGTGTGGCCGCCCGCCTTAACGCGCATCTGGGTTGGCCCTTGTTGGCCAAGGATCGCATTAAAGAGCGCCTCTTGGACGTTCTGCCCGCCCTTGCGACCAGCGCTTTGGGTCCGGCCACCTGGACGCTTGTATACGACACACTGGAGCTGCTGCTGCACACGGGATCCTCGGTGCTGGTGGAAGGAAACTTCTGGACAACCGAGGCCCGTCCTCGCCTACAAGCCATCCTGGAGCCATCTCGCCACCGGGTCCTGGAGATCACCCTGGCCGCTTCGGCGGAGCTGCTGGTTCAACGATACGTGAGCCGTCTCGCTGATCCGGAACGGCCCACGAGCCATGTGCGCGGCCTCGTCGATCCCACGGCCTACATTGCGCACGCCGTCGAGCGCCCATATGAGCCGCTGAATCTTTCGGCCGATGTGCTCCGCCTCGATACCGACGACTGGAGCCAAGTCCCATGGGACGGCATCGTTCGCTGGGTGCACGAGCGCATGCTCCGATCGGAAGGAGCCTCGACCCGGAACGGCGAAGCCTCAAGAGCCGGCGACTGCCGGTAGCCGGCGCGGTCCGATTGCTTCGGATCGGTAGATTGGCCCGGCTGTGGAAAGGGGACCGAGCGCCTCATGTCAATGCCGTTGCCTCGTTTGGCCCGCATTCAAGCGCGCACCGCGGCGGAGCGGGCGGCAGCCGTGCTGCTGGCCGCCGGAGATGACTGTCTGTATGCCCTGGGCTACACCCCACCCGGTGACGAGCGGGTCACGTTCCTGGTCATCGGCGCCCGGGGCGTCAGCCTGGTGGTGCCCGGCGTCAACGCCACCGACGCCCACCAGCGTCTGGATGCCGGGCCTATCACCGTGCTGGATTACGCGGACGACCACGGCCCGGCCGACGCTCTGCGCCACGCCCTGCACCTCGCCGCCGGGCAAGAGGCGGGCGGGACCCTGCTGGTCTCGGACGCCGCGCGCTACGACCATCTGCGGGCGGTCGAGCGAGCGCTTCATCCTGACCAAGTGGACTTGGCCAGCCGCGTGATGCGCCCCTTGCGCATGGTCAAGGATGCCGAGGAAGTGGCGCGGCTGCGTGCGGCCTCCGCGGCGGCCGACGAAGCGTTTCGGCGCGGGGTGGCCGCCGTGCGGCCCGGGGTCAGCGAGCGCGCCGTGCATGATGTCATGCTGCACGCGTTCCGCGAACTGGGCGGCGACGGACTGAGCTTCCAGGCCATCGCTGCCGGCGCGCATACTGCCGTCCCCCACCACCAGCCGGACGAGACACCCATCGGGCCCGGCGCCTTGTGGATGGACCTCGGCTGTCGAAAGAACGGGTACTGCTCTGATCTGACCCGACCCGCGTACGTCGGGGAACCGGACGCCGCGTACCGGGAGATTCATGCGATCGTGCTGGAAGCGCGGCTGGCGGGCGAAGCGGCGGCCCGGGCCGGCAACCCGGCCTCCGCGGTGGACGCCGCCGCCCGGGCGGTCATCACCCGGGCGGGGTACGGGGACTATTTCGTGCACCGAACGGGTCACGGCATCGGGGTGGCCGGTCACGAACCGCCCTTCATGATGGCGGGCGACGACACCATCCTGGAGCCCGGCATGACCTTCTCCATCGAGCCCGGCATCTATCTGCCCGGACGCTTTGGCGTCCGCATCGAAGACATCGCCGTGGTCACCGCCGGCGACCCCGAGATTTTGTCCACACTGCCGCACGCGCCTGTCCTCATCGCTCCCTGACCTACACGAAGCGAGTGAGGTATTCGGTGCGGCGCTTCACGATGGCGAGCCGCGTGGCGCGTCCGCGCGGCCCGTGACGTGACGCCGGCAGCAGCATCAAGTCGTAGGGCTTCCCGGCCTCGAGCAACGCCAAAAGATAACGGGCCGTGTTCCGAAAATGGACGTTCTCGTCCAAGAGTCCGTGAATCACCAAGAGATGCCCGGTCAGATTCTGCACGTGGGTGAGGGCCGATCCCTCGTCGTAGCCGGCCGGATTGGTGGCGGGAGTCTCCATGTAACGCTCCGTGTACGCGGTGTCATAAAACCGGTAGTCCGTGACCGGGGCGCCGGCCACCCCGGCGCAGAACACGTCGGGCGCCTTCTCCAGACACATGAGGGTCATGTAGCCTCCGTAGCTCCACCCGAATATGCCCACGCGCCGCGGGTCCACCTGCCGGTTGTCCACCAGCCAGCGAACTCCCGTGACTTGGTCGGCCACCTCCACCGTGCCGAAGGCGCGATGAATCGCCTTTTCAAAGGCGACGCCGCGGTTGGCCATGCCGCGGTTGTCCAACTTGAAAACCAGATAGCCGCGTTGTGCCAGATACTGGGCCTCAAAGTCCGTCGTCAGGGCCCAGGACTCCCCCACCGTTTGTGCGTGCGGCCCCCCATACACACTCACAACGGCCGGCCAGGGCGCCACGCCGCCTCGCGGCCGATACAGCGCGCCGTATAGCGGCGTCCCGTCATCGGCCGTCAATGTCACCAGTTCCGGGGGCTCCAGTCCGATCGACTCCGCGGTTGCCGGGACCACGTCGGTGAGGTCGGCCGCCGCCGCGCCGTCCGTGCGTCGCACCACCGCCCGCATACTGTGCCGGCGATTATGCCACTGGTCCACGAACCACCGGCAATCGTCCGCCATCACGACAGCATGCAGGCCCGCCTCCTCCGTCAAACGCTCGGGCTCGCCCCCGGACAGCGGCACTCGGTAGAGGTGCCGCTCCAGCGGACTCTCGCGGGTGGCCACGAAATAGACCCATCCGGCCGTCTCGTCGACGCCCGTCACGTGCGTGACCAGCCATGGACCGCGCGTGAGCTGCCGTCGCTCTCCCGACGTTGGGTAAACATAAAGATGGCGAAACCCGTCTTCCTCACTGGATGTCAAAAACGACCCATCGGCCAGGAAGCGGTGGATCGAGCCGAGGTTCACCCAGTGCCCCGAGGTTTCTTCCATAAGCGGCCGGGAGGCACCCGTCCGCGGATCCCACAACGTCCATCGAAGGTGGCGGTGGTCCCGCGACAGCCAGGCGACGGCCAACGTGTCATCCGAGGCCCACTCGACTCGAGCCAGATACCCGTCCTCCCCGGACCAGTCCATCCAGCGGGTGTCACCCCCATCCAGCGGCATGACCCCGAGACGCACGCGAGCGTTGGCCTCGCCGGCCAGCGGGTAGCGAGCCGTCTCCACCCAGGGCCGTTCGCCCTCCAGATGGACGATTGGGTACTCGGGCACGTCCCGGGCGTCGGTTTCCTGATACGCAATCCAAGTCAGTCGCGGACTCACCCAATAGCCGTGACTGCGGCCCAACTCTTCCTGCGCCACATACTCGGCCAGCCCGTAGGTCAGTCCCGGCTCGGCTCCACGGGTCAACGGCGTCGTTTCCCCGGTGCCCACCTCAGCCATCCACAGGTCCCCATCCCGCACAAACACGACGCGGCGGCCGTCGCTCAACAGGGTCGGATCCTCCGCGCCGGCGACTTCCGGCACGAAGGCGGGCTCCACCTCTCCGCCCTTCAACAAGAGCCGACCACCCATCGGCGACAGAATCGTGGCGACCCCGTCCCGCTCAACGACCTGATACGTGCTGATACCGTCCCACCGGACCCGCTCCCGCTCCCGCCGCAGCAGCTCCGCCTGGGTATATTGCACCGCGTCGGCGGGGGCCAGCAGCGTGCGGACGGCCCCGTCCTCCAGACGATATTCCCGCAGCACCAAGCGCGTCGCCTCCCCTTCGGGGAAGAGATACCAGAGTCTTTCGCCGTCACGGGAAAAACCGGGTTGGATGGGCGTCTTGGCCAGGGGCCCGGGCAGATCCACGATGTCCTCCAGAGACAGCTCACGAATGTAGGCCATGCACGACTCCTTTGCTATAGTCGAAACGCCGGAGCGCCGCGGCGTGAGCGCTCCCGCGCCGCGACCGCGGTCTTTTGTACATCTTCTCCTGCCGCGCGGCGAGTCCTGCCGGCGGCGGACGTTCGGGCCGGGTCCGGCGCCCGGTCTTGGGCTCACTCACGAACAGGAGGTCCCATGGCACAGAGCAATCCCTCCAGCCGTCGCGCGATGGTGTCAACCGGAACGGAATGGGAGCGCGTGGCCGGATACAGCCGCGGGATCCGGGTCGGACCCCGTGTGGAAGTGGCCGGCACCACCGCGATGCAAGATGGCCTGGTGGTGGGCGGCGACGACCCGTACGCACAAGCCCGCCACGCCCTGACCATTGTCGAGGACACGCTGGTCCAGCTCGGCTCCGCCCTGACGGAGGTGGTGCGCACGCGCATGTACGTGGTGGACATCCGGCACTGGCCCGCGGTGGTCCGCGCCCACGGAGAGGTGTTCGGTGCCATCCGTCCGGTGGCCACCCTGGTTCAGGTGGCCGCCCTCATCGATCCGCGCCTGCTGGTCGAGATCGAGGCGGAGGCGTGGTCACCGGAGGCGTGACGGACGTGCATCTCTTGAATAGGCGGGTGTAAAATAGCCTAGGGTTGGGCGGCAGACCCCCGGAATTTGTTCGGTCGGGAAGGTGATTCGATGTCATATCAGCGGCGGGGTTCAACGAATCCTGGGCAGGCCCGGTCGGTCTATTGGTCTCAAAACGGGTCCGCCTGGTCGCTGACCGGAGGCTTGTTGGCATCCACGCTCGTATACATGGGCCTCTACCTCCTGGTGGCGGCCATAGGCGCCGTGGTCTCCCTGGCGAGCGGCCTGGACAATCTCCTGGCGGGAGCCGGAACCATCATGCTGCTGCCCTATCTGGCCGTGGTGTTTCTCATGGGCGCGCTGATGGCGCGCTCGGTTGGCCACTTGGGCCGCGAACTGACGCTGGGCGTCATCATGATGCTGGTCATGAGTCCCCTCATCGGGCTACTGGTGGGGTACGGGTTGGCCGTGGCACCGTCGGCCGTGTTGTCGGCGCTCCTGGCCGTCGGCGGGTCCTTGGTCGTCACCGCGGTGATTGCCGCCGTGAGCCCCTGGGATCTGAGCCGACTGGGCGGATTGGCCATGGTCGGGCTCCTGGGCCTCATCATCACGCAGGTGCTGGCCCTCTTCCTGGCGCCGGCCATGGGGCTGGTCACCTCTCCGATCTGGGCCTTCATCGGCATTCTCGTCTTTGAACTCTATTTGGTCGTCGATCTGAGTCGGATCCGAAACGCCATGCCCTACGGTCCCAACGACGCCCTGGCGGCTTACATCGGCCTCGGCCTGGCCATGGACGTCATCAACCTGTTCATGTACTTCCTGGACCTGTTCCTCGGCGGCGCGGCGCGCCGGCGCTGAGAGGCGCCGGGGCCGCCCGCCGCGCCCGCTGCGTCCCCTCCCCGAGACCCCTTCACTCCCCAAATCCTCTGGGCGGCGGACGGCCGCAACCCCGCCGAGAGGGTATAATTGCGGTGTTCCATTTTCTCACCGGCCGCGCCCGCATAGGATCCCGGGAAGGGGGTCCGCTCATGAAACTGATCGGGATGGGCCTCCTGGGGGGATTCGGAGAGCGTCTCCGACCGCTCACGTTGAAGGCGTCCACCCGGATCCGGGTGCGGGCGGAAGCCCGCTTTCTCGGTCGTCCGGCCGTTCGCATCCAATTGGCCACCCTCAAGGCCGGGGGCATCCACGACTTCATCCTGGCCAGCAAGTCACGCGAAGTGCGGTTCGCCGTGCGCAATCTCGTGGGGCATGGGGACGACTGGGACTTAACGGTTCGCTACACCCCCCCTCGCCACGATCATTTGGACCGGGGCGCCGCCGACGCCGTCATTCGCGCGGCCGAGCACTTTGAGCTGCAGGACGATCTGCTGGTCTTTCCGGTCGACACCCTGCTGGCCACGGATTTGGCTGCCGCGCATGCCCGGCACACCGAACAGCAGACCCTGCTCACGGTTTTCGTCGCCAATCGTCGGGCGGGCACGCTGGCCCCGGGCGAGATGGCGCTCGATGTGGCAGCGGACGGCCGCATCCGCGGGCCGGTGCCCTCCGAGGCATCCGCCTTGGCGCAAGCCTTCGGGCCCGCTTGGCCTACCCAATCGGTCCCGGTCGTGACGGGCTTCTATCTCATCAACGCCCGGGAGCTTCGGCAACTGGCCCTGAATCCGGAACTGGCACGGCTTCGGCGCCAGCGCCTCGACTTTTCGCCCCACCTGCTGCGCTGGGCGCTGGCGTGCGGCCGCCCGGTCCAAACGTGGCAGGTGGACTGGGCCGCCGACTTGGGTCAGTCGGAGCAGTTCCTCTCCGCCACGGTCGGGGTTCTGGACGGGAGCGCGGTCATTCCCGGGCTGTCGCTAGGTCCGGACCGCCAACCGCCTCAGCGTGTCTTCACCCCCACCCTGGGCGGGCCGTGGCCCGCCGGATGGCGGCATCTGTACCTGGGCCACGACACCGTGGTGGGACGCAATTGCCATATCGAGGATACCTACATCGGCGACGAATGCGTCATCGGCCATCATGTCACCTTGGTGGGCGCGCACCTGGATGACGGCGTCATTGTGGGCGACGGAGCCGTTGTCACCGCAAGCCTGCTCGGGGTCAAAGCCGAGGTGCGCTCCTCACTGCGTCACCCCACACGCATCGACCACCTCAGCGCCGTCGGCGACGAAGCCGTGGTGGAGGCCGGCGCTCAGTTGTCGGAGGTGCTGGTGCTGCCCAAGGCGCGCGTCCCCGGAGATGTCGTGGTGCACGGCCCGGCCGTGCTTCGGCCCGACATGGCGACCGGGGCCGACGCGCTGCGCATCCGGCAGCTGCCCGGGACTCACGCCTGAGCCTCCGGCCAGCGAATCTTCAGGCGGAGGGCCACCGCCGCCGCCTCCTCCCGCAAGCGCTCGTCCAGGTCGGGGGCCGTCAGCGCCGCGCGCAGGCGAAAGCAGGCGATGGCCAGGACGCCGGGATCAATGCTCACCGGCAGCTCCTCCACCAGGTCAAGAAACTGGATCACGTGGGCGAGTCGCTCCGGATCCGTCGGATCCCGCGTCCACGCGTCCGCCGTCTGCCGCTCCCTTTCGCGCAGCACAAAAAGGATATCATCCTGGTCCACGGTGATGGCGAGTTGGCGAATTTCATCCATCAGCTGCCGGATCCGCTCATGATTGATCAGCGGTTCCTCCAGCGCCCGCAGCAGCGCCTGATTCAACACATAGCTGGCTGCGGTCAGAAATGCGGCCGGCAGCGGCGTATCCGCCTCGGAAAGAAATCGCATCAGCGGCGCGTGATACTCGTAAATCTGCCGCAGCGATCGCTCCACCTCGCCCAGCGTGGTCCGGAGGACCAGATCCAGGACGCGGCGCTGCTCGTCGCGGAACAGGTTCTGCAGGGTGAATGTCCGACTTCCGAAGGCCCCCGCAAAGACGCGCAGCACGCCGGCAATGTCCGCACTATCAAACAGCGGCCCCAAGGAGGCCAGCAGGCTGTCGTACCCGTCGTCGGCACCGGCCGGCGCAATGCCTCCCACCAGGTTGTGGTCACCCCAATGCAGGGCCCCCACGTAATAGGACTCGGTCTCCTGGGTGATGGTCGACGTCACCGTCACCCGCCCGGTCACCATCCGGGTCAAGCCGGCCGCGCGCACCGCCTGCTCGTGAACGCTCACCCGATAGCAGTATAGCCGCACCGCCCTCGCCTCGTCCGGATGCGTGAGGGCCGCCACCGCCCAGTGTGCCGTGACGCGGCCCAGATCGACCATGGCCGGCCGCACCCGCGTCTCATAGACACGCCGCGCGTTGCCCTCGGCGGGGACATTGCTCGGAGCCTGGGCCAGCAGTTCCAGAACCTGCGCTTCCGGCGTCCACCCGAACAAATCGGCGGCCAGCTGCATGACGCGGCCGGCGTACTGCAGGATTTGCACCGTCTCAATGCCCGACACCTCGTCGAAAAACCACCCGCAGCTGGTGTACATCAGCAGCGCGTGGCGCTGCAGCTCCATGAGCTTCCACACCCGGATCGCTTCTTCGGGGCTCAGCTCGCGGCGCGCTTGGCGACGGAGGAATTCTTGCCGCGCCCCCTCGCTGCGATCGAGAATGACGCGGATGTAGTCGTCGCGGGCCCGGTCGGGGTCGGCGAGAAACTGCTCCGCCAACGCGCGATAGGCGGGCGTCACGGCATCGCGCAGCACGTCGAGCGCTGCCCGCAGCGGCTGGCGCCACCCCTGGCTCCAGTCGGGGTGGACACCGGTGCGGCAGCCGCAATCCGCACGCCATCGCTCCACGCCGTGAGCGCAGCTCCAGGACGTGTCGGGCCTCACCTCCACCGCTTCCCCCGGCGCATACCGCTCCAAAAATTCCCCGTAGTTGGTGAGCTGCGCCGCTCCGCCCGATTCGATGCGATCCAGGGCATAGGCAAGCGCCATCTCCCCGTAGCGGTGGTGGTGGCCATAGGTCTCGCCGTCGGTGGCGATGTGGGCGAGACGCGGCCCCGGCCCCGCTGCGGCGGCGGCCGTCAACGCCCGGGCCAGCTGTTCGCCGTCGCTGAGCAGGCCGTTGAAGGCGACCGCCTGCGACAGGCCGGGATCATAGAAGAACACCGCCAATTTGAGCAGACGACGGCCCACCTTGACCCGATACGGCCGCGTGGTGTCCACGCCCGCCGCCTCGACGTCTCGGCCCTCCGACAGATCCAGCGGCCAGAGCCGCAGCGCTTGGTGGGGGCTCAACACCGTGAAAGCGACGCCTTCGTCCTCAAGCAGCAACAGCGTCTCGTCGTCCACGGCCGTCTCCGGCAGCCAGAACCCCTCCGCGCGCCGTCCAAACCGTCGTTCAAAGTCCCTCAGGCCCCACCGGATCTGCGTCCGGCGGTCCGCGGTCGGCGCCAGGGGAAGGATCACGTGGTTGTATGCTTGGGCCATCGCCGATCCATGCCCGCCGAACCGCTGGCGACTGCTGCGGTCGGCCTCCAGGATAGCCCGATAGACATCGGGCGCTTCAGATTCCAACCACGCCAGAAGGGTGGGGCCGACATTAAAGCTGATGCGGGCATAGTTGTTCACCACCGCGCGAATGTACCCGTCCTGATCCAGGATACGCGCAGACCCGTTGGGCCGGTAGCACTCCGCCGTGATGCGCTGGTTCCAATCGTGGTACGGGCGGGCCGAGTCCTGGCTCTCGACGGCCTCGAGCCACGGGTTCTCCCGCGGCGGTTGATAAAAGTGGCCGTGAACACACACGAAACGCTCCACGACAACCTCCTTGCGGCCTGTTTGCGGGACCCGGCCCGAATCAGCGGACCCCTGTCCACCCCGAACGCTGCGGAGCGGAGGGCAGGCGCGGCCGCCACCCATTTCTCCATCATACCGAAACCGGCCCTGTCCTGCTCCTGTCCCCGGGGATTCAATCCATCCCACCGCCCGGGCAAGGGGATGCTACCATAGCGGGAGGATGCCGGTCCGACAGGACGGCCGGCGTCCGGTCGGCGAGCTGGGAAGGGAGGGGGGCAATGGACCTGCCCCGCGAAGGACGGACACGTGTCGCCATCATCCGGGTGGAGCCGACAGTCGACGACGGGCGTTTCGCGGCGAAAGCCGAACGGGGCCGCGCGGTGGTGGTCGCCGCCCAGATGACGGCAGACGGGCATGATCAGCTGGCCGGCCAACTGGAATGGATGGGCCCGGGGCAGACTCGTCCCGCTCTGGTGTGGCTCACGCCGCGCGCGGACGACTGGTGGGACGCGGCGTTCGTGCCGACCGTCTGCGGCGCCCATCGCTTCCGCGTGCGGGGATGGATTGAGCGCTTCCTCTCCTGGCGATCCGCCTTTCACGCTCAATGTGTCGCCGGGACGGCCACCGCCGTCGACGCCGCCATCGGCCAGCGCCTGTTGGCCGACGCCTGGGAGCGCGCCGACGCCGATGCCCGACCCCGCCTGCGCGCGTACCAGGTCCGCTTGGCGGCGGAAGATCCCGCCGAAGCTCTGGCCGCCGCGTTGGATCCGGAGCTGGCTCGGCTCATGCGCTATTGGGGTCCGCGCCCGTTTCCCGCCGTGAGCCCGTGGCGACCCGTTCTGGTAGAGCGCGTTCGGGCCGGATTTTCCTCCTGGTACGAGTGCTTTCCACGCTCCACCTCCACGGATCCGGCCCGGCCCGGCACGTTCCGTGATTTGACAGCCCGGCTGCCCTATGTGGCCCAAATGGGGTTCGACGTCCTCTATCTGCCCCCCATTCACCCCATCGGGCACACGGGTCGCAAGGGCCCCGACAACACCCTCGGCGCGGGGCCAGGCGATCCGGGAAGCCCGTGGGCGGTGGGAGCGCCGGAGGGTGGTCACTGCGCCATCCATCCTCAGCTGGGAACGGTTGACGATTTCCGCGCCCTCCTGGCGGAAGCGCGCCACCATGGACTCGAAGTGGCTCTGGACTTGGCGTTTCAATGTTCGCCCGATCATCCCGACGTCATCCAACATCCCGAATGGTTTCGCCGCCGTCCGGACGGCAGCGTCCAGTATGCCGAGAATCCCCCCAAACGGTACCAGGACATCTTTCCCTATGACTTCGAAACGGATGCCTGGCCGGAACTCTGGCAAGCTCTGGCGGATGTGGTGCGCTACTGGATCACGCTCGGCGTGCAGATCTTCCGGGTCGACAATCCGCACACCAAGCCCCTGCCGTTTTGGGAATGGCTGCTGGCCGAGATTCGGGCCGACCATCCCGACGTGCTGTTTCTGGCCGAGGCGTTCACGCGCCCGGCGCTCATGTATCAGTTGGCCAAAGTCGGGTTCAGCCAGTCATACACCTACTTCACGTGGCGCAACACGGCCGAGGAGCTGCGGGCCTATGTGGACGAGTTGACCCATCCGCCCGTGTCCTATTTTTTCCGGCCCAACTTCTGGCCCAACACGCCGGACATTCTGCCGGTGCCCCTGCAGCAGGGAGGGCGTGCGGCCTTTCTGGCCCGCGTCGTGCTGGCGGGCACTCTGTCGTCCAACTACGGCATCTACGGCCCTGCCTTTGAACTGATGGAGCGGGATCCGGCCGCTCCCGGCAGCGAGGAGTACGCGCACTCCGAGAAATATGAAGTGCGCCATTGGGACTGGGACCGGCCCGACAGCCTGGCTCCCGTCATCGCGCGCCTGAACCGCGCCCGCCGGGAGCACCCGGCCCTGCAGAGCCAGGCAGGGCTTGCCTTTCACCCCGCGGACAACGACCAGATCCTCGTGTACAGCAAAGCCTCGCCCGATGGACAGGATACGATGCTGATGGCCGTGAATCTGGATCCTCACCATGTCCAGTCGGGATTCGTCCACCTGGACACCGGGCGACTCGGGCTCGAGGCCGATCAGCCGTACATGGTCGAGGATTTGCTGACCGGGGAGCGGTACTTCTGGACAGGGTCCCACAACTATGTCGAACTGCATCCGGAGCGACTGCCCGCGCACGTCCTGCATGTGCAGCCGCCCGCGCAGGGCGAACGGCATTTTGACCAGTTTCGGTGACCGCGAGTCAATCAAGGCGAGGTGGGCCATGGCCAGTCACGCGACCGAGGGCATTGACGCTTACGAGGATTGGTACCGAGACGCCATCATCTACGAACTGCACGTGCGCACGTTCTTCGACAGCGACGGGGACGGGCTGGGCGACTTCCGGGGTCTGACCGCCAAATTGCCGTACCTGCGCGATCTGGGCGTCACCGCCATCTGGCTGCTCCCCTTCTATCCGTCGCCGCTGAGGGACGATGGCTACGACATCGCGGACTACACCGCCGTGCATCCTCACTACGGGACGCTGAAGGACTTCCGGGCCTTCCTGAAAGCGGCGCACCGCCTTGGTCTCCGGGTCATCACGGAGCTGGTCGTGAACCACACCTCGGACCAGCACCCTTGGTTCGAGCGGGCGCGGCGGGCCAAACCCGGCAGCGTGCATCGCGCGTACTATGTGTGGAGCCACACGCCGGACCGGTACTCCGAAGCCCGCATCATTTTCAAGGATTTTGAGCGCTCCAACTGGACGTGGGATCCCATAGCCCAAGCCTATTACTGGCATCGCTTCTATAGCCATCAGCCCGACCTCAATTTTGAGTCGCTTCATGTCCAGGCCGCCATTTTCAAGGTGGTGGACTTCTGGCTGGGGATGGGCGTGGACGGCCTGCGCCTGGACGCCATTCCGTATCTGTATGAGCGCGAGGGCACCACCTGCGAAAATTTGCCGGAAACCCATCAGTTCTTGAAGCGGCTCAGGCGCCATGTCGACGAGCGGTTTCCAGGACGGATGCTGCTGGCGGAAGCCAATCAATGGCCCGAGGACGCCGTCGCCTACTTCGGCCAAGGCGACGAGTGCCACATGGCGTTTCACTTTCCGTTGATGCCGCGACTGTTCATGGCGGTCTACATGGAGGACCGCTTCCCGATCGTCGACATTCTGCAGCAGACGCCGGCTCTGCCCGACGCCTGCCAATGGGCCCTGTTCCTGCGCAACCATGACGAACTGACGCTGGAAATGGTGACGGACGAGGAACGCGACTATATGTACCAGGTGTACGCGACCGATCCCCAGGCACGCATCAATCTCGGCATCCGCCGCCGGCTCGCCCCTTTGCTGGGCAACAACCGCCGGCGCATCGAACTGATGAACGCCTTGCTGTTTGCGCTGCCGGGCACCCCGGTCCTTTATTACGGCAACGAGATCGGCATGGGCGACAACATCTATCTCGGCGACCGCGACGGCGTCCGCACGCCATTTCAGTGGAGCGGCGACCGCAATGCCGGATTTTCGTCCGCCAACCCCCAACGCCTCTGCCTGCCGGTGGTGGTGGACCCGGAATTTCACTATGAGGCCGTCAACGTGGAGGCCCAGCGCAACAACGCCCACTCCTTGCTGTGGTGGACCAAACGCCTGATTGGCCTCCGAAAGCGCTACCGGGCCTTCGGCCGTGGCACGCTCACCCTGCTCACGCCCGACAATCCCAAGGTGCTGGCCTTCATCCGCCGCCTGGACGACGAGATTCTGTTGGTGGTGGCCAATCTGTCCCGTTTCGTCCAGGCCACCACGATTGACTTGTCGCCCTACCAGCACCACGCGCCCGTGGAACTGTTCGGGCAGACGCCGTTTCCGGTCATCGGGGCCTCGCCCTACTTTCTGACCATCGGACCCCACGGCTTCTACTACTTCGCGCTGACCCCCCCGGAGAGCGAAGACCTTCGGTCCGCGCCGTCGCTGCCCACCGTGGCGGCGGGCTGGCCCGGTGTGGTCCAGGATGCCCATCGCGAAGCGCTGGAGCGGGCGCTATTCTTGTATCTCACCGGGCGGCGCTGGTTCTCGGCCCGAAGCCGTCGGCCCAAATCGGCCAACATCCGTCACCTGTTGCCGGTGCCGATCGACGGCGACCGCATCCATCTCGCCGTGGTGGAGGTACCCTGCGCTCAAGGCGACGCCGCCGTCTACTGGCTGCCGCTGGCCGCGTCGCCGCCCGATCAGCCGGCGCCCGAGTCGGCGCAGGTGATCGCGCGGTTGACGTCGGGCGCCCACACACGGGAGTTGTATGACGCCGCCCAGGACCCCGCGTTTCTCCAGACGCTCTTGGGCGTGATGGTGCGCCGCCGCCGCACGGCCCAGAACGGGGTCGCGCTCTATGGTCTGGCCCTGCCCGCCCTCCGGGACGAAAACCCCGCCGGGTTGCCCGTGGCACCCATCAAAGGCGAACAAAGCAACACCTCGGTCGTCTTCGCCCAGCGCTACGTCCTGAAGTTGTTCCGCCACGTGGCGTTTGGTGAGCAGCCGGACTGGGAAATGGGCCTGCATCTGACGCACCTCGGCTTTGGGCACATCGCTCCGGTGCGAGGCGCCTTGGAATGGGAGGACAACGGGCGGCGGGCAACGCTCGGCGTCCTGTCGCAGTTCGTGCCTCACGAAGAGGATGGCTGGGCGTACACGCTCGACGCGCTCAGCCGCTATCAGGAGCTGGTGTTGGCCCGCGACGCCGAAGCGGCTCCCGTCGACCTGCCCGCGGACTTGGTCCGCGAGTTGTTGGGGCCCTACCTGGCCTGGGCGTCACAGTTGGCGGAACGCACCGCCCGCCTGCACATGGCGCTCGCCCGGCCCACTGACGATCCGGCGTTCTCCCCGGAGCCCTTCACCGCCTTCTATCTGCGCGGCCTCTACCAAACGATGCGCACGGCGGTGGGCCAGACACTGAGCGCCCTGGCGCAGCACCTGCCCCGGCTGGATCCGTTGTGGGCGGCCGACGCCCAGGCCCTGCTGGGCGCCGAAAGCCGCATCTTGGCGGGCAGCCAGCACATCCTGCAATCCCGTCTGGAGGGGCTGCGCATCCGCTGCCACGGCGACCTGCACCTGGGACAGGTTCTCTACACCGGCAGTGACTTCGTGTTTGTGGACTTTGAGGGAGAACCCGCCCGCCCCTTGAGTGAACGCCGCATTAAACGGTCACCGCTGCGCGATGTGGCCGGCATGCTGCGGTCCTTCCACTATGCGTCCGCCTCGCGCTGGCTGGGCGCTCGCGCCGAAGTCGCCAACGACGGCGAATGGCGCCGGCTCGGTGAGTGGTACGATTTCTGGTATCGCGCGGTCTCCCGCGTATTCTTGGACACATACCGCATCACCACCGCGGGCTTGCACCTGATTCCCGCAAACGAACAATTCGACGGCCTGTTGGCGGTCTATCTCATGGAGAAGGCGCTCTACGAGCTGCGCTACGAGCTGGATCACCGTCCCGCCTGGGTTCCCATCCCCCTGCGGGGCCTGACCAGTCTATTGGAGGAGGTATCGCCATGACGAGCCCCCGTGACGCCGCTCCTCGACGTCCACCGACCCTCATCAGCAGCGACGACCTGTATCTGTGGAATGAAGGTGCGCACCTGCGCGCCTGGGACATGCTGGGCGCCCACCCACTCCCCGGGGGTACGCACTTTGCCGTCTGGGCGCCCAACGCCCGCCAGGTTTCCGTCATCGGGGATTTCAACGGCTGGCGTCCGTATGCGGCGCCGCTGGACCCCCAGGGCTCGTCGGGCATCTTTGCCGGGTTCGTCCCCGGGGTGGCGCCGGGCGCCCTCTACAAGTACCACATCGTCTCGCAGATGGGGGGCGCGGCGCTGGAGAAAGCGGATCCGGTGGGGTTTCGCCAGGAGGAGCCGCCGCGCACCGCGTCCGTGGTGTGGGATCTGGCCTACGAGTGGGGCGACCAGGCCTGGATGGAGGCACGTGGGGCCGCCAGCCGGCAGGACGCCCCGCTCAGCATCTACGAGTTGCATCTGGGCTCCTGGCGGCGCCCGCACGACGGGCGGCGCCACTACACGTACACGGAGCTGGCCGAGCAGCTGGTGCCCTATGTCACCGCCCAGGGCTTCACGCATGTGGAGTTTCTGCCCGTCATGGAGCACCCCTTCTACGGGTCCTGGGGATACCAGGTCACCGGATATTTCAGTCCCACCGCGCGCTATGGCTCCCCGCAGGACCTGATGGCCCTCATCGACGCGCTTCATCAAGCGGGAGTGGGGGTCATTCTGGATTGGGTGCCGTCGCACTTCCCCGACGATCCCCATGGTCTGGCCCACTTCGACGGCACCCATCTCTATGAGCATGCCGACCCGCGGTTGGGGGTCCACCCCGACTGGCATTCCCTGATTTTCAACTACGGACGGCGAGAGGTGCAAAGTTTCCTGCTGTCGAGCGGCCTCTTCTGGCTGGATCGGTACCATGCCGACGGCCTGCGCGTCGACGCCGTGGCCTCCATGCTGTACCTGGACTATTCCCGCCGCCCCGGCGAATGGATCCCGAACCGCGTGGGGGGCCGGGAGAACCTGGAGGCCATCGACCTCCTGCGCCGTTTCAACCGGGCGGCCTACGCGCGCTATCCCGGCATCCAGACCTATGCCGAAGAATCCACCGCCTGGCCCCAGGTGTCGCGGCCCACCGATTGGGGCGGCCTCGGATTCGGCTACAAGTGGGACATGGGCTGGATGCACGACACCCTCCAGTATTTCTCCCGCGACCCTATTCACCGGCGCCATCACCATCACGAGCTAACGTTCCGCTCGGTCTACGCCCAGACGGAGAACTTCGTGCTGCCTCTGTCCCACGACGAAGTGGTCCATGGCAAAGGGTCCTTGGTGCACCGTATGCCTGGAGACCGGTGGCAGAAACTGGCCAATCTGCGCCTGCTCCTGGCGTGGCAGTTCACCACGCCGGGCAAGCCGCTTTTGTTCATGGGCGACGAATGGGGCCAATGGCGAGAGTGGGATCACGAAGGGGAGCTGGATTGGGACCTCTTGGGGGACCCGGCACACGTCGGCATCCAGCGCCTGGTGCACGATTTGAACGGCCTTGAGCGCGCGGAGCCGGCGCTCTTTATTCACGGCACCGACGCCGCCGGGTTCCGGTGGGTGGTCAGTGACGCCCGCGCCGAGAGTGTGTACGCCTTCTGGCGGCTCGGGTCGGAACCCGCCGACACCTTGTTGGTGGCGGTGAACGCCACACCGGTCCCCCGGCCGGGCTATCACCTGGCCGTCCCCGCCCCCGGCCGTTGGCGGGAGGTGCTCAACACGGACGCCGGCGTCTACGGAGGTGGCAACCTGGGCAATTTGGGCGGCGCCGAGGCTCGCCCGGTCAACTCCCACGCGGACCTGGAAGTCATGCTGCCCCCGCTGGCGGCGGTCATCTTCAAGCGAGAGCCCTCCCGCGACCGGACCGTCGGCCGGGCGCCGGATCAGCCGGACGCCGTGCCGACGCCGTGACGCGGGCGCCCGCACGGGCTGTCGCCGCATTAGTCCAGGTCCCGCGCCATCACCTCGCCATCGCGGGCCATGCCGTCGCGTCGGCTGTAGGCGGGCAGGCGGCGCACACTCACAAATCCCGCCCGCCGGTATGTAGCCAGCGCCCGCACGTTGTCCGCATCGGGATCAATCACGGCCAGCCGCGCTCCGCGGGCGCGAAGACAGGCCAGCAATCCCACCACGGCCACCAGACCGAGACCCCGGCCCATCCAGCCCGATCCGCCCAGAAACAGATCCAGGCCGCCCGCCGGCCGCCCCGTGGCGGGCACGCCGTACACGTCGGCCTCGGCGTCCTGAACCCAGTACACTTGGCCGTATCCCGCCGGGGTCCCGTCCACTTCCAGCATGTACGCCTGCACGGGTGCGCCCGGAACACTTCGTGGCCCGTATTTCTCGCGCACATACGCACGCGAAGGCCGGCCGCCGGCCTCTTGATACCAAGCGGCCACGGCCGGGTCGTTCAGCCACCGCCACACATGCTCGAAATCATCGGTCTCCGACCTAAATGGACGCCATTTGACAGCCACGCCCGGGTCAGCGCAGGTTTTTGTAGTAGTCGGCGTTTATCTGTACGAATTCGCGAAACTCTTCCGGCAGCTCGTCATC
>DAHVOH010000320.1 GCA_027318915.1 Clostridiales bacterium
GGTCCATCTCACTGGACCCTGTTCTGCATGCCGGAGCCTGATAGCACCCAGCATTGCACGGGGCGCCATCCGCTGTCCGGCCACCGGAAGCAACCCCGCAGGGCGGCCGCCCCTGTCCCACCTGTTCCCGCCGAGACCACTCCAGTTGGACTCGTGGACAACCCGAACAGGGGATCGGTCGACCATCACCCGGATGAGGGAATCTTCGACGACCCGGCAGGAGGAGGCAGCGGTCACGGCTCGGCCGGTGGAGTGCGTAGCCCACAACACCCGGCCGGCCCGCGTCATCGCGGACGCGCCGGGCGTGCCCTGGAAGACCCTGTCTGGATGGAGCGCCCGCCGCCACCCGATCGAGCCGTTCGCCGGCCACGTCCGCCTCCGCGTCGACGGCCCGCGGAGCCAGATGGGGAGCGGACGGTCCCGGCCCTCCCTGGGTCTGCCACATGGGCGTTGCGCCGGCGATCGGCTGCGTGGGAACACCGTGGCCCAGTTCCAGCATCCTCCGGGTCTCCGGACGCGGGTGGCGCGGCGCGATAAGACCACCCCGATGCCGGCCGTCA
>DAHVOH010000321.1 GCA_027318915.1 Clostridiales bacterium
CCGCTGTCCGCGGTGCCAAGGACCTCTGCATGTAGCGGATTACCCTCGAAAACCGCGCGGCTGCCCGCCGTCGGTGCTCGAGGAGTACTCCCAGCGGCTGAGTTTCACGTGCGGCTGGTGCGATCAGCGCGCCACGCCCGCTTCGGTGCGCTTCCTCGCCCGCCGGGTGTACGTGGCGCTGGCGCTGATGCTGCTCTCTGGGTCGGGCGGCTCCGCCAAGTGCGCTGTGCGGCAACACCTTTTGGTCTCGGCGCGCACGGTGAAGCGATGGCGAACGTGGTGGCACAGGGACTTCCAGCGCACCGTCTTCTGGCGCTCGGTGTGCGAACGGTTCGCCTCACCGGTGCCGGCTGAAGTCTTGCCGCAGAGTCTGCTCGAGCGGTTCCAGGGACCGACCTGTCAGGAGCGGCTTGAAGAGCTGTTGCGCTTTGTACGCCCGCTGAGCACCGCTGCTGTGATCAAGTAAATCAAGGGCCTGTCAGCTGCGGGCGGCTTCCCGCAGAGGATGCCGGTGCACTGCGGATAAGGGGCCCATAACCTACCTTCCATCGCGACACC
>DAHVOH010000322.1 GCA_027318915.1 Clostridiales bacterium
TGTCCCACCGGCTGCCACTCCTGGCCGCCGGTCTTGAAGTGTCCGATAAGTTCTTTCTTTTTTGCGTCCACGGAGATCACGGGTTGGTGGGCCGCTTGCGCGGCGGCCGTGCGGGCCGCGATGTAGTGGAACTGGGCATCGCGGTCGGGATGCGGGGCCCGGCCTGCCATCATCTTGCGGGGCGCTTGGAGGCTGAAGCCGGCCCCGTGCCGCAGGCGGCCCACGGTGGAGGGATTCACGGGGTGGCCTGGCTGCTGGAGAGCCGCGGCCAACTGGGCGCCACTCTTGCATGTCTACCGCAACGGCGATTCCGGGTCGCCCCGGGTCGTCGGCTCGACCAAGGCGAGCAACGCGGCCGCAAGCGTCGGGTCGTCGGCCGTCAAGGCCTTGCGCCCCCCGCCGGGCCGCCGTTGCCGCCCGGCGGGGGGCAATTGGTCGGGATGGGCCAAGTCGGCTAGGCCGCGGCGAATCGTCGCCCGGTCGATCCCGGTGACCTCCGCCGCCACCGCGACCCCGCCGCCTGAGCCTCGTCGGCGGCTGCCACGCGTCGGGTTCG
>DAHVOH010000323.1 GCA_027318915.1 Clostridiales bacterium
GGCGACCGGTCACGGCCGGGCGGCACCGCTGCTCTGGCTCTCCGTCTGGAAGGACGAGATCGCAAGCCGGCGCAACGACTACGAGGATGCCTGCCTGTGCCGGCTGGCCGAAACCCTCCCGCCGGGCTGCCGCGTCACCATCCTGGCCGACCGTGGCTTCGGCGACCAGAAGCTGTTCGGCTTCCTCGCCGAACTGGGCTTCGGCTACGTCATCCGCTTTCGCGGCAACATCGGCGTCACCGACGCCGCCGGCGAGAGCAGGCCGGCGGCCGAATGGGTAGGCCGCGGCGGACGCGCCCGCAAGCTGCGCGATGCGCGCGTCACTGCGGCGGGCCGCAAGGTGGGCGCCGTGGTCTGCGTGCATGCCAAGGGCATGAAGGAACCGTGGTGCCTGGCCGCGAGCGATGCCGAGGCCTCGGCCGCCACGCTGGTCAATCACTATGCGCGGCGCTGGACCATCGAGCCGCAGTTCCGCGACACCAAGGATCTCCGCTTCGGCATGGGGCTGTCGGCCACCCGCATCGGCGAGCCCACCCGCCGCGACCGGCTGCTGTTG
>DAHVOH010000324.1 GCA_027318915.1 Clostridiales bacterium
CCGGCACGATGATGGAGAGTTTCGTCAGTCCCACCGCCTGTATTGTCCTTCGCGCCGTCCTGGCGCCAATCCTGCCGACCGGCGGCGGCCTGCGCCGCCGCACCCCCGCTTGGCGCCGCCGTCCGGTCCATCGCCATGCGGCCCAACCCGACCGACAAGTCAAACGCCCGCGGGGGCTCAACGGTGACGCCGCGCGCCTGCACCGGCCTGCGCTAGCCGGTTTGCATGCCCGCTGCCTCGCCCGCTTGACCGAGCGTGCGCATCGGGCCCGACAGTAGCCACAGGAAGGACAAACTGCTTCCAATGGCGGCGACCCACAGGGTGGCGTGGACCCCCACCCATGCGGCCAGCACACCGGCCAGCAGGGCGCCGAAGGGGCGAAGCGACGCGCCCGCCAGCACCGCCTGCAGCCGCCCCTGCCAGGCGGCTGCCGCGACCGCCTCGCCCGGGGCCGTGACGTGCCGGTCGGCGGCCACCTCGACCGCACCCCAGGCGTCGCGGCTCGCCGCGTGCAGCGACCGCAGGGTGCGTGCTGCCGGTGCGTCGGCCGGACCG
>DAHVOH010000325.1 GCA_027318915.1 Clostridiales bacterium
CCAGCGCCGCTTCGGCGCCGATAGCCGCTTGACCCGCCGTCTGTATGCCGATGCCGGCACAGCCGCGCCGCACTGTCTTCCTTCTCAGCTGCGGCAGGCATGGCCGGCACGACTGGCGGCAGCGCGCCCGCCCGGACCGCGGCGCCGGCGAAAGGGTGCATTTGCGCCCCAATGCCACCGCTCCACCGCACCCCACGGGGAGTTCCGGTGTCCTCACGGCGCCGAGGCGCCGCCGCCTTCGAGCTCGGGGGGAGGATCTTCCTCGCCGGGGGCGACAGCTACGCGCCCGGTTCGACCCCCAGCACCGGCTCGACAATCTGGTCGTTCGATCCCTCCACGGGGGCATTTCGCCTCGTGGGCCACCTCGCGGCACCCGTCTCCTACGCGGCGGTGGCCGTCGAGGGCAGCACGGCCTGGCTCATCGGCGGCGAGCACGACGGCGTGCCGGTCGCCACCGTCCAGAAGATCGTCCTGCGCCCGTCGAGCTGACGGGCCGCCCGAGCACCGCCCAGCCCCGCCCCACCCAGCACCCCCCACCCCCGGCCCCAGCCC
>DAHVOH010000326.1 GCA_027318915.1 Clostridiales bacterium
GAGAGCAGCACGTTGTTGGTTTCGGGACGCGAGCGCGTGAACTCGTCATAGACCAACGTATGCCCGTGCCTGCAGGCGGCGGTCAACCAGCCGTCCACCCACTGCTCGCGGTAGTCGTCGGCCGTCCGGACCACGGAGCGAATGTAGTTGTCGACCACGCGGGAGCGGCGGATGCTCAGGCCGCCGCGCACCAGGTCGGCACTGGTCATCTGTTCGTCGCCCTGAATGAACACCACGGGCCTCCCGATCTGGTGGGCGAGATGGAAGGCGAGCGTGGTCTTGCCCACGCCGGCGGGTCCCGAGAGGTGCAACGGCAACCCGGCGCGGAGGTAGGCGAGCCCGCGCAGCGCTACCTCCCGCACCATCGGCGTCTCCACCACCGGTTCGCGCCGCGGGGTCCGGGCGTTGGCCGGCGCAGCGCTCATGCCGGCCCACCGCCGGCGGCGGCCCACGCCTCGCTGCTATGCCTCCGGTCCTCGCCAGCGGCGCGCAGCATGTCCGCCGCGGCCGCCCGCCGGTCGGCAAGGCGCTCGGCCCGGCGCCGCCGTTCCT
>DAHVOH010000327.1 GCA_027318915.1 Clostridiales bacterium
CGAGCGGGCCGGTGCCCGCGCGCTGTCCGTCCTGACCGAACCCGATTTCTTCGACGGCGACTTGGACCATCTCAGAGCCGTGGCCGCCGGCGCGGGGGTGCCCGTACTGCGCAAAGATTTTCTGCTGGAGCCGGCCCAAGTGGCCGAAGCGCGCGCGCATGGGGCCGACGCGGTGCTGGCCATCGTGCGGATTCTCACCGAGGCCCAGCTCGCGGCGCTGCTGGCGGCGGCCAGCGAGCTGGCGATGGACGTGCTGGTGGAGGTGCACAGTCGCGAGGAGTTGGCCCGCGCGGCGGCCGCGGGAGCCACGCTCGTTGGGGTGAACAACCGCGACCTGGATACGTTTGACACAAAACTGGCGCGCGCGTTGGACCTGGCACCGGCGCTGCCGCCCCACGCCACCGCCGTGGCCGAAAGCGGCATCCGCACGGCGGAGGACCTCTCCCGGCTGGCCGACGCCGGCTATCACGCGGCGCTGGTGGGCCAGGCCCTCATGCAGGAGGGCACGGCGCTGCTGGGGGTCTCCCGATGAGTGGGCACCCCGTGGCCAT
>DAHVOH010000328.1 GCA_027318915.1 Clostridiales bacterium
CGAGCCGTAGACCTCCGAGGAGCTCACCACGAGCACCGTCGCCTCCGCCGCCGCGCGCCGAGCCGCGTCGAGGACCGACGCGGTGCCGAGCACGTTGACGCGCAGGACGTCGAGCGGGTCTCGCCACGAGTCCCCCACGTGGGTGCGAGCGGCGAGGTGGTACACCGCATCGGGACGCGCCGCCTCGATCGCCTGCTCGATCGCCTGCTCGTCGGTGACGTCCGTCTCGGTGTCGACGACCGTCACCTCGTCACCCTGGCTGACGAGGTGCTCGAGGAGCCAGCGGCCGACGAAGCCCCGGCCTCCCGTGACGAGTGCGCGCACGGACGACGACCCTACGCGCGCCTACGCGCCTGCAGCGATCCGGTACGCCTCGATGTGGCGATCCGCGCTCGCCTCCCAGGTGAAGGCCGCCGCGCGGGCGAGCCCAGCCTCGCGCCGACGAACGGTTGCCAGCCGGTCCGCGTCGGACAGCACCTCGGCCAACGCGCCCGCGAGACCCTCGGGATCGCGGGGCGTGACGAGGATCGCCGCATCCCCGGCGAGCTCTG
>DAHVOH010000329.1 GCA_027318915.1 Clostridiales bacterium
GGGGGACAGCCCCAGGTCAAAGGCGTAGGTGGCAAGGAGGCCGCCAAACACACTGTTCATGGTCCCAAGGCGGCCGCCCCGCACGGCGTCGGCCGCATCCCATTTGTCGGGCTTGTCGGTGGGCGGCACGAGGATGGCGACCGACGCCGCGCCCGCCGTCACGCAGGCACGGGCCGCGTTCTCCGCGTAGTCCCAGCCCGGGGCGTCATGATCCGGCCAGATCAGCACGTGCCTGCCGATGAGCGGCGTCCAGTCGGTTTTCTCAGCCGGCGCCCGCGCGCCGTTCATGGCCGTGGTCGCCGTGACGCCGACACCGATCAGGGCACAAGCCGCCTTCTCGCCCTCGACCAGCACCACGTCGCGCGCATTGGCCACAGCCGGCAGGTTGTAGATCGGACGCGGATCGGGCGCCCGCCACATCCGGGCGCGCACGTCCCACGGGCGGTACTCCTTGCCGGTGGGCGGGTCGTAGCGGTAGACGCAGGCGATGAGCCGGCCGTCCGCCGTGAGGTAATCCCACTTCGCGGTGTAAGGGCCGAGATCGTCGATC
>DAHVOH010000032.1 GCA_027318915.1 Clostridiales bacterium
GTGCACAGGTCGGCGTGACTCTGAATCCGGACCGGGTCCGCTTGGCTCAGCGGATGTACTCCGGGCCGGTCCGGGCCCGTCGCGTTCCCCTTGGTCGCTGACGCATGGGCCGCGGGACGGCGAGCAACCAAGAACCGGAGACGTGTCACGAGCGTGAGGGGTTTGACCGGGACAGCCGGGCGAATCCGAGGGCGCCCTACGCCCCCGTGCCGCTGGAACTCATGGGGCTCGGGACACCCTTTTCCGTTGTCGGCCGGTGAGATCAACGTCTCGCCCATCTATTTCGCCCAACCGAACTTACTGAAGAGGTGAAGAGCATGGCCGATGGTATTCCCTGGGCACCTCACGTTATAGACTTTGACGGCGGACGCCTGGCCTACTTCGAGGCCGGCTGCGGTGAGCCGGTCGTGTTTGTCAGCGGGGGTCCCGGCGACAGCCATGGGTACCTTAGAGCGATGGCCGCCGCCTTTGCCAACGAGTTCCGTTGCGTCCTCTACGACCAGCGTGGGACGGGCCAGTCCCTCCACGACCTCTCGCCCCGGACACTGTGCGTGGACGCGCTGTTGCGCGACCTCGACCATGTGCCGGAGGTCCTCGGCGTCCGCCGCGTGCGTTTGGTCGGACATTCCTGGGGTGCGACGCTCGCCTTGTTGTACGGAATTCGCTATCCCGACGACGTCTCCCACCTTGTTCTGGTGGGGATGGGGCCGTTGGGCGACGCGGCGGCCGCCGTGGCATCGGCCAACCTCATCCGCGTTTTGAGCGAGAGCGAGCGGCAAGAATTCGCCGCGCTGGGTCGAGGCCGTCAGGAGGCATTGGCACAAGGGGATGCGCCGCGGGCATGGGACCTCCATGCGCGGGCGATGCCATACAGGGCGCGCGGGTGGTTCTATGACGCGAAGATGGCGGCTCGCTTCGCCGCGGAGTACGCGGCCAGCGAAGACCGCACGAATTTTACGGTACACCAGCTGGTGAATGCCTCGGCCCGGACGATCGACTGGGGCTTGGCCATTGCTCGCTGCCACCCGACGTTCCACACTCTCGTGCTGTACGGACGGCAAGACTTCGAGCCTATCGAGCAGGCGTTTGAACTGCAGCAGCAATGGCCAAACGTAACCGTCCGGTTAATCAATCGAGCCGGCCATTTGCCGTGGCTTGAGCAACCGCGAGAATTCACGCAGACCGTGCAACAGTATCTCCGGCGGTGAGGGCTTCGTGGGGCTCGCCCCCATCACCAACCCGGACTCTCGCAAAAAGAAATGGTCGGAGAGACAGGATTTGAACCTGCGACCTCCTGCTCCCGAAGCAGGCGCGCTACCAAACTGCGCTACTCCCCGATATCGCCTTCAGTATAGTGAAGACCGGTCGATGCGGTCAAGGGCCGGACGAACGGCGTTGCACGGCGCCGACCGACGGCGCAGAATAACGGCGGTAGGAGATCCGGCGTGCTGACGGTGTTGGCGCACGGCGCCGTCATCAGCCGTCATTGTGGGGGAGGAGGCGGGGCATGAGTGTCGAGCAGCTCGTCACAGTGGACGATCGGTTTCTGGACGAGCACATCGCGCGGGTGGTGCTGGATAATCCCGCCAAGCGCAACGCACTGTCGGCCCACATGTTGAGGGCCCTGGACAACGCGTTGACGACGGTGGGTCAGGACCCCGCCGTCAAAGTGGTCATCATGGGCGCCGCCGGGCCGGCGTTCAGCGCGGGCCATGATTTACGGGAACTGTTGACGGGTTCCCACGAGGACGTGCGGGATGTGTTTGCCGTCTGTTCCCAGGTGATGGACACCATTCGCCGTCTGGGCCCGATCGTGGTCGCGGAGGTGGAGGGGATCGCCACCGCGGCCGGCTGTCAGCTGGTGGCGGCCGCGGATCTGGCCGTGGCCGGCGAGGACGCCCGCTTCGCCACGCCGGGGGTGAAGATTGGGTACTTCTGTGTGACACCGGCGGTTTTTGTGAGTCGGAACGTCGGCCGCAAGAAGGCGGCGGAGATGCTGTTCACGGGAGAATTCTTGAGTGCTTCCGAAGCTTTGGCGGCCGGGCTGGTGAATCGGGTCGTACCGGCGGGCTCGGCTCTGGACGGCGCCCTGATTTTGGCCCGCCAGATCGCGCGCTACAGTCGGGACACGCTGGCCCGGGGCAAGCAGGATTTCTACCGCCAATTGGGGCTGCCGGAATTTGACGCTTTGGACTATGCCAGCCGGATCATGATTGACAATGTGGACCGGCCGGAGGCGCGCGAGGGGATGTCAGCCTTCTTGGGCAAGCGGGAGCCGCAGTGGCCCAACTGATGCGGTGGAACCGGCGCTGGGGCGGACGGTGAGCGGTCGGTGGCGGGCTCGAGTTGCCATGCTGGTCGGCTGGGCGACCAGGTGGCTCGGCCGTCTTGCCGGGCGGGCATCCTCTTCCGCTCCGGGCTCCCTCGCGCTTCGCGTCGATCCGCAGATTTTGCGGCGGTTGTCGTCCGGCTTCCCGCGGGGAACGCTCATGGTCACCGGGACCAACGGCAAGACCACGACGGCCATGTGGGTGGAGGCCATGCTGCGGGCCGACGGATGGCGCGTGGTGAGAAACCGGAGCGGCGCCAATCTCCTGGGGGGACTGACGACCGCTTTATTGGAGCGGGCCTCCTGCACGCTGGAGTCCCGCGCCGACGGGGCAGTGTTGGAGACGGATGAAGCCACCGTGCCGCGGGCTGCGGCCGAGACACGTCCGCGCGTGTTGGCGGTCACCAACTTTTTCCGGGACCAGCTGGACCGGTATGGCGAGGTGACCACCACGGTGAGCCTGGTGGCTCGGGGTATCGAGGCGCTGGACCCGACGGCCACGCTGGTGCTGAATGCCGATGACCCGCATGTCGCCTTTTTGGGCCGGGGCCGGGCGAACGTGCTGTACTACGGGCTGGCCTGGCAGGCGGTTACGCCCGCCGACGACGATCCCGGCGACGCGCGTTTTTGTCCGGCCTGCGGGCAAGCCCTTGAGTACACGCGGCGTTTTTACGGCCATCTCGGCCACTGGGGCTGCCCCGCCTGTGGATTCCAAAGGCCGGTGCCAACGGTGACGGTGGAGGCCGTGCAGGACCAGCCGGGACGCCGGACGGCGGTGATGGATCTCGGCGGTGAACGTGTCGAGGTATCTCTGACGCTGCCGGGCGCCTACAATGTCTACAACGCGGCGTGCGCGGCGGCGGTGGGCCGGGCGGTGGGCGTGCACGGGCCGTCGATGGCGGAGGGGTTCCTGTCCAGTCGTGGCGCTTTTGGTCGTATGGAGGCCGTTGCCTGGCAAGGTCAGGAGCTGCGGCTGGCGCTGGTCAAGAATCCGGCCGGGTTCAATCAGGTTCTGCGCGCCGTCGCGGAGGACGCGCGGCCGAAGCAAGTCGTGGTGGCCATCAACGATCGCTACGCCGACGGGCAAGACGTGTCTTGGCTTTGGGATGTCGACCTTGAGACGTTGGCGCCCCGCCTGCACGCGTTGCATTGGTACGCGGCCGGACTGCGCGCGCAGGACATGGCGGTGCGGTTGAAGTACGCGGGCGTATCCCCCACCCGGGTGGAGGTGGTGCGGGGTCCGGCCCTCAACGCGCTGGCGAGAGCTCGCCAAAGGGTGCCCGAGGCGGTCGTCTATGTCCTGCCGACATACACGGCGATGATGGAAATACGGACCGGACTCGAGCGCGCCGGCGCGGTGCGATCTTTTCGGGAGGGGTAGCACTCATGGCGTCGCGGCCCGTGATCTTCGGTACGGCGGGGCACATCGACCACGGCAAGACCACGTTGGTGCGGGCGCTGACCGGGACCGATACGGATCGGCTGCCCGAGGAGAAGGCGCGGGGCATCTCCATCGATCTGGGATTCGCGCCCTGGACCCTGCCCTCCGGGCGCCCGGCGGCCTTTGTGGACGTGCCCGGACACGAGCGCTTCGTGCGCAACATGGTGGCGGGCGTCCACGGGATGGATGCGGTCGTGCTGGTGATTGCGGCGGATGAAGGCGTGATGCCCCAGACCCGTGAGCATTTGGCCATTCTGTCATTGCTGGGGGTCGGACAGGGGCTGACCGTGTTGACCAAGCGCGATTTGGTGGAGGCGGAGTGGCTGGAACTGGTCCGGGAGGAAACCCTCGAGGCCCTGCGCGGCACGTTTCTCGGCGAATGTCCGGTGCTGGCCGTCAGCGCGGTCACCGGCGAGGGCCTACCGGAGCTCCGCGAGCAGCTCGACGCGGTGGCGGACCGGGTTCCGCCCCGCGACGTCCAGGGCAGTCCGCGCCTACCCATTGACCGCGTGTTCAGCGTGCGGGGCTTTGGTACGGTGGTGACCGGCACCTTGACCAGCGGCCGCCTGCGCACCGACGACAACTTGGCGGTGATGCCGGATGACCGGCCGGTGCGCGTGCGGGGTCTGGAAGTTCACGGGCGACGGGTAGACAGTGCCGAAGCGGGACAACGGGTGGCCGTAAACTTGGGTGGGGTGGAGCGGCAGCATATCCGGCGCGGGCAGGTCCTGAGCCGCCCGGGCGCCGTGGCCGCAGTCAGCGTGGCTCAGATTCAAGTAACGCTGCTGCCGGAGGCGGGCGGGTTGAAACATCGGGCGCGGGTTCATGTGCATGCGGGGACCGATGATGCCCTGGCCCGCGTGTACTATTATGACCGGGACAGACTGGACGGAGGCGACACGGCGTGGGCGGAGCTTCGGATCGAAAAGCCACTGGTGCTGCTGCGCGGCGACCGGGTGCTGCTGCGCTCCTATTCGCCGGTCACCACCATCGGCGGCGGCGTGGTGGGAGAGGTGGGCCGTCATCATCGCCGGCGGGAAGCCGCCCTGCTGGACACGCTGGACCGCCTCGTGCACGCGGACCCGGCCACGGTGGCTCGGGATCGTCTGGCTGAGGCGTCGGGTCCGCGATCGCTGAGCGACTTGGCCCGCGAATCCGACGTCTCCCCGGCCGATTTGGTTCAAGCGTTGGCGGGTGCGCCGGATGTGGTGCTGTTCGACGACCGCTGGGCTGTCCACCGCCAAGTGATGGAGCGCTTGGAAAGGGAAATCCGCGCGCAGATCGATGGCTATCATGCTGACCATCCCCTTCGGCGCGGCATCCCGCGGGAACGGCTGCGAGCGCTGGCGCCCACGTGGGATCCACGCCATTGGAACAGTTTCCTGGCCGGCTTGGACGGCATTCGCTTAGTGGATGACGCGGCGGCCCGGGCCGATTTCCAGCCGAATCCCGGACCCGCCGAGCGCAGCCGGGCGCGGAACGTCGAGGCGCGCCTGTGGGAAGAGGGCCTGCGGCCCACCGCCATAGCCGCGGTCCTGGGGGAGGCGGGCGTGCCCGAGGCGGAGCGGAGCGACTTTTTGGCCTGGATGGTGGAGGAGGGCTTGCTGGTGCGGCTCGACGAGGGGCTTTATGTGGCCCGGCGCCGGTTCGACGAGGCGGTGCGGGCGGTGCGGACGGCCCTGGCCGACGGGCGGCGCATGGGCACGTCGGAGCTTCGCGAGGTGCTGGGCACCAGCCGCAAGTATGCGGTGCCGTTGCTGGAGCGGATGGACGAAGCGCGCATCACGCGTCGCGTGGGGGACGAACGCATGCTCATGCTGATGGAGAGTCGGCCATGATGGGAACGCGGGTCGAGGTCGCCTGGGCCAAGATGCCGAAGGGCGCTTTGGGGGAGAGCGGCGACAGCATCGAGCTGGTAGAGCGGCCCTTGGGCGGTGTGTCCCTGGTCTTGGCGGACGGGCAGGGGTCGGGCACGGCGGCGCGGCGCATCAGTCGCCTGGTGGCCATGAAGGCCGTGGCTCTCTTGTCGGACGGTAGCCGCGACGGGGCGGTCGCGCGAGCGGTGCAGGATATGCTCTACACCGCGCGGGAAGGACGGGTCACGGCCACCTTGGCCATCCTGTCGGTGGACTTGTCCACCGACAGCGCCGTGGTGGCCAGGAATTCCCCGTGCCCCGTGGTCGTCCGCCAGGGGGACACCATTTTCCGTCTGGAAGGCCACGCCGAGGTGATTGGCACGTACCGTCGGACCAAGCCGGCCATGACGGAGCTGCCGCTGATGCCCGGCACCGTGCTGGCCACGTTTTCCGACGGCATTGTCCACGCCGGCCGGCGTACGGGCAAGAGCCTGCCGTGGGAGGCGCTCGATGCGGAGCTCTTGCAGTTGGACGCCGTTCACCTCGGGCAGTGGGTGCAGTCGGTCCTGGATCGCGCCGTCACCCTGGACGCCGGACGACCCCAGGACGACATGAGCATCATGGCCATGGCCGTGGTCGAGGATGATCGGCCGCCGCTGCGCTGGCTGCGGGCCAGCATTCCGTCATGAGAGACGAGCGGGCACTGATCGTGGTGGGTCCGTGCGGGGTCGGCAAGTCCACGCTGGTGGCGGGACTCCGCCGCGCCGGGGTGCCGGCGCGGGAGGTGGCGCAGGAGCACTCCCAGGTGCCCGACTTGTTTCGGCGCCACAGTCCGCCGCCCGCGCTGCTGGTGTTTCTGGCCGCCACTCTGCCGACCGTCCGGGGGCGGCGTCTGGACGCCGCGCTCGGAGCGCCGCAATACCGCATCGAGCGCCAGCGCCTGCGCTTGGCCGAGGGGACGGCCGATCTGGTCGTGCATACCGACGGGATCTCGGCCGAGGAAGTGCTGGCCCGCGTCCTGACGGGCACCGCGCGAATTGACCGGGCTTTGGGCGGCGGTCTATAATGCATCGACATTAGCGCAACCGGAGGACCAGCTATGCGGCGCCGTGCACGCGTTCTGCTCGTCGGGATCATCGTGTTGCTGGGAGCGGCCGGATTCTATTTCGGGCATGTGAATCCGATCACCCGCCACCTGCACTATGGGCTGGATTTTGTGGGTGGCATCAGCGCCGAGTTTCAGGCCGAGCCCACCCCCGGTGTGGCGGTCACCCCCGCGGCGATGCAGCGCACGCTGGAGATCATGCGGTTTCGTGCCGATAAGCTTGGGGTGTCCGATCCGGTCGTGCAGCAGATTGGCCCCAATCGCATCATGGTGCAGCTGCCGGGTATCAAGAAGCAGGAGGAGGCACTCCAGTATCTCGGCCAGACGGCCTCCCTCATTATCAAAGATCCGAGCGGCAAGCACGTGCTCCTGACGGGCGCCGACCTCAAATCTGCCCAGGCCGAAATCCAGCAGGGCGCGACGCCTCCGTACGTGATCGCCATCACCTTCAACACCCAGGGAACCAAACTGTTCTACGCCGCCACGCAGAAGTACCTGGGCCAGCCGCTGCCCATCTATCTGGACGGGAAGGAATTGGAGGCGCCCTATGTGCGCGACGTCATCTCCAACGGCCAGGCCGTGTTGTCGGGCGGCTTCCCCACGTTGGCGTCGGCGCAGAAAATGGCGCTGCTGTTGCAATCGGGCGCGCTGCCCATCAGCCTCAAGGTGCTTGATGTGAGGACGGTGTCCGCCACGCTGGGTGCTAGCGCGGTGCGCGCCAGCAAGCTGGCCGCCGCCTTGGCGCTGCTCCTCATCGGCGTGTTCATGGTGGTGTGGTACCGGCTGGCGGGCCTCCTGGCGGATGTGGCGCTGGGCATTTACATGTTTTTGATGCTGGGCGCGCTGTTGGCGCTCAATGCGACCATCACGCTGCCGGGTGTGGCGGGGATGATTCTGTCGGCGGGGATGGCGGTGGACGCGAACGTGATCATCTTCTCCCGCGTGCGCGAAGAGATGGTCGCCGGCAAGACGCCCCGGGCGGCGGTGGAGGCGGGATTTCGTCACGCCATCCGGGCCATCATCGACTCCAACGCCACCACGTTTCTGGCGGGTCTGATCCTGTTTGTCCTCGGCTCCGGGGAAGTGAAGGGATTTGCCATCACCTTGATGGTGGGCATCACCATTTCCCTGTTCACCGCCGTGTTTGTGACGCGCGAGTTCATTCGTCTGGCCGCCGATGCCGGATTGGCGCGGGTTCGGGTCATATTCGTCGGTTGAGGGGGACCCCGATGAGCTTTCATTTTGACTTCGTGCGACGATGGAAAATCTGGTTTGCCTTTTCCGGCACCCTGATTCTCATCGCGCTGCTGTCGCTCACCTTCAGGGGCCTCAACTACGGTATCGACTTTACGGGCGGGACGCAGATGGATCTGCGCTTCACCCACAGCGTGACCGACACCCAGCTGCACCGGACTCTGAGCAGCCAAAACCTTGGTCAGAGTGCGGTCGTCTTCGTGGGGACCGGGCATAAGGAAGCCCTCATCACCACGCCCACCATCTCGGAAGGGGCCCGGGCGAAGTTGTTGGCCGCGATTGCCCGACAAGTGTCTCCCTTCAAGGCCATCTCCACCAGTCGGGTCTCGTCGGTCATCGGCCAGCAGACGGAGCGCACGGCGCTGTTGGCCGTTCTGCTGGCAACCGTGGGCATCATCCTGTATATCGCTATTCGCTTCGAGTTTCGCTTCGCTATCTCGGCCATCATTGCGCTCATCCATGACGTGGTTATCACCGTGGGCCTCATCGCGCTGATCCACCTGAGCCTCTCGGAATACTTCGTCATGGCGGTGCTGACCATCTTCGGGTACTCCGTCAACGACACCATCATCATCTTTGACCGCATCCGAGAAAACCTGCAGCGGCAAAAGCGCAACGAGCCATTGGAAGATCTGGTGAACCGGAGCCTGAACCAAGTGTTGGTGCGGTCGATCAACACCTCCAGCACCGTCCTTCTGGCCCTGGCGGCGATCTTGATCTTTGGCGGCGCCTCCATCAAGGACTTTGCCTCCACCATGCTGCTGGGCGTCTTCTTCGGCACCTACTCCTCCATCTTCATCGCCAGCCCCATTTGGCTGCTGTGGCGAAAGCGGCAGCCGGGTCCGATGCGACGGCGGGCCGCCTAGGCGCGCTCGAAGATTGCCCCGGGGCGTTTCGCCCGCATCCGCCGCGTAGCCGAGGACGATACTATGCGGCAGGGTCCCACCGGTCTCGGCCAGCCTGCTCATCCGGAGGCGCCCCGATGCGGGAGGTGGCGCATGGTGCTGGGTGAGACGTTCGATGCCGCCCGCCCTCAACGAACAGTTCCGCCAACAGGGTCTGGCGCGCGTCCGTCGACGAAGACGCCCGTGGCCCTACGCGTTCCGGCGGCCGCTGCGCAGAGCCGTCGATCGGGGGACCTGGCGGCGTCCCGTCGTCGGGCCGGGATTCTCGGAGGGCGCCTGCGCCCAGACCCGCATGAGCACAGCGGTGCCCGGCATGACGTGTCGGCCCGGGAGTGAGTCGCGATGGGTTCCATCTGGTGGGTTCTGGCCGTCTTCGCGGTGGCGGCCATGGTGGTCGCCCGCGGCCCGTGGCTCGGTCTCACCGGCGCGGCTTTAGTCCAGCAGCGGCACGCGCCGTGGACGGCGGCGACGGTCGGCTGGCTGGCTCTGCTGGTCATGTTGGACGGGGCAGCCTGGGTGCTGGAGGTCCGGGCGCCCACGGCGCCGCCGTGGGGCAGGACGGTGGCAGCCGCCGGGGCGGTGGCCGCCCTGGCGGCCGGCGTGGGAGCGTGGTTGGGAACGGCGCTGGCGGTGCTGGGTCTGGGATTTGGCGAGGTGCGAGCCTTTGAGCGAGCCTGGCGGCGGCTCGTCCGCCTGGTCGAAGTGCGCAGCGCCAAGGTGGTGCTGGGGTTGCTGGTGCTGCTCCTCCCCTGGCCCCGGTGATGCGCGCGGGCAGGCCATGAGATAGACTCTTAGGCGGTGACCGTGCAAGGCAGGTTGTCCGCCGCCGGTCCCCAAGAGGGGGATCGCCAACTGAAACCGGATGACGCGACCGTCATGGCCTTGGCGGCAGCGCTGAACATAGAACCGCTCGGTGCCCGCGTGCTCGTCGAGCGAGGGGTGTCGACCAAAGCCGGCTGGAGGCTCTGGGCGGAGGAGGCGGCGCCTCTCTCGGATCCGGAAAGGCTCCCCGACCTGCCAAAGGCGTGTGACATCCTTCGTCGGAGCACCCGCCAGGGGGGCCTGATTCGCGTGTTCGGCGACTACGACGCCGACGGGGTCACGGCGACGGCGCTGTTGGTGCGCGCGCTCGGGGCGTTGGGCGCCCGGGTCGACTGGCAGGTGCCCAATCGCTTTGACGAGGGCTACGGACTGAGTACAGACGCCGTCCGCCTGGCGGCCCGGGACCGGGTGGATGTCCTGGTCACCGTGGATTGCGGGTCCAGCTCCCCGGAGGCGGCCGAGGCGGCCGCCCGGGCGGGCGTCACCCTCATTATCACGGACCATCACCGTCTTCCGGCGGTGTGGCCCGAAGCGGCATGCCTGGTCACGCCCGAGCGCTTGGCGGTCAAACCGACTCTGTCCGGCGCGGGCGTGGCGCTGCAGTTGGCGCGTGCACTGTTGGAGGATGCTGTACCGGCCGCCTGCTGGGCGCTGGCGGCGGTCGGATCGGTGGCGGACGTCATGCCGATGGTCGGGGATACCCGCGCCATTGTGCGCAGAGGGCTGAGTGCCTTGAATGCCGGAGCCTGTGCCGGCTTGAGCGCCTTGGCCGAAGTGGCCGGTCGAGACCCGGGTCATCTCACGGCAGAGGATGTCAGCTTCGCCCTGGCGCCCCGACTGAATGCCGCCGGACGTATGGGCAGTCCCGAACCCGCCGTGGCGCTGGGACTGGCCGAGGCCCGGGCCGAGGCCGTCCACGCGGCGGGCGAATTGGAAAACGCCAATCGCATGCGCCGGGCGGAAGGGGAGAAGGTGACCCGCGCCGTGCTCGCCCAGCTGGAGGCCGATGCCGCGACGGACGACGGCGCGTTTTTGGTAGCGGCGGGCGAAGCGTGGCACGAGGGCGTGATAGGAATCGCGGCGGCGCGGGCCAGTGAGCTGTTGGACCGCCCGGTGGCCGTGATTGCGCTCCACGGCGATCAGGGCAAGGGGTCGGTCCGCGCCGGCGGGCGGGGCGACGTACTGGGCGCCCTGCGCGCCCACGAGGGACGATTCTTGCGGTTGGGGGGTCACTTCGGCGCGGCCGGCTTCACCATCTTGCGGACCGAGGTGGATGGCTTGGCGGCCAGGCTCTCGTCGACATGGGAGCAGTACCGGACGGATGAGCCGGCGCAGGTGGAGCCGCTGCCGGCGGCGCCGGCGGATCTTACCCCCGCCCTGGGCCGATTCCTCGATACGCTGGAACCCTATGGGATGGGGTGGCCGCGCCCCCTGTTTCGGGTCGTGGGTGAAGTGGAGTCGGTGACGCCCATGGGATCGGCCGGTCAGCATGCGCGCATTCGCCTGACGGGCTGCCCGCTGGAGGGCGTGCGTTTTGGGCTGGGTTCCGTGGCCGCCGGCCTGTCGTCTCGCCGGTTGGCGGGCGTGGTGCAGGTGCGGCCGCATTGGTGGCGGGGACGGCAGCGTTACCAGGTATACTGGGAGCGGATCGAGACGCCACCGCCCTTCGCGGGACCGTTGCATCTCCACCCGTGGTACGTGAACGAGCCGCCCAGCCAGGGGGGCGGCGTCGTGGCGGGGTGCGGGCGCTTGCGCCTGAACCGCGTGCGGAACCGGTTGGGCGAGGGTTGGACGATCTGTGATTGGGAACGCGCGGACGAGCCGCGGCCGGGACGCCGGCCCTGGCGGCGGGCCTACGTCATCGATCCACCGCCGCACCGGCCCGCCTTGGAAGCGTTGGTGGCCGGACTGGCCGCGGAGGGGTGCGTCTATTGGGCGCCCGAAGCGTTGGACGCTCAACGTGCCCAGCGGCAATGGGAGCGGCGGGTGCCGGACCGAGAGCGGTTGCTGCGTTTGTGGCGCGCGCGTCGAGCGGGGCACTCTCCCCTGGTGCCGGGCCGAAGGATTCTATCCGAACTGGGCGTGGCGGACAAGCCTGCCTCGGGGGCCAGGCGGTCGCTTGCGGAGAGCGTCTCCTACCGCACCGCCTGGCGCGAGCGCGACATGGGCGAGCAGGATTGGGAACGGGGCGGGCCTTGGCGCTGGCGTGAGGAGGCAAGTGAGCATGGAGTGGCGGAGCAGAGTTAGGACCATTCCCGATTTTCCCACCCCCGGTGTCTTGTTCCGGGATGTGCTTCCCGTCTTCGCGGATGCTGACGCCCTGCAGGCGCTCATGGCGGAGTTGACGCCCCGGGCCATGACCTTGGCGCCGGATGTCATCGTGGCGCCGGAGGCGCGGGGGTTTTTGGTGGGCGCGCCCTTGGCGGACCGACTGCATCGGGGTCTCTTGGCGGTGCGCAAGCCGGGCAAACTGCCCGGACCCCTGGTGAGTCAGGATTATGCCTTAGAATATGGAATAAGCCGGCTCGAGGCATCGGCGGCCGTGGACTTGGCCGGACGGCGTGCGTTGGTGGTGGACGACGTCCTGGCGACGGGGGGTACGGTCGAGGCGGCGGCGGGATTGGTGCGCCGGCTCGGCGGCGAGCTGGCGGGATTTCTCTTTTTGATGGAGCTGCAGGCGCTCGGAGGGCGCGACCGGCTGCGGATGGCGCCGGTGGACGCTCTGTGGACGGTGTAGCGCGCGAGGAAGGAGGGGCGGCTATGGCGGCGACGCCGGGGACATTGCAGGACGTCTTGGGTTTTGAGCCCACGGCCGCCGACGCCGAGCGCATTGGGCGGGCTTTGGACTTGGCCCGTGAGGCCCACGAAGGCCAGTCGCGGGCATCGGGCGATCCCTACATCGCCCATCCGGTGGCGGTCGCCCGCATTTTGGCGGAGCTCAACATGGACACGGACACCATTGTGGCGGCCCTGCTGCATGATGTGGTGGAGGATACGCCGGTGCCTCTCTCCCGGATCCAGGAGGAGTTTGGCGCCGAGGTGGCCGCTCTGGTCGACGGCGTGACCAAGCTGTCGCGGCTGGAGTTCCGCACGCGCGAAGAGGAGCAGGTGGAGAACCTGCGCAAGATGTTCCTGGCCATGGCCAAGGACATCCGCGTCATCATCATCAAGCTGGCCGATCGGTTGCACAACATGCGGACCCTGAAGCATCTGGAGCATGAGCGGGTCCAGCGGATTGCCTTGGAGACCCGGGAAATTTACGCGCCGTTGGCCAACCGGCTGGGGATTTTCCGAATCAAATGGGAACTGGAGGATTTGGCGTTTCAGTTCCTGGAAACCGAAGCCTTCCAGGAGATGCGGGAGAAAGTGGCGAAGCGCCGCCAGGAGCGGGAGGCCGAGGTGGAGGAAGCCATGGCGCTCCTCCGAGCGCGCTTGGCCGGGCAGGGCATCGAGGCGGAGGTGTCGGGGCGCGCCAAGCACCTCTACAGCATTTACCAGAAGATGCGCCAGCAGCACAAAACCTTTGAGGAAATTTACGACTTGGTGGCCATCCGGGTGTTGGTGGACAGCGTGCGCGACTGCTACGCGGCCCTGGGCCTGGTGCACGAAATGTGGAAGCCGCTGCCGGGGCGCTTCAAGGATTATGTGGCGATGCCCAAGTCCAACCTTTATCAGAGCCTGCACACGACGGTCGTGGGCCCGGGCGGCGAGCCGTTCGAAGTGCAGATTCGCACATTCGAGATGCATCACACGGCCGAGTACGGCATTGCGGCGCATTGGCGCTACAAGGAAGGTACGCGGCCCGATCGCGATTTTGAGCAAAAACTGTCCTGGCTGCGCCAACTCCTGGAGTGGCAGCGCGATATGCGGGACGCGACCGAATTCATGGAGACGCTGAGAGTCGATCTGTTCGCCGACGAGGTGTTTGTCTTCACGCCCCGCGGCGATGTGATCGAGCTGCCGGCCGGAGCGACGCCGGTGGACTTCGCGTATCGGATTCACACCGACATCGGGCATCACTGCGTGGGAGCCCGGGTCAACGGGCGCATCGTGCCCCTCGCCACCTCCCTGGAGAACGGGGACATTGTGGAGGTGCTGGTCAACCGACAGTCGCCGGGACCGTCGCCGGATTGGCTCGGTTTCGTGCGCACGTCGCAGGCCAAGACCCGAATCCGCCAGTGGCAGCGCCGCGAGCGGCGGCAGGAGCATTTGGCCCGGGGCCGCGATCTGTTGGAGCGCGAGCTGCGTCGCCAGGGCCTCAAGGTCAGCGACGAGCGGTTGAGCGACGTGGCCAGACGGCTTGGTCATGCCACGTTGGACGACCTGGCGGTGGCGGTCAGTGAAGGCTCCCAGCCGCTGGCGACACTGGTGGGACGGCTGCGCGACGAGGGGCGGCCGGAGCCGAGTCCGACACCGGCGGCGGTGTCGGCGCGACCCCGCCGCGAGGCGCCCACGGCGCCGGTGCTGGTGCGGGGACAGGGCCAAATGCTGATTCGCTTCGGCCGCTGTTGCCAGCCGGTGCCCGGCGACCCCATTATCGGGTACCTGACCCGGGGGCGGGGCGTCTCGGTGCATCGGCTTGACTGTCCCAACTTGGCGGCGCTGGCGGCCGATCCCGAACCGCGGATGGTGGAGGTGGCGTGGGACAAGGAAGCCCCGGAGACGGCGCGGGCGGTGGAACTCACGGTTCGAGCCTGGGACCGCCCCGGCCTGCTGGCGGATGTGGCCACCGTCGCGGCCCACACCAACATCCTGAGTGCCGCGGCGCGCGGATACCGCGACCGCACGGCGACGGTGACGCTTAAGCTGGAGGTGCAGAACCTGGATCAGTTGACCCGCATTATCGACCGCATTGCGGCTCTGCCCTACGTGTTGGAAGTGCATCGGGTGAGCCGCGAACGCTGATGCGCGTCTTACTGCAGCGGGTGCGGGAAGCCCGCGTGGTCGTGGGGGACTGTGTGGTGGGCGCCATTGGCGAGGGCCTGTTGGCGCTGGTGGGGATTGGCGTCGACGACACGCCCGAGGATGCCGACCGGATGGCGCTCAAGGTTGTGGGGTTGCGGGTGTTTGACGACCCTGGGGGCCGTCTGAATCAAGACGTGCGGGCGGCTGGGGGTGGCATTTTGTCGGTGTCCCAGTTTACGCTGTATGCCGACGCGGCCAAGGGCCGCCGCCCCAGTTTCGCAGGGGCGGCCCCGTCGGGACAGGCAGAGCCGCTCTGGCAGCGCTTCAACACGGGTCTGCGAGCGGCCGGCGTTGAAGTGGCCACGGGCGTGTTTGGGGCGGAGATGTTGGTGCATTTGGTCAACTGGGGGCCGGTGACTCTACTTTTGGAGAGCGGGCGGAAAGGCGGGCGATGATGGAGGACAAGTGGCGGCGGCCGCGGGGCACGATGGATGTGGTGCCGCCGGACAGCCGACGCGTCGAGCGCTTGCGGCGCCTCGCCGCGGAGACGGCGCAACGTTACGGCTACGAGGAAATTCAGACGCCCGTATTTGAACAGACGGCCGTGTTTGTGGAAGGGGTGGGCGAGGCCACCGACGTGGTGCAGCATGAGCGCTACACCTTTGTCGATGCGGGCGGCGTCTCGCTGACTCTGCGCCCGGAGGGCACGGCGGCCGTCGCGCGCGCCTATGTCGAGCATGGCATGCAGGCGTGGCCCCAGCCCGTGCGGCTCTTCTACTGGCAGCCCATGTTCCGGCATGAGCGACCGCAGCAGGGTCGCTATCGCCAGCACACCCAGTATGGCGTCGAGCTGTTCGGCAGCGCTGAACCCACGGCGGATGTGGAGGTCATCCTGGTGGCGGTGCGGATCTTGCAGCGGGTAGCCAAGAAGCCGGTGGTGCACCTCAACTCGATGGGATGCCCCGAATGCCGGCCCGCGTATCGGGCCGCGCTGGTGGCCTACTACGGAGCACGGCGCGATCAACTGTGCGCGGACTGCCAGGCGCGTCTGGAGCAGAATCCGTTGCGGCTCTTGGACTGCAAGCGCGACGTGGGGCTAAAAGAGGGAGCCCCCGACATCGCGGACTTCTGGTGTGAGGCCTGCCGCGCACATCACGAACGGGTGACGGCGCTGCTGGCCTCGCTGTCGGTTCCGGCCGAACGCGATCGTGCGTTAGTGCGCGGCTTGGACTACTACTTTCGGACCGTGTTTGAGGTGCATGACCCGGCTTTGGGTGCCCAGAGCACGCTGGTGGGCGGGGGCCGGTACGACGGTCTCGTGGCCCGGTATGGGGGCGGTCCCGTCCCCGGTGTCGGATTTGCGGGCGGGGTGGAACGGCTCGTGATGGTGGCGGGCGATGCGCTCCGGGTATCGGAGCCGCCGCGGGTGTTCGTGGCGCAGGTGGGAGCCGGCATGGACGCGTTCTTGGCGGCGGAGGCGCTCCGGGAGCGAGGACTGGCTGCGGACGCCGACGTGCTGGGGCGGAGCCTGAAAGCCCAGATGAAAGAGGCGGCGCGGCGCGCCCGCTGGGTCGTGTTGGCGGGAGGAAAGGAATGGGAGTCAGGCCTGGCACCCATCAGACACATGGATGACGGTCGCACGGACATGGTGCCGCGCGACGAACTCGCCGTCACGCTGCTTCGGTATGCGGAGGCGGAGACCAAGCAACCGGGTGAAGGGACGAAGGACCAGTGACGAATCGGCGGAGTGACTACTGCGGAGACCTGCGGGAGAGCGATGCGGGACGCGAGGTAACCGTGATGGGGTGGGTGCACCGGCGCCGCGACCACGGGGGCTTGGTGTTTTTCGACCTGCGCGACCGGTCGGGCATCGTCCAAGTGGTCGTCGACCCGGGGGTTCCGGAAGCATTCGCGGTCGCCGAGCGTGTTCGCATCGAATATGTTGTGGCCGTGACGGGCACCGTTCGGCGCCGACCGGACGGCATGGTGAACGACGAGCTGGCCACGGGGCGGGTGGAACTGCAGCCGACGGCCATGACCATCCTGGCGGAGAGTCAGACGCCCCCATTCAGTCCGGCGGACACAGACCTGCCCGACGAACTGCTGCGACTGCAATACCGCTATGTGGACCTCCGGCGGCCCTCGCTGCAGCGCAATCTGATCCTGCGTGACCGGGTCACGTTTGCGGTTCGGGAGTATTTCCACGGGCACGGCTTTTTGGAAGTGGAAACGCCGGCCTTGGCGCGCAGTACGCCGGAAGGCGCGCGGGACTTTCTGGTGCCGAGCCGGGTGCACCCCGGGCGGTTCTATGCGCTGCCCCAGAGTCCGCAGATATTCAAGCAGCTGCTGATGGTGGGCGGACTGGACCGCTACTACCAAATCGTGCGCGTGTTTCGCGATGAGGATCTGCGCGCCGACCGGCAGCCCGAGTTTACGCAGATTGATGTGGAAACGTCGTTTCTGGATGAGGACCAGATCCTGGCGCTGATGGAGGGCATGGTTCACCATGTGTTTGAGCGGGCGCTGGACGTGGCCCTGCCACCCTTTCCCCGACTCTCCCACGCGGACGCGATGCGTCTTTATGGTTCGGACAAGCCCGATCTCCGGGCGGGTCCCCCGATTCGTGACGTGGGCGCCATTCGGAGTGAGCTGGCTCCGGCGTCGCCCCTGGCCGGAGCCGAGGCGCTGCTGGCGGTTGATGCGCCGGCCGTGGAGTTCACCCGGCGGCAATTGGATGAGATGGACCGCTGGGCGCGCGAACAAGGCTTTCCCGGCCTGATTTGGGTGCAAATGCGCCACGACGGGTTCCGGACCAACGGATCACGGGCCCTGGGCGACAGCGGCTTGGCCGCGCTGCGGAGGGCGACCGGCCTGGCTTCAGGCGATTGGACCTTCGTGGTGGCGGGAGCGGGTGACGTCGCCCAACGCCAGGCCGGCCAGCTGCGCCTCAAGCTGGCAGAGGCCACGGACCGCCTGGATCGCGGTTTTCACTTTCTGTGGGTCACCGAGTTTCCGTTGTTCGAGTGGGCGACGGACGAAGGGCGCCTTCGGTCGGCCCATCATCCTTTCACCATGCCGATGGCGGAGGACCTGGACCGATTGGACAGCCACCCCCTGACGGTGCGCTCACAGGCGTACGATGTGGTCCTGAACGGTGTGGAACTGGCTTCCGGCAGCGTGCGTATTCACGATCCGCGGCTGCAGGCGCGGATCTTTGCCCTGCTGGGCCTGTCCGAGACGGAGATCGACCAGCAGTTTGGGTTTCTGGTCAACGCCTTTCGCTACGGACCGCCCCCGCACGGAGGTATCGCGTTCGGACTGGATCGGCTGGTTATGATGATGGCCGGAGCCGACAGCCTCCGCGACGTCATCGCGTTTCCCAAGACCACCAGCGGCAGCGATCCGCTGATGGCTGCGCCGAGTCCGGTGCATCCCGATCAGCTGCGCGAACTGGGTCTTCGCCTCCTGACCTGACGCCGGATGCCGGGCTCTCAGCGCAGCGCGTTGGGGACAAAGAGGTCGACCAGTCCGATGACGAAGGCGGCGATGAGGGCGCCGAGGATGCTCACGTGCATCGTAGGCACGATAAACTGCGCCGCCCAGATGACGGCCGCGGAGACCAGAAAGCCGACGATTCCCCGTCCGTACGGTGAGATGCCGCGCCCAAACAAGGCTTCGATGATCGAGCCCATGACGGCGATGACTAACGCCGCCAGAAGGGCATAGCCGAAACTCAGGTGCGAGAATCCGGGAACCACATAGCCCAGCAGCATTAAGACCAAAGCGGCCACCAGAAAGCGGATAATCATGCCCACCCAGGTCAAGGGACTTCAACTCCTCTCGTCGCGATAGTGTGTGAAAGCCGTTCGGCATTATGCGGCGTGCATAGCGGCGCGGCGAGGAGGCAGTCTAGACGGGGGCGGCTATGCCGCGTCCAGTCCAGCAAGGAGGTGGTCGGCGACATGGCTCAGGATGGGGTGCCTCGCTCGTTCGAGGAGTTGAAGCAGCGCGCCAGCGAGAAGGCTCGTCGCGGTGACCCCAACGTGGAAGATGACATCATCGCCATGGGCGATGCCATGCTCCAGAACGGGGTTGAACCCAAGAGCCCTCAGGACCGCGTCGCCAAACGCTTGTGGCAGGTCAGCCAGCCGCATGAGAAGCGCATGTTGGCGGGGGTGGTCGCCCGGATGGCGAAGGATGACGCGGGGGCCGAGATCACCTGATTTCTGGCGGAGCCGGGAGGCGGTGCCATTTGCTATGTGCCCGCCCCCTGGCTATAATCGGGATGCATCCCTCGGATGCCCGTGAGGCCATTCGATAGGTTTTGAGCCAACACCAAGACCTAGGGAGCCTGATCCTTGGCAAGTGGCCGACATGCCCCCATCGTCGGGGATCTCGAAAGCTTGCGGGAGGCACCCACCTGCTTTCGAGCAGGTTCAAAACGTCGGAGACTCACGGCATCCTTGGGAGAGGTTCGCGGGGCATTTGCCCCGCCCTTTTTGTGCCGCGCGTCTGCTAAGATACCTTCAAACGTGCGGGATTGTCCCCGGAGGAGGCCTTCATGACAGACTTGCGGAGTGACACCGTCACTCGACCGACAGACGCCATGCGCGACGCGATGGCCCGAGCCCCGGTGGGGGACGATGTGTACGGCGAGGATCCGACGGTGCGGGATCTGGAACAATATGCGGCGCACTTGATGCACAAGGAGGCGGCGGTCTACCTGCCCACCGCCACCATGTCCAATCAGGTGGCGGTGCTGACCCACACCCAGCGCGGCGATGAGCTCTTCTGCGACCAGGACGCGCACGTGTACTACTACGAAGCGGGATCGCCCGCCATGCTGGCCGGTGTCTCCGCCCATACCCTCACCCACCGTGGCGGGGTGTTGGATCCCGCCGAGCTGGCGGAGGCCATCCGGCCCGCCAACATCCATCACCCGCGCCCACGCCTGCTGTCGCTGGAAAACACGCACAATCGCGCGGGGGGAGCCGCCCTGGCTCCCGACCACCTGGCGCCGGCCATTGCCGTGGCGCGTGCCCACGGGCTCAGCGTGCATTTGGACGGGGCTCGCCTCTTCAATGCCGCGGTGGCCCTGGATATGCCGCCGGCCGCCCTCACCGCCGGGGTCGACAGTGTGACGCTTTGTTTGTCCAAGGGGCTGGGGGCGCCGATGGGGGCGGTGTTGGTGGGGTCGGACGAGTTTATCGGCCTGGCACGCCGCTATCGAAAGGCACTCGGCGGGGGCATGCGGCAGGCGGGTATTGTGGCGGCCGGAGGCCTTTATGGTCTACGACACCATGTGGACCGCCTGGCCGACGACCATCGCCGGGCGGCACAGCTGGCGGCAGGGTTGCAGGGCTTGCCCGGCGTACGCGCGTGGCAGCCGGAGGTGCCGACCAACATGGTGCTGGTGGATGTGACGCGTCCGGCGGCTGACATCATCGCCGAGGGGACTCGGGCGGGCGTGCTGTTTGGCGCGATGGGACCGCATCGTCTGCGCTTGGTGACGCATATGGACGTGGACGACGCCGGCGTCGCCGAGGCGCTGGCCTTCTTCCGCGGTGTCTTTGGCGGGGCCTGAGATGGACCTGTTTCAGGCGGCGGGGCAGCGCGATCGAGCGCGGGGGGCGCCGCTGCCCGATCGTCTGCGGCCGCGGACGCTGGTGGATGTGGTGGGCCAGCCGCACCTGGTCGGGCCGGAGGGCGTGTTGACGAAGATGGTCGCCGCCAAGAGTCTGCGGTCGTTGATCGTCTTCGGCCCCCCGGGATCGGGCAAAACCACGCTGGCGCGGATTTTGGCGGCGGCGACCGACAGCGTCTTCGTACCGCTGTCGGCGGTGGAAAGCGGTGTGGCCGACGTTCGCCGCGTGGTGGAGGCGGCGCGCGAACGATGGGCCCTGGAGGGCCGCGGCACGGTGGTCTTTTTAGACGAGATTCACCGTTTCAACAAGGCTCAGCAGGATGTGCTGCTGCCCCATGTGGAAGACGGCACGGTCGTCCTCATGGGGGCGACGGCGGAAAATCCTTGGGTCAGCTTGACGCCGGCCCTCGTGTCCCGTTGTCTTCTCCTTGAGGTGAAGCCGCTCAGTGCCCGGGATGTGCGGAGCGTGTTGGAACAGGCGCTGTCACGCCGGGCGGAATGGCGTCCGGACGCGGCGGCGGAGCCGGCGGCGCTGGACGCCATCGCCGACCGATCCGGGGGCGATGCCCGGCTGGCGCTCAATCTGTTGGACTGGGCGTTTCTGCTGACACCCCCTGGGGAGACCCTGACCGTCCGGCGGGTGGCCGAGGTATGGAAAGAGTCCCCGCATTACCATGACCGGGCCGGCGACCGCCATTATGACCGTGCCTCGGCCTTTATCAAGAGCCTTCGCGGGTCCGACCCCGACGCCGCCCTGTTCTGGTTCGGGCTGATGCTGAAGGGTGGCGAGGATCCTCGGTTCATCAGTCGGCGCCTTATGATTCATGCCGCTGAGGATGTGGGGTTGGCTGACCCGCGGGCACTCTTGGTGGCGACCGCAGCCCACGCCGCGCTGGAGGCGGTCGGGTTGCCGGAAGCGCGCATTCCATTGGCGGAGGCGGTCATCTACATCGCCGCCGCCCCGAAATCCAACAGCGTGGTGGCGGCGCTGGCCGCGTTGGATGCCGCCGTGGAGGCGCATGGGGACGCGGGCGTGCCTTTGGAGCTGCAGGACACGCATTACAAAGGCGGCGCCGTCCACGGTTACCGGTATCCGCACGACGCGCCGGAACACTTTTTGCCCGACCGGCATCTGCCGCCGGAAGTGGGCCCGCTCCCCTTCTATCGGCCGAGCGCCGAGGGGGAAGAGAAGGCTCTTCGGGTGCGAGTCGAAGCGTGGAATCGCGCCCGCGAGAAGACGCCGCCCGCCTAGCGTCCCGGCCATATGCCCCAGGCACGCCCGTGAGGCGGGGGCTGACGACGGTGGCCGCGTGCCGAATTCCGTCGGCCCCGGGCGGTCCGCAGCCCGGCGCCGCCGAGGCCGGCACCCGGACCGAGGGCATCGAGGGTCTCTTCGCCTTGGTTTCGCGGACGGGTGTGATCTGCCCGCCCTCTCGCCCGGTCGCCGCCTCCAGCCTGCCCGCTCTGTTCCCCGCGCCAGGCAGGCCCCCAACCCGGGCCGGCGGCCGCGTGGTGTGCGGTTGGTGCGTCGCCTGCGCCACGCGGTTGGACGGCCGGTTGCACCGGTTTGGTGGCACGGGCCCCCGCACGGTGGGAGACGCCTTGTCCGCCCGCGACTCGACGGCGGGAACCGGCAGGCCGTCCGAACAGACGCCGCGAGGAGGCGGATTCGCGAGGGGCATCGCGAAAACGTGCGGGAATCGCGGCTTGCTCGCGGGCGGGACCGGCCGGCGTCGGTTGACGGGGAGCACGGGGCATGATACCGTAACTCTTGATAATTCCGACATTGTGGGCGTGGTGTGTATAGGCCGAGGCAAGGGGTGACACTATGTTGCGCGTATCCAGTCGCGGACGGTACGGCGTCAAGGCCGTCTTTGAGTTGGCGCTTCGGTACGGGCAAAACCCGGTGTCGCTGACCTTGGTGGCGCGCTCTCAAGGGGTGTCCGAACCCTATTTGGAGCAGCTGATGCCGGCCCTGAAGCGAGCCGGACTGGTGGAGGCGGCGCGGGGGGCGCAGGGAGGGTATCGGCTTGCCGTGCCGCCCGATCAGGTGAGCGTGGGCGACGTGGTGCGCGCCCTGGAAGGTCCCATCATGTTGACCACGTGCACCAGCGATGACCCATCGGAGTGTCCGGAACTGTTCCGATGCATCGGACCGGATGTCTGGTCGCGCGTGCAGGAAGCGCTGGTGGCCACCATGGACAGCATGACGTTCGATGTGCTGGTGGCGCGCCAAGGGCAGGAAGCGCCGGCGCTGGCCTGGCAGGAAGCGGGGGGTGGCACGTGAGTCGAGGCGTTGTCGCGGTCGGATTAAGCGGCGGCGTCGATTCTTCGGCGGCCGTCGCTTTGTTGTTAGAGGCTGGCTATGAGTGCGTGGGGGTCACGATGCGGCACCTGCCGGCGGAGATGGCCAACAGCTGCTGCTCGCTGGAGGCTGTGGTGGATGCCCGGCGGGTGGCCAAGCGGCTCGGGGTGCCGCACTACCTGGTGGATGTGGAAGAACCCTTTCGCGAGCACGTGATGGCACCCTTCGAGGAGGCGTACCTGGCCGGGACAACGCCGAATCCATGCGCCGCCTGCAATCGGTATATCAAATTCGGCCGGTTGTGGGAGTGGGCCAGGTCCCAGGGGGCGGATTACCTGGCCACCGGCCATTATGCCCGGGTGGTGGAGCACAACGGGCGTCACGAGCTCTGGCGCGGGGCGGACCGCGGCAAGGATCAGAGCTATATTTTGTACACCTTGACCGAGGAGGACTTGGCGCACATTCTTTTTCCGCTCGGGGACATGACCAAGCCGGAAGTGCGCGCGTATGCCGCGGCGCGCGGCCTGACGACGGCATCCAAACCGGACAGCCAAGAGCTGTGCTTTGTGGCCGGCAACGACTACCGCGCGTATCTGCGGGCGCAGCGCCCAGACGCTGTCCGGCCTGGCCGGATTGTCGACACCGGTGGCCGGATTCTGGGCGATCATGAGGGTGTGGCTTTTTATACGGTGGGTCAGCGCCGGGGACTGGGCGTGGCGGCGCCTATTCCTCTCTATGTGGTGAGCGTCGACGCCGGCGCCAACGAGGTCGTGGTGGGATCGCGGGCGGAGGCCATGGCGAGCCGTGTTCGGGTTGTCGATGTGGTGCGGGCGGCCCGAAGCGACCCCGGACCGCTGCGGGTGGAGGTCCAGGTGCGCGCGCACGGTGCCGTCAAACCGGCGTGGTGGATGCCCATGCCTGATGACGCCGCTTCGGTCCGGTTTGAGCAGCCGGAGTGGGGCGTGACTCCGGGGCAGATTGCCGTGGCGTATGAAGGAGACCGTGTGGCGGCCGGCGGCCGCATCGCCGAAGCGCTATCCGCCGCGTCATGACGCGCGGCGACCTCCTGCACATTCCGGTGCGCTTCGGCGACGAGATTTGGCCCCGATATCGGGTGCGTCAGGCGCTCATCGACTGGGACGCGGAGCGGCTGACGCACATGGTCATCAGTGCCGGATGGCGCCGGTGGGTCAATCTCCGTCTTGAAGCGGGCGTGGTGATTGAGGCGACGGAGATTCGGGCCTCCGGTCCCGAGCACATCGAGTGGTGGAGTCCGGCGCGTGCCCGCGCCTGCCAGCGGCAAGACTGGGAAGGGTGCGTGGTGGAGGATGCTGGCGGTCGGCTGCTGGGCCGGGTGGCGGATGTGGAATTCGACCCGGCGTCGGGACGTCTTTTGGCTTGCTGGATATCGGCGGGTGTGGCGGCGGACCTGTGGCAGGGCATGCGGCGCGTGGCCATGGGTGGGCTTGGGCGGCGGGGCGAGCGCATAAGGCTGACCGGGGCCGGGCATTCTCCCTGTGACGAGGGGGATGAACGGTGACGGAATGGCGTTGCCCGGGCTGTCAGGGCAAAAATGTGGGAAAAGTGGGCACGGGCCAATTTTATTGCTGGGATTGTTGCATCGAATACACGGTGAGCGGCCGCGGCTGCCGCCTGTACGAGGTGCTGCTGGATGGGGAGTTGGCGCGCCTGGCCAATATGGCCGGATCGGAGCACGCCTCATGAAGCGGACATACTTTCGGGGCATTATGGCGGGCGTTCTGCTGGGCGCCGTGGCCGCCTCGCTGGCCCGGTACGCGACCCGGCCCAAGTCGATGACGGAGCGGGTTGCCGACCAGGCGCGGCAGACGCTGCGCCGCAACGCCCAGGTTTGGCGGGCGGGATCCGCTCGGCTGGTGAAACTGGCGCGTCGCGTCCGCTGAGTCGGGGTGTCCGGCGGGGGGCAGGGACGGGTGGATCGGGGCCGCCGGGTGGCGGCCTTGCTGTTTGCGGTTGCAGGCCTTCTCGCCGTGGTGCGGTTGGCGTGGCCGGTGTTGGCCCCGTTTGTGTTTGCGGTCGTGCTGGCCTACGGGCTGGCGCCTTTAGTGTCCCGCCTGGAGCGGCGGGGGGTCCCCCGGGTGTTGGGCATCCTCTTGGCCTATGCTCTGGTAGCCATCGTGCTGGGTGTCGCGGTGGTGTATGTGATGCCGCAGGCCGTGCAGCAGGTGATGCACTTGGCGCGGGTGCTGCCGGGATTCATCGCCGCGGCGGAGGGGGCGTGGAGCCACTATCTGCGGCTGTTCCACGAGGCGCCGTTGCCGCTCGCCCTTCGACGGGGATTGAACCGGACCACGCGCCACCTGGAAAGCCTGCTGGTGGCCCAAGTGCATGGCGGCGTTCAGGCGGTGTTTGGCTTAGTGCCCGGCCTGCTGGCGTTGCTGGCGTCGCCGGTCCTGGCCTTTTATCTGCTGAAGGACCGGGACGGCATCGCGCAGCGCTTGTGGCACATCCTGCCCTATGCGTGGCACCCGCGGGTGCAGCGGATGTTGTGGGACGTGGATGCGGCGCTGGCGGGCTATGTGCGGGGGCAACTGGCCGTGGCCTTCCTGGTCGGCCTCATGGCCGGAATCTGGACCGCTGTGCTGGGCATCCCGTTCGCCCTCCTGGTGGGCGTGGTCGCCGGTGTGACAGACATCGTGCCGTATGTCGGACCGGTGGTGGGAGCGGCACCCGCCGTGCTGCTGGGTTTGAGCCGGAGCCCCTGGACCGGTTTGTGGGCGTTGGCGGGCTTCCTGGCCCTGCACCAGATCGAGGGCAGTGTGCTCGCACCCAAGGTCGTGGGGGACGCCGTGGGTCTGCATCCCTTGTTGGTGATGCTGGCTATTCTGATGGGTGGGGAGTGGGCCGGCATTCCCGGAATGCTGGCGGCCGTTCCGGTCGCGGCGATGATCAATGTGGCGTGCCGACACTTCTACCGCTGGATGGCCATGTCTTCCCGGCCGCCGGGAATCAGAAGCCCCGATTGACGCTTGTGAAGCCCGTCTTTACAATGTTGGCGAGAGTGATGGCGGCGGACCCCAGGGGATCCGGCCGGCGTCCGGCCTTGTTGCAGCCCCGAGTCTCCGGGGCTCGACGTGTTTTCGTGGGGGGTTCGATGACCGCACAGGAGATTCGCCGGCAGTTTGTGACATTTTTCTCGGAGCGCGGGCATCGCGCGGTTCCCAGTTCGCCGCTGGTGCCCGCCGATGACCCCACCTTGCTGTTCACCAATGCGGGAATGAACCAGTTCAAGGATGTGTTTCTGGGGCAGGATACCCGCTCCTATCGCCGCGCGGTGACGGTGCAGAAGTGCGTGCGCGCCGGCGGCAAGCACAACGATCTGGAGATGGTGGGGAAAACGGCGCGCCACCAGACGTTCTTCGAGATGCTGGGCAACTTCTCCTTTGGCGACTACTTCAAGCGGGAAGCCATCGGCTATGCCTGGGAGTTTCTGACCGGCCAGGTGGGGCTGTCGCCCGACGAGTTATGGGTGAGCGTGTACCGCGACGATGACGAGGCGGCGGCGCTGTGGCAGGAGGTGGCGCATGTAGCGCCCGACCGAATCGTGCGCCTCGGTGAAGCCGAGAACTTTTGGTCGATGGGTGATACCGGACCCTGCGGCCCTTGCAGCGAAATCTACATCGATCGGGGCGTGCAGTGGGCCTGTGGTCCCGACTGCGGCATCGGCCGCTGTGAGTGTGACCGCTTTGAAGAATTGTGGAACTTGGTTTTCATGCAGTATGATCGCGGGGCCGACGGTGTGCTCACGCCGCTGCCGCGTCCCAGCATCGACACCGGGATGGGGCTCGAACGCTTGAGCGCCGTCCTGCAGGGCGTGCGGTCCAATTTCGACACCGACCTTCTGCGGCCGCTGGTGACGGCGACGGAGGAGATGACGGCGGTCGCGTACGACCCCGGGCCGGAAGGGCTGCCCTTTCGGGTGATTGCCGACCATGTGCGCGCCGTCGTGATGCTGTTGGTCGACGGGGTGCAATTCTCAAACCTGGGGCGCGGCTATGTGCTGCGGCGCATTCTGCGCCGGGCGGTTCGTTACGGTCGCCTGCTGGGCGTCGAGACGCCGTTCTTGCATCGGCTGGTTCCCACGGTGGGCGCCATCATGGGTGAAGCGTACCCCGAGGTGCTCCTGGGGCAGGCAACCGTGGCCGCTCAGATCCGACGGGAGGAGGAGCGTTTCCATCAGACCTTGGGCGCCGGGCTGCGTCTGCTGGAAGAGATGCTGACGGCGGTGCCGGATGGGACATTGCCGGGGGAACAGGCCTTCCTGCTGTATGACACGTACGGATTCCCGCTGGACCTGACCATCGATGCCGCCGGGGAGCATGGCGTGACGGTGGATACGGAGGGATTCGCGCGGGCCATGGAGCGCCAGCGGGCGCAGAGCCGAAGCCGGGTGGAGCGACGGGAGTGGCCGGACCGGCCCGCGAGTCGCTTTGTGGGCTACGAGATCCTGGAGGAGTCAGCGGCGTTGGAGATGTTCACGGCCGACGGCGGGCCCACGGACCTAGCGGGAGAAGGCGAGTCGGTCATCGTCTACCTGCCCGTCACCCCGTTCTATCCCGAAGGCGGCGGACAAGTCGGCGACCAGGGAACCATTGTCACGGAAACGGGCGTGCTCGGGATTTCCGACACCAAAAAGGTCAATGGCGCCATCTGGCATGTGGGAGTGGTTCGTTCCGGTGAGATTTACCAGGGACAGCTGGGTCGGGCGCAGGTGGACGAGCGCAAGCGGGCGGACGCCATGCGCAACCATACCGGAACGCACCTGCTTCATGCCGCGTTGCGGTTGGTCTTGGGTCCGGGCGCGCGGCAGACGGGCTCCTTGGTGGCCCCGGACCGTCTCCGCTTCGACTTCAGTCATCCGGAGCCTTTGAGTGCGGACCAGTTGCGCACCGTGGAGGACTGGGTCAACCGGTGGATTCTCGAGGATCTGCCCGTGCAAACGCGGGAAGGCAGTCTGGCCGAGGCCCAAGCGGCCGGCGCCCTGGCATTTTTCGGGGAGAAATACGGCGAGCGGGTCCGCATGGTGGAAGTGCCCGGGGCTTCGCTGGAACTGTGTGGGGGGACACACTGCCGGCGGACGGGTCAGATTGGCTCGCTGCGCATCGTGGGCGAGACGGGCATCGGCAGTGGCATTCGCCGGGTGGAGGCCGTAACCGGATGGGGTGCGCTGGCCTGGGCCCGTCGCGACTCTGAATGGCTCCAGCAAGCGGCCGCCGTTCTGGGCGTGCGGCCGGAGCATGCGGCGGCCCGGGCCCGGGCCCTGCAGGACTTGGTGGCGCGATTGGAAGAGCAAACGGCGGCGGAACGGCGCGGGCGACTACGGGCGGTGGCGACGGCGCTGGCCGACGAGGCCGCTACGACCGGCGCCTGGACGGTGATCGTGGCCCGGGTCGCCGAAGCCACACCGGAGATGTTGCGGGAATTGACGGACCTGCTCCGCGAGAAGGTGGACGTGGCCGTGTTGGGAGCCGAGAGCGAAGGGCGCGCACACCTGGCCGTGTGGGTCGGAACTCGGGCGCAGGCGACGGGTCTGCGAGCCGGTTCGTTGGCCAAGCGTCTGGCGCCTCTGGTGGGCGGCGGGGGCGGAGGTCGCGCGGACCTGGCACAGGCTGGCGGCCGCGACCCGGCGGGATTGTCGACGGCGCTGGAGGAGGCACGGCGGGCCATCGGCGCCCAGGCGCTGCAGGACATCCGTTCCTAGGTCCCGAATTGAATGCCCGGAGGAGGACGGCCCATGGGGGAGATGGACGAGACCCGACGCCTGCCTGGACGTGGTGAGGCAGCCAACGAAGCCGACGCCATCTTGCAGGCGGTATACCAGGCGTTGAAGGATCGGGGATACAACCCGATCAGTCAGCTGGCCGGATACCTGTTGTCGGGCGATCCTGCTTTCATCACCAGCCATCAGGAGGCGCGCAGCCTCATCCGCCGGGTGGAGCGGGATGAGTTGGTGGAAGAATTGTTGCGGCAGTTTGTTCAGCGTTTGGAAGGGCAGCCGCTCGCGTGAGGGGAAGACGCATAATGGCCCTGGACGTCGGGGAAAAGAGGGTGGGCGTTGCCGTCACCGACGAAACCGGAACGATCGCCATGCCCCGGGCGCCCATCGTCCGCACCCGGCTCGCGGACGACATCGACCGCATCCGCGTCCTGGGCGAGGAGTTCGGAATCGCCCGGATTGTGGTAGGCTGGCCGGTGGGTCTCAATGGGCTGGCCGGCCCGCAGGCGCAGAAAGTGGAGCGGTTCGTCGGGATTCTTCGCGACCGTCTGCCCTGGCCGGTGGACCTGGAAGATGAGCGGCTCAGCACCCGTGAGGCCGAGCGGTTGCTGATTGCCGGAGATGTTAGCCGCCGTGGGCGCCGGACGTTGGTGGACGGTGTGGCGGCTGCCGTCATCTTGCGTCGATACTTGGACCGCCGAGAAGCGGACCGGAAATGGAGCGACCGCATGAGCGACAAGGACCGGATCGAGGGCCTGAACGCCGACGAGGACGAGGTCATCACCCTGACCGACGAAGATGGCGAGGACCACGACTTTGTGGTGGTGGATGTGATCGAGGTCAGCGAAAAAGAGTACGCCATCCTGCTGCCCTACGAGGCGGCCGATGAGGAGGAGGCGGAGGCGGTCATCCTCCGGGTGGAGAAGACGGCGGAGGGTGAGGACCAGTTGGTGGAGATTGAGGACGAGGCGGAGTGGCAGGCGGTGGTGGATGCCTACGAAGCCGTTTTGGACTCTGAGGATGACGACGAAGAGTAAGCCGTCCCCCGCCGACGTCGCGATGTTCCCCTTCGGCGGAGGGCCGGCGCGCTGCCGCGGGACCCGAAGGGGCCGGATGGCTTGACGGCCCGACCGGTGCCGTCGACGCGGTTTCGGTTTCGGCCCCGTTGGTGGCATGGCGTGTTGGCGGGGGCGCTGGCTCTCTTGGGGTTGGGCTGGGGTCTCTGGCAGCAGGCCCAGGGGCCGGTGAAACCCGGCGACCGGGCGCTGGTGGTGGTGACGGTGCCGGCAGGCGCCAGCGCTCGCCAAGTGGCGGCACTGCTCCAGCAGCGGGGGGTCGTTCGCAGTGCCTGGGCGTTTCTTTGGCTCGCGGAGCAGCAGGGGATCGCGTCACGGCTGAAAGCCGGGCCGTATCAGCTGTCGCCGGGGTGGGATTTGAAACGGGTCGTGCGGCATTTGGCGGACGGGGACTTGTTGCTTTACCGGGTCACCATTCCCGAAGGGCTGACCGTCATGCAGGCGGTGGGTCGGTTGGTGCACGCGCATCTCGGCAGCCGGCGCCAGTTTCTGGCCGTCATTCGTCATGGGCTCCCGGGACTCTCCCCACCGGCCGGAGTGCGAGACCCCATGGAAGGCTTCCTGTTTCCGGACACCTATCTGATTCCGGCCGGAACGCCACCCGCTCAGGTTATCCGGCTCATGTGGCAGGATTTTCAACGCCGCACGGCTCCGCTTATCAAAGAGCTGCCGGCCGACGAGTCGGTGTGGCAGTGGGTGACCCTGGCGTCCATTGTTCAGGCGGAGGATGCCAAGCCGGCTGACGCCCCGTTGATTGCGGCGGTGTTCGTGAACCGCCTGCAGCAGGGGATGCCGCTGCAATCCGACGCGACCGTCCGTTACGCGCTCGATCGTCCGGTGGACGGCCGACTGACCCTGGCGGACCTGGGCGTGGCCTCACCCTACAATACCTATCAGCACCTGGGTTTGCCTCCGGGACCGATCGACTGTCCCGGACTGATGGCGTTGGAGGCGGCGTTGCATCCGGCCCATGTTCCCTATCTGTACTTTGTGGGCACACCCACCGGAGGTGACCTGTTCGCGACCACCTATGCCCAGCACTTGGCCAATGTGGCGAAGGTCCAGGCCATGGCCTCCAGCCAGCCGTAGCCGGTGAGCCAGGGGAAAGACGAGGCCCGATGCTGTACGTCACCGTGATGGTTGTCGGCTTGGCGTTTGCCCTGGCGGCTTTCATCCTGCGCAACGCCGAGTGGCGCGTGGCGCGCGTGCTGTGGTGGCTGGTGCTGGCCCTGACGGTCGCCACCGCGCTTCTGGTGTATGGGTTAGCGACGGATCCTGCCCTGTATCGGGCTTTCTTTGACGCTGGGCGATGGCTTTAGAGGCGGCCGGAGCGGGCTGTGGGTGGCCGAGTCTGGACCACCCGGAGCCGCCGTGCGCACGGCGGTCGCCGCGATGGTGGCGCCCGGGCCGGACCCGCTGAACCGTCCCGCGCCGGTGGTCGGCGGTGCCGGCGGCCAGCGCGACGGGTGAGGGTAGGGGGCAGTGCCGCATGTGGGAGTATCGCCGTATCCTGAGTTTGCCGCCCGGGCAATGGGGGCTCTGGGCCGGCGTGGCGGCGCTGTTGCCGTACGTTGGCGTGTTGTGGTGGGTGCGCGCCCGGTTCGACCATCCCGGCGTCTGGCTGGCCGCCGCGGCGTTTTGGTTGGCGTTCGTCGCCATCCGGATGGTAGCGGCCGCGTGGTACACGGGGACCTCGCGCTGGCACGGAGGATGGGTTGTCTGGTTGGCGGGGGCCGATCTGCTGCAGGTCAATCCGTGGCGTGCGCTCTGGATCGGGGTGTGGGACTGGCCGACCGGCATCTTACTGGGCTGGGCCGCCTCCGTCAGCGGACTGTTTGGGACGCCGCCGGGCGGGTGGTGGTGGATGGTCGCGCTGGGGGTTCCGGCCGCCCAGGCGGTGCTGTTGGCCGGCACCGCTTGGCTCTATACCTGGTTCATCGTCTCCATGAGCCAACCGCTGCAGGTCAAGTCGGAGTCGGAGGAGGACGGCCGGACGGTGTTGGTGGAGATGCCGCCCAGCCGTGTGCGGACGGTCTTCGGCACGCTGACCTATGCATGGGTGACCATCGGATCGCTGTCGGTCATCCTGCTGTTGATGCTGGGTCTGGCCGTCCTAGCCCACGAAGTTCCCGCCGGCTATTTCGGCCTGGGCGTGGCGCTGTTCGTGGGCTTCGCCATGGCCGTGGTGGGGTTTCCAGTGGCGGTGATCTTTGGCCTGTGGCTTCAGCTTTTGGCCTGGCTGTACCGACGTCTTGCCGCATGGTCCTGGAGTCGGATCAGATGGCGGGAAGAACGCCGCGAGGTGCCGGTCTCATGACGCGGATCAAATATTGGGCGGTGGTGGAGCCGTCGCGTCTGGCTCAGATCCACGACGGCGTGGTGAACTGGTTCCAAGAGGAGGGCCGCGATCTGCCCTGGCGGCACACGCGGGATCCCTACGCCATCTTGGTGTCCGAGATTCTGCTCCATCAGACGACGGTGGCGACGGTGCTGCCGGTCTATCGCCGCTTTTTGGAAGCCTTTCCGACCGTGGAGGCGCTGGCCGCCGCACCGCTGGAGAGCGTGAAAGCCATCACGGACCCGCTGGGCTACAAGGTCCGGGGCGCGTGGCTGAAACGCATCGCCGCCTCGGTGCTCAGCGAGTTTGCCGGACAGGTGCCGGACACGCTGGAGGCATTGATGGCGCTGCCGGGCGTGGGGCGCTACACGGCCGGCGCGGTGCTGACCTTTGCGCATCAGAAACCCGCCGGCATTCTGGACACCAACGTGGGTCGCGTGTTGTCGCGTCTGTTTGCGATCCCCGCCAAGCCGGCCGGTGCCGAGCGATGGCACCGGCTTTGGGCTCTGGCCGAGGCGGTGGTGCCCGCCGACCGGGCATGGGCGTTCAATCAGGGTCTGATGGAGTTGGGCGCGTTGGTGTGCCGGGCGCGAAAACCGCTCTGTCTCACGTGTCCGCTGTTTGCGGTATGCCCGTCCCGAGGCACCGGTGCGGGCCTGGCTGCCGAGGGCGAGCCCGTCGCCGTGCAGTTTTGGGAACGGCCCCGCCCGTCGCGCCGCAAAAGCCCGGAGGAGGCCACCGGTTGACCGGTCGGGCTCCCCGGGTCGCCCGTCGCGCGGGTGTGAGGTATTTCAGGCGGGGGGCGTCTGGGTGATGGCGGCTTGCGGTCACGGTTCCGCCGACGAAGAGCGTGGCGGGTCGGGGCGGCCGAGCCTCGGCCGTGGCCGGTCGGGAGCGCGCCGGGAGTGGGTCCGCACGCCGCAGGTGCCGCGCGCCCACGAGCCGAGGACGCCCAGGATGGAGGGGGCCCGGGCTCACGGGCGCGCCTTCTTGCTGTTCGGCTTGGCGTCTTGGGCGGATGCGGTCGTCCAAAGCCAGGACGAACAGGCCCGGGCCCCGGTCCGCCGGGGCGCGGCCGGCCGTGCGGGGTTTGGCGCGAGGAGGGCGTGCGGGTCGCGATGATGCCGGCCGGTCAGGGCGGACGGGCGGGAGATCTGTGGGCGCATACACCGTCCGGGCAAGACGGCACGGCGGATCGCGGCGTGAACGGGCTCATTTTACCCCGCCGCAGAGACGGCCACCGCGAGCAAGCGGCCGTTGCTGCTCGCAACAAGGCGCCCTGCCGGCCGGTCCCGAACAGTGGACGCCCTGCGCGACCGCCGCGCTCCACCCCACCTTGGTCCACTCAGGCACAGGTATAGGGCGCCGATGACGGTCCAAAGGAGCCCCGTGTGCGGATTGATGAGGTTGACGCGGATGGCTCGCCGATCAGTGCGGCGCACATCGGCGGTCGCGGGCGCCGGCCGCGAAGCCCGCACCTCTCGGACCATGTCCCGGACCACGTACCCGGGCAGCGGAGCTCCCGCCACGCTGAGCCCCCGGAAGACCGCGGGTGGGAGGAGCCTCACCCCCTCGAGGCTCACCCCAACGATAGAGGCGTCGGTGACCCAAGGAGCCAGGGCGGCGACGGCAGCGGCCCGCCTGATTCAGGACGAGAGTCCGGAGCGGCCCGGCGGTGACGGCGGCGCCTATGCCCAACGCCAGAGATCCTGCCCGGTGGGGAACCATCGCGCGGTGGTGCGAGAAGGCCAACGACCCGTCGTCCCCATCGCCACGACCACGCCGCCGCCGGCCTGCGTTGGGCCGCATCCGGGGTTCCCGTGCGGTCATTCTCTCGCCAGGGGTGCTCCGACCGCTCGGGGGCTTGGCCGATCAGCCCCTCGACATCACGGAGCTCGTCCCGTTGACTTGGGCGAGGCATGGGCCGGCCGGGGGGGAGGGTGGCCCCACCGGGATGGGCCCGGCGCTTGTCGCTGCCGCTTGGGGCCGTAAATCTCCGCCGCTCCACCCCATCTATCGCATCGTGTCCTCGGCGAAACGAAAGACGAGTCCGCCGACACGACCCGTGACCGCCCTGCGCGTGTGCGTGCGAGTGTCTAATTGGGGCGAACCCAAAAGACGGCAGCTGGTCCCTCCAGACGCAAACCGCACCCGGTCGGCCCGGTCCCGCGACGGTACCGAGGGGCCCGGGCGAGGCGGTCGCTCATCGCCGTGCGGGGCGCGTATGACGGACCGGGCTGGCAGCACGGGGGCTCGCATGGTGTGTCGGACGCGCCGGCGCGCCTTCGCAATCCCGAGGGGCCCCTGAGCCGGGGTTTCCGAGCCCGCACCCGTTGTCACCGGCGCTTGGGGCACGCCTGCGCGGAGATCGGGTGCGGGCTTGACGAGCCGACGCGTGAACGGTACGCAGAAGGAAGGGACATGACGGATCCCCCCGATCCGCGGCCCCAGGGCTCGAAGCCCGACCAGTGAAGGAGACGACGACTGATGACCGAGCCGCAGAGCGAAACCGCTGCCAAGGAAGCCAAGGCCCATATCGAGTCCGACCGGGAGGGCGTGCGTAACACCCCCACGGACGATCTCGTCACCACGGGCCATGCGCTCACAACGCCCTCCGGGGAGCTCCGCTATACCGCCACAACCGGGCGGATGGTGCTTCGGGAGGAAGTGGTGGAGGATGGAAAGTGGACCGGGTTCCGGCCCAAGGCGGAGATGTTTGTCACCTCCTATGTGCTGGAGGGGGCGGACCCCACGACCCGCCCGGTTACGTTCGCCTTCAACGGCGGACCGGGATCGTCGAGCGTGTGGCTGCACCTCGGTCTGCTCGGCCCCCGTCGGGTGCTGATGGGCGATGCCGGGGCGCTGACTCCGCCGCCGTGGGGGATTGCCGACAATGCCGAGACCCTCCTCGCCGTGACCGACCTGGTGTTCATTGACCCGGTGACCACTGGCTACTCCCGAGTCGTGGAGGGCGGCAAGGCGGGCGAGTACCACGGTTTCCAGAAGGACCTTGAGTCGGTCGGTGCGCTCATCCGACTCTGGACGTCAAGGAACGGACGCTGGTTGTCGCCCAAGTTCCTTGCCGGCGAATCGTACGGGACCGTGCGGGCGAGCGCCTTGGCCGACCACCTGCAGACGCGCTACGGATGGTTCCCCAACGGTATCGCGCTCATCTCCTCGGTCATCGACATGGCCACGATCCGCTTCACGGAGGGCAACGATGAACCGACGGCGCTCTATCTTCCCACCTATGCCGCCCTGGCTCACTATCACCGAAAACACGGCGACCGGTCCTTCGATGAGGTGCGGGCGGAGGCAGAGGCGCTGGCCTCCCGGGATTATCCGTGGGCCCTGGCCCGTGGTGCCCGACTGACGCCGGAGGAGAGGGCCGACCTCGTGCGGCGGATCGCGGCGGTCACCGGGCTGTCCGAGGCATACGTGGACCGGGTCGACCTTCGCATTGAGCACGGGCGTTTCTTCCGCGAGCTGCTGCGCGATCGAGGGCAAGTCATCGGACGATTGGACGGCCGGTTCGTAGGCTACGAGGCCGATGACGGGGCGGAGCGGCCCTCCCACGATCCGAGCAACGTCGCCATCCATGGTCCATACTCCGGTGCGTTCAACCACTACGTCCGTCAAGAGTTGGACTATCAGTCCGACCTGCCGTACGAGATCCTCAC
>DAHVOH010000330.1 GCA_027318915.1 Clostridiales bacterium
GGCCACCGTCACCGTCCGGGTCTCGGCCCGGGAGCGCAGCCGCCAGGGGCGATACTTCAGCAGCGCCTCGGGCGGGTCGGTGTAGGACGACACGTGAACCCATCCGGCCAAGCCAAATGGCGCCCCGATGCGCCCCAGCTCCACCCAGCCGGCCCCGCTCATGGCAGACCCCGCGGCCTCCGGGCGATCAGGCGCTCGCCTGCTTCCGGTACGAAGCGATCAGGGACCGGACGCGCTCGGACGGCTGTGCGCCGTGGCCCACCCAGTAATCGATACGGCCCAGGTCCAGCCTGAGCGGGGTCTCGCCCCGGCCGGCGATCGGGTTGAAGTACCCGACGTTCTCCAGGCTGGCCCCCCCCTGGCGCTTACGGCTGTCCGTCACCACCACGTGATAAAAGGGCTGATTCCGCGCCCCGCGCCGGGTCAGGCGAATGCTTACCATGATCTTGTCGCTCTCAAGTGTCCGATCCGGACGGGCCCGCGGCTCCGCCCCAAAAAAAGAGGCCGGATTCTACGGGCTTATGGCCCGCTCCGGAAGGGGCTCGGGGCA
>DAHVOH010000331.1 GCA_027318915.1 Clostridiales bacterium
ATGCGGCCGCGGAGTGGATCAGCACCGCGCTGGGCGAGCCTGCCCGGCTGGTTCGCGCCCCGCGCACCCCGGCCCGCCGGGCCGATACCGCGTTCGCCGGTCCCCGGCCTGTCCCGCTGGCCTTTCCCGATGGCTACCCGGTGCTGGTCTGCAACCAGGCCTCACTCGATGTGCTCAACGAGCGCCTCACCGCGGCGCTTCCCATGGAGCGGTTCCGTCCCAACGTCGTCCTGAGCGGCCTCGAGCCGTTTGCCGAAGATCACATCGAGTGTGTGCGGATCGGCCGGGTTCGACTGAAGCTCGTGAAGCCGTGCACGCGCTGTATCATCCCCTCGATCGACCCCCGCACGGGTCTGCGCGGCGAGGATCCGTTGCCGGTGTTGCGCACGTTCCGCTTCGATCCGGCGCTGCGGGGAGTCACTTTCGGCGAAAACGCGATCATCGAGACGGGCGTCGGGCAGCGCATCGAGTGCGGCGCACGCTGCGAGGTGACGGAGGAAAATACGGAGAGTCGATAGCCGCAGGGTGCGATGAAATCCCGGCGAAGGCT
>DAHVOH010000332.1 GCA_027318915.1 Clostridiales bacterium
TCTCCGCATAAGGGACACCGATCATAGCGTGGGAAAGGTGGGGGCCGGTGTGCAGACCATAAGGATGCGCCGCGCCACTTTCCTTCCGAGCACGACGGTGAACCGCCTCGGGGCTCCGGCCACTCGCCGCAATCCACACCGGCTGCGGACAGATTGCGGCATGAAGCGGGCGCGGTCCCGTGCGCCGCAACGCTCAAGAGCGACTCCCAACTGGTCGTCCGAGCCTTTGCTGACGGCTGGCTGGCCCGTTGGCAAGCGAACGGGAGGTGCGGCTCCAACGCCCGTCCGGTGCTCAACCAGGATCTCTGGGAAACCGTACTCGCCGCCGCCACGCCCCACACTCTCACCACCCAGCGGGTCCGGGGCCACGCCACCGACCCGGACAACCTGCGCGTGGCCGCACTGACCCAGGAGGACCCCCGTACCGACCGCGCCGTTGCGTCCGCGTCTCCCACGCCCTGACCCGCTCGGGCCGCCAAGACGTGACTTTCCCGCCAATCTCCGCCATTTTCGCCCCCGGGCGGAAGCCCGCCAAGCCATCTTCGAGTG
>DAHVOH010000333.1 GCA_027318915.1 Clostridiales bacterium
GAAGGGATTGACTTGCTCGGTGACCAGCCGTGCCGTGTAGATATTGACCACCGCCGGGGCGGCTCGCTCGACGGCCGAGGCGTAGCTCGCTACCGGCCGCTCGCGCCGCTCGCGCCGCTCGGCGCCGTTCGCGGCGGTTGTCGGGGCGGCGCGTGGGTGTGCCGAGGTCCGCCGGGCCGGGGTAATCAGGCTCGGATGCAGTGCCACGACCACGAATGCCAGTGCCAAGCCGCCCACCACGGATCCGGCAATGAAGGTCAGAGCTCGGCTCAAACGCTGCACCATGTCGTGGATCCTCCTAAGTTCATTGTCGCCCGCCCAGCAGTGCGCATCGGCGCGCGGTGGCCGTCGAGGCGGCGATTGTAGAGCGCCGCCCGGGGCGTTGGCCCGCCCGGGTGCCGGGCGCGGGCCGCGGCGCAAGGGCGAACGTGTATAATGCACCCACCCCCGACGAGCCGGAAACCGCAGAGGGGCTCCTCGTGGCGCAAAGAAGACGGGTCCGGCTTGGCGTTGGGCGAAACCGAGCGGAAATTGGGAGGCTCTTCC
>DAHVOH010000334.1 GCA_027318915.1 Clostridiales bacterium
TTGGGTTCCGGGACTTCCCGGCCCCGCGATCCCGGCCCGCTCCCGGACAGCCCGGCCGCGTCCATCTGGGCGGGCCGCTTGTGCCGCTGGAGTACGAGCCCTCTCCATCCGCGTCTGCCGTCCCGATACCAGGAGCCGGAGCCGACCACGGTGAATTCTCCCCGAGGGAGGTGGGCCGTGGCTTGGGCGATCGTGGCCATCGCGGTTTTGGGAGCGGGATTTGCGGCAGTTCGTTGGCAGGGCCAGCACCGGCCCCATCCCATGCCGTTTTGGTTGGAAGGCGTCTTTCTGGACAATCCCCTCCGGCGCGCCTGGTTTCCCCCGGACTTTGTGCTGCAGTTGGCCGGGCCGCTGGAGGGACGGACCGTCGGGGAGGTGGGCGTCGGCACCGGGTTCGTCAGCGCTGCCCTGGCGGCGGCGGTGGGGCCCCAAGGCCGGCTTCAGGGAATTGACCAGGGGTCCGGATCGGTGGTCGCCGCCGCAGCACGCCTTAGACGCCTAGGGCTCGCAGGAGATCTGCAGCGGGCGGACGCACGAAGTTTGCCG
>DAHVOH010000335.1 GCA_027318915.1 Clostridiales bacterium
CCCCCTTGTGGTTGCCCCCAAGGCGGTTGCCCCCCAGGCGGTCATCCCCGAGGCGATTACCCCCGAGGCGCCCCCAGTGATGGCCGCGCCCGGCCGGGAGGAAGACGCGGCGACGGTGCTGCTGGTCGAGGACGAGGCGCCGGTGCGGCGCCTGGCCGAGCGCGCCTTGCGGCGGCGCGGGTTCGCGGTGCGCGCCGCGGACTCGGCGGAGGCGGCACTGGCGCTGCTCGAAGACGGAACACGGCCGGACCTGGTGGTGAGCGACGTCATGATGCCGGGGATGGACGGGCCGGCCCTGCTCGCGACGCTTCGCCGCCGCTGGCCGGACCTGCCGGCGATCCTGGTCTCCGGCTACGCGGCACAGGGCGCACGGCGGGCGCTGGCCGAGGAGGAGGCAATTTTTCTCGCCAAGCCCTACACCCTGGCCGCGTTGGCCGAGGCGGTCACGCAAAGCCTGAAGCGGCGGGCAACGGCATAAACCCGCCACGGCGCCGCGTCACCGACCTGGAACCCTTTTTGTTCTACAGGAACAAAAAGGGTTCGC
>DAHVOH010000336.1 GCA_027318915.1 Clostridiales bacterium
CTGGACTCAGCACAGCCCGGTCAATGCGGCACTAACCATCGTTGCCGCCCTGTCCGTGTTCACCCTGCTACAGGCGCGCCTGCCCGATCTCTGGGTCAAGTGGCCCAATGATCTTTGGGTGGGGGAGCGCAAGCTGGGGGGCATTCTGATCGAAGCCCGCCCGCGCCGCCACGGAGAAACCCGACTGGTGGTGGGTTTGGGACTCAACATCCACGAGGACCCCAGTCTGCCGGACACTGCGGTGAGCCTCGCCGATCTCGACATCAGGGTCACCCGCAGTACCCTCGCCGGTGCCATTCTCCGCCAATGGCGGGAAGACTTCGCGCGCTTTGCGGACGAGGGTTTCACGCCTTTCCTGCCCCTGTGGGAGAAGGCGGATCGCCTGACCCGTCAGACCGTTCAGATCGACGATGCCCAGGGCGTGCGTGCGGCCCGGGTGCTGGGCCTCGGCCCCGACGGGCGCTTGCAGGTAACCTGCATGGATACGGGCACGGTCTGGCTCAGTGCCGGAGATGTCAGCCTGCGGCCCCGGCATCCATGATC
>DAHVOH010000337.1 GCA_027318915.1 Clostridiales bacterium
CCTTATGGCCGCGGCAGCATTGAAGCTCTGGGGCGGCGGCGGTGGCGGCGGCGGTGACCACGACATTTCCGCGGCCTTATGGCCGCGGCAGCATTGAAGCATTGTCCTGAGTTCCGCGAATGGCGGTATTGGGATGATTTCCGCGGCCTTATGGCCGCGGCAGCATTGAAGCCACCAACCGGGCCCCGCTATCGTCCGCAGCGCGGTTTTATTTCCGCGGCCTTATGGCCGCGGCAGCATTGAAGCGGCGTCATACTCATAGCCTGGAAGCACGGGGCCGCCCACATTTCCGCGGCCTTATGGCCGCGGCAGCATTGAAGCACCCATGCCGCCATCGCCCGCGCCTCGCGCTCCGCGAATTTCCGCGGCCTTATGGCCGCGGCAGCATTGAAGCACCGCGAACAATACCCGCGTGGCCCTGGGGGATGCCGGTAATTTCCGCGGCCTTATGGCCGCGGCAGCATTGAAGCAGGGACCCGGCGTCCATCGTCACGCTGCCGCCTGCCCCATTTCCGCGGCCTTATGGCCGCGGCAGCATTGAAG
>DAHVOH010000338.1 GCA_027318915.1 Clostridiales bacterium
AGCATCGATGCGTCGGGGCAGACTTCGCCTTTTGCTAGATCCATCGCCTGAGCTCCTGCCAGTTGATGGATGTGTTGGTCCTGGCCCCCTGGCCGCCTGCGGTCGTCCGGACTGTTTATCGGTTCGGACCCTTTCCTCCCCGCGGGTTTTCCTGCACGCGGATCCCCGGGACTACGGTCCGTTCCGCCACCCTGACCCCGGCTGCCCCCATTTCCCGGTCACGGTTATCGAGGCAGCCTCCGCGATGAGATTTCTTCACCGGGTGCCGAGGGCTTCTCCCGTTTCCACAGCAACTTTCCCTCCATGTCGCCGCTGATACCCCGCCGGTGAGAACTGCCGTTTCAGACTCGTTTCGGTCAGCTCTGGTTGCTTTCGCCCGTGATCGACCGTCTCCGCCACCGGAGTTGCGTGTAACGAGGCTACATCTGCGTTCATTGCCCATGACAACCTGGAGTTTTGCCCGTGCTCCTGATGAGCACGCGGTCAGAGGGCTCCACCGTCTCGCTTTCGCTCCACGGTGCCTCTCCGGCTACGGGAGGGGAG
>DAHVOH010000339.1 GCA_027318915.1 Clostridiales bacterium
CCGATCTCGCCGCCGACCGTATGGCACCCGCACGTGCGCGCACCGGACGCGGCGCAGATCGTCTCGAGCCACTTATTTGGTCGCGCCCCGCGGACCGGCGGCGCGTTCGGCCAGGATGCCCCGCGGACCTCCCTGCCGCTGGTCCTGACCGGCGTGATGGCCGTCGATGACCCCACCGGAGGGCTGGCGATCCTCGGCCCCAACGCGCAGGCCGCCAAAGTGTACGCGGTCGGGGACAGCGTGCCCGGTGGCGCCGAACTCGCCGCCGTGCTGCCCCGAAAGGTCCTGCTGCGCCGCGATGGCCGGCTGCAATCGCTGTCGTTACCGCGGCGATTGGCCGTGAACGCGCCGCTGCCGAGTGCCGCTCTCCCGTCGTCTGATGTCGAGGCACCGCAGTTCGCCGCACGAATGCGCGCCCTGGTCGCGCGCCGTCCGGCCGTGCTCGCGGAGCTGCTGCGCCCGGAGCCGGTGCTCGCCGGCGGTCATCTGCGCGGCTACCGCGTTTATCCCGGCAGCGATCCGCAGGCGTTCCGGGAACTGGG
>DAHVOH010000033.1 GCA_027318915.1 Clostridiales bacterium
AGATACTGAATACTATCGGCGGTGGCGACCCTAACGTAAGCGGCGTCCGCGGGCCCGCCGGACAGAAATATTTTCGAAAACGCCTTGACTTCGTTCGGACTCCCGGTACAATGACCAGAAAAGCTGCTGGGGACCCCATTCAGCAGTGCGATGACGGGATATCGCCGTTCCCTATCTCCGGGCGACAGAGAGTCGGTCCTGGCTGAAAGCCGACGCCGCGGACGGGAAGCGTCTCCTCCCCGAGCAGTTCCGGCGAACGGCCCCTGGGCCCAATAGTCGGAACCGGCCGCGTCACGGCGGGACCGTTATCCTAGGCGAGGCGTCCTCTGACCGGGGACGTGAACGAGGGTGGTACCGCGGGTTGTTCCCGCCCCTTTGAGGGGCGGATTTTTTTGTGCCAACGTCGGGCGGAGGTGGGCTATGAGCCAAGGCGAGAACGCGGTGGAGCGGGCGGGAGCGAGCGGGCCGTCGGCCCTGACCGAGATCGACGAGGGGATGGCGTTCTTCGGGGGGCGCCTGGTGCCGTTGGGAGAGGCGACGGTCAGCATTGCGACGCATGCTCTGCACTATGGGACGGGGTGCTTCGAAGGCATCCGGGCGTATTGGAGCGCACCGCAGCAGGAGCTGTTCCTGCTCCGGGCGGCCGATCACTTTCGCCGTTTTGAGGCCTCCTGCCGCATGATCCGCATCGCGTGTCCCTACAGCGTGGACGAGTTTCTGCAGCACACGCGCGACCTCCTCCGGGCGGGAGACTTTCACCGGGATGTCTACATCAGGCCCTTGGCCTTCAAGGCCTCGCGGGTGATCAAGGTGGGGCTGGGAGACCTTCGCGACGAGGTGGCCATCTTGGCGGTGCCGATGGGCAACTACGTCGATGTGAGCGGGCTCAAAGTGATGGTCTCGGCCTGGGAGCGTGTCAGCGACAACGCCATGCCGGCCCGTTCCAAGCTGACCGGGTCGTATGTGAACATTGCCCTGGCCGTGGACGACGCCCGGCGCAAGGGGTACGACGAGGCCCTGCTCATGGGCTCCGACGGCCATCTGTCCGAGGGCAGCGGGGCCAATGTGTTTGTGGTGCGCGGCGGGCGCCTGCTGACCCCGTCGGTGACCGACGACATCCTGGAAGGCATCACCCGGGAGATGGTCATGCAGCTGGCCGACGACGCCGGTCTGACGGTCGTGGAACGGTCGATTGACCGCTCGGAATTGTACGTGGCCGACGAAGTGTTTCTCACCGGAACCGGCGCCCAAATCGCTCCGGTGGTGGACGTGGACGGCTACCGGATTGGCTCGGGGCGGATGGGACCCATCACCGCGCGCCTGCAGGCCGCGTTCTTCCGGGCGGTGCGCGGTGAGGATCGGCGCTATGCGGACTGGCTCACCCCGGTTTGGGGGCGATAGGGCGCTATCGGGGCGGATCGCGACGACGGGATGCGGTGGAGGAGCGACCATAGTTCACAGACGATGACGGGACGCCGCTTGGGTGTGTTCGGTACAGAGAGCCGGTGGGGGTGAGAGCCGGCGCGAATGCTGCAAGTGTACTCTTCCCCGAGTCGCGGCGCTGAATCCAGTAGGCGCCGCCGGGCAGTACTGGAGCCCGTTATGCCAATGAGGGCGCGCGCCGCGCGCCGAAACAGGGTGGTACCGCGAAAGTCGCCCCTGACCGGGGCGACTTTTGTGCACGATGCGGCGGATGACGGGAACGGAGGACGCGATGGAATTTCAGTTGACGGCGTGGGTGGGCGATGAGCCGGGCGTGCTGGAGAGGGCCCTGGCCGCGCTGAGCCGGCAGCGGATTCGACCGCGCCGACTGGCGGCGGAATGGGACGGCGGGCGCCGGGCGCTCTCCGTGACGGTCCAGTTCGAAGCGGAATCCGAGCAGGCGGCCGAGCGGTTGGCGCACCAGGTGGCCCGCGGTGTCCGGGTCCATCAGACGGCCGTGGAGGGACTGGCCGACAGCGTCACCCGGGAGGTGGCGCTGGTACGGCTCCGCTGTGCGGAGGCGCGTCGGGGCGCGGTGTTGGCGGAGGCGAGCCGCGTGGGCGCCGTCGTCGCCGCGGCGGGCCGCGACGTGGTGCTGTTGGCCGTCTTCGGCGATCCGGAGGGCGTGGCGGCATCGGTGCATGGCCTGCGCGCGTTCGGCATCGACCGGGTGGAGCGCGCGGTCGCGCGCCTGGCTCTGCGCCCGGCTCCGGTCCATGCCTCGACGCTGCCGCCGCTGCCGCGGCATCCCGACTATCAGGACAACCGAGAGCACAGGGAGGTTGGAACATGACCACGGCCACCGTTTATTACGATCGCGACGCCGAGCCGGAGCTGCTGCACCGGCGCACCGTGGCGGTTTTGGGGTATGGGAGCCAGGGCCACGCGCAGGCCCAGAATTTGCGGGACAGCGGCGTCCGGGTCGTGGTGGGGGTGCGCCCCGGCCCATCGCGGGAGCGTGCCCAGGCCGACGGATTTGAGACCCTGGACGTGGACCAGGCGGTGCGGCGGGCCGACATCGTCCACGTCCTGGTGCCCGACGAGCGGCAGGGACGGCTGTTTTCCGAAGAGATCGCGCCGGGTCTCAGACCGGGGGCGGCGTTGTCGTTCTCGCACGGCTTCAACGTGCATTACGGGCAAATCACGGCGCCGCCCGAGGTGGACGTCTTCATGGTGGCGCCCAAGGCGCCCGGCCATGCGTTTCGTCGCCTCTACCGGGAAGGCCAGGGAGTGCCCGGCTTGCTGGCCGTGCACCAAGACGCGACCGGCGCCGCGCGGGCGCTGGCCCTGGCCCTGGCCTGGGGCATCGGGTGCACGCGCGCCGGTGTCATCGCCACCACCTTTGCCGAGGAGACGGAATCGGACCTGTTCGGCGAGCAGGCCGTGCTGTGCGGCGGGATGACCCGCTTGGTCCAGCTGGGCTTCGAAACCCTGGTGGGGGCGGGCTACCAGCCGGAGGTCGCGTACTTCGAGTGTTTGCACGAGATGAAGTTGATTGTCGATCTGATGTACCAGGACGGCCCGTCGTACATGCGCTATTCGATTTCCGACACGGCCGAATACGGCGATTTGACGCGCGGTCCGACGGTGGTGGACGAGCATGTGCGGGCCAATATGCAGCGCGTGCTGGACGACATTCAGCAGGGCCGCTTCGCCCGGGACTGGATCCTGGAGAATGCGGCCGGTCGGCCGGTGTATCGCCGACTGCGGGCGCGCGCCGCCGCGCACCCGATTGAGGAGGTGGGCAGGCGGCTTCGGTCCATGATGTCGTGGCTCCAACCCGCCGGCGCCGCGGCCGATCCCTCGACGCCGGTCCCGGCGGCGGAGGAGGTCCGGCCATGAGACGCATCACCATCCTGGACACCACGCTGCGAGACGGCGAACAGTCCCCCGGCGTCAACCTGCTGCCCCGAGAGAAGCGGGAAATCGCGGCCCATCTGGAGGCGCTGGGCGTGGACGTCATCGAGGCCGGGTTTCCCCACACCTCGGACGGGGATTTCGAGGCGGTGCGGGCCATCGCCCAAGCGGTGAGCGGCAGCGCGGTGGCGGCCCTGGCGCGGACCCGGGAGGAGGACATCGTGCGGGCGGCGTCCGCGCTGGAGGGAGCTCGACGACCCCGCATCCACGTCTTCACCTCGTCCTCGGCGGTTCATCTCCGGCACATGCTGAGGAAGAGCGAAGACGAGGTGGTGGAGCAGAGCATCGCCGCCGTTCGCCTGGCCCGGCGCTACGTGGACGACGTGGAGTTCTCCGGCCAGGACGCCATGCGGTCCGACTTTCGCTTTGTGTGCCGGTTGCTGCGCGCCGCCATTGAGGCCGGCGCCACGGTCGTCAACATCCCCGACACCGTCGGCTACGCGACCCCGGCCGAGTTCGGGGACCTCATCGCCCGCATCCGCCGCGAGGTGCCCGGCATTGACGGGGTGGCGGTGTCGGTGCATTGCCACGACGATTTGGGGCTGGCCACCGCCAACACACTGGCCGGCCTGATGGCCGGCGCGAGCCAGGCCGAGGTGGCCGTCAACGGGATCGGCGAGCGGGCCGGCAACACCGCCCTGGAAGAGGTGGCCATGGTGCTGGCCACGCGGGGCGACGCCATCGGATTGAGCACGGGCATCAGGACGGCCGGCATCGGGCCGCTGTCCCGGCTGGTGAGCCGGCTGACGGGCATGCCCGTGCAGCCCAACAAGGCCATCGTGGGCTCCCATGCGTTTGCCCACGAGTCGGGCATTCATCAGGACGGCGTGCTCAAGGAGCGCAGCACGTACGAGATCATGCGGCCGGAGGACGTCGGCGTGACGGCCAACACCCTGGTGCTGGGCAAGCACTCGGGACGCCACGCTTTTCGGGTGCGCCTGCAAGCCCTGGGCTTCCAGCTGGGCGACCGGGAGACCGATGACCTGTTTCGCCGCTTCAAGGATCTGACCGATCGCAAGAAAGAGGTGACGGACGACGATGTGCGGATTCTGGCCGAGGATCGCGTGACCGGCGGGGAGGAGGCCTTCGCGCTGGAGGACTTCCACGTGTCCAGCGACGGGGGGCGTCTGGCCACCGCGACCGTGAGCGTGCGGCCCGCCGGGGGAGCGCCCGTGCGCGAGGCGGCCGTGGGCGACGGTCCGGTGGATGCGCTGTGCCGGGCCCTGGGGCGGGCCACGGGCATCCCGGGCGAGATGGTCCACTATGCGCTGCACTCGGTGAGCGAGGGCAGCGATGCCCAAGGCGACGCCTACTGCCGGGTGCGGGTGGACGGGCGGGTGGTGGCGGGGCGCGGGGTGTCGACCGATGTGCTGGAGGCCAGCGCACGCGCCTATTTGAACGCGCTCAATCGGGCGCGGCGCGGATCTCTGGCGGTGGCCGCGACGGGGGAGGGGCACTGAGATGGGAATGACGTTGGCGGAAGCGCTGCTGGCGCAGGCGGCGGGACGGCCGGTGACGGCGGGTGAACTGGTGGAGGTCCCGGTCGATCTGGTCATGGGCAACGACATCACGGCTCCGGTCGCCATCCGCGAGTTTGCGGCGGCCGGGGCGACGCGGGTGTTCGACGCCGAGCGCGTTGCGCTGGTGGCGAGCCATTTCGTGCCGGCGCGGGACATCAGTTCCGCGGATCAGACGGCGGTTATGCGCCGGTTTGCCCGCGAACAGCATATCCGGCACTACTACCCGGAAGGCACCGGCGGCATCGAACACACGCTGCTGCCGGAGCGGGGGATCGTCGTGCCCGGCGACATCGTCGTCGGGGCCGACTCCCACACCTGCACCTACGGGGCGCTGGGCGCCTTTGCGACCGGCGTCGGCAGCACCGACCTGGCTTACGCCATGGCCACGGGACGCACGTGGTTCAAAGTGCCGGAGACGCTGCGCTTCGAATATCACGGACGCCCGCGGGCCTGGGTCACGGGCAAGGACTTCATCCTCCACACCATCCGCCTCATCGGGGATGACGGGGCCCTGTACATGGCCATGGAGTTTGGCGGCGAGGCCATCGCCGGGCTGGCCATGGAGGATCGTCTGACCATGTCCAACATGACCATCGAAGCCGGCGGCAAGGTCGGCCTCATCGCTCCCGACGCCGTGACGGCGGCGTACGAGCAGGACCGGGCGCTGCGCGCTCCGCGCTGGCTGCAACCGGATGCCGACGCCCGCTACCGCGCCGTCATCGACGTCGACGTGAGCCGCCTCGAGCCGCAGGTCGCCTTTCCCTGGCTGCCGTCCAAGACCCGCCCCATCAGTGAAGTGGGCGACGTCAGCCTGGATCAGGTGTTCATCGGCTCCTGCACCAACGGGCGCCTGCAGGATCTGCGGATCGCGGCCCGCATTCTGGCCGGCCGGCGGGCGGCGCCGGACTGCCGCCTCATTGTCATTCCCGCCACCCAGGACGTGTATCTGGCCGCCGTGCGGGAGGGGCTCATCGCGGTGTTTCTGGAGGCCGGTGCGTTTGTGAGCGCCGCCACGTGCGGACCCTGCCTAGGCGGCCACACCGGTGTGCTGGGAGCGGGCGAGCGCTGCCTGTCCACGTCCAACCGCAACTATGTCGGGCGGATGGGACATCCGGCGGCGGAAGTGTATCTGGCCAGCCCGGCGGTGGCAGCCGCCTCGGCCATCACGGGGCGCATTACCCACCCGGCCGAGGTCATGGGCGAGGAGGTGGCCTGATGGCGGCCCGGGCGTGGAAATACGGCGACAACGTGGACACCGACGTGATCATCCCGGCCCGCTACCTGGTGACCGGCAATCCCGAGATCCTGGGCGCGCACTGTCTCGAAAATCTGGACGCCGCCTTCGCGGCGGAGCACCGGCCGGGCGACATCATCGTCGGGGGGCGGAACTTTGGCTGCGGAAGCTCGCGGGAGCATGCGCCCCTGGCCATCCGCGGGGCCGGCGTGCCTTGTGTCATCGCGGCGTCCTTCGCGCGCATCTTCTTTCGCAACGCCATCAACATCGGGCTGCCGGTCTACGAGTCGCCCGAGGCGGCAGCCGGCATTCAGATGGGTGACGCCATCCGCGTCGACCTTACGGCGGGCGTCATCGTCAACGAAACCCGCGGGGAGCGGTACCCGGTGCATCCGCTGCCTCCCTTCATGCAGGAGATTCTCGATGCGGGAGGGCTGATGGCGCGGCTCCGACGGGAGCTTGGCGTCGCGGCCCCCACAGAAAGGAGTTCATCATGAGCATGGCGCAGGCACGCCGGCCGTGGCGCATTCTGCTGCTGCCCGGCGACGGCATCGGTCCCGAGGTGATGGCGGCCGCGCGTCCGGTTATGGAGGTTTCCTCCTGGGAGCTGCAGAGCCGTTCCGGACGCCCGTTGGAGGTGGTGACCAGCGTCATCGGCGGTGCGGCCCTGGACACGCTGGGCACGCCTTTGCCGGCGGAGACCGTGCGCCGGGCGCAGGCGGCGGATGCCGTGCTTCTGGGCGCCGTCGGCGGCCCGGCCTGGGATGGGCGGCCGCCCGACGAGCGCCCCGAAGCCGGTCTCCTGGCGCTCCGTCGGGCCCTCCGGGTCTATGCGAATCTGCGCCCGGCGTGGACACTGCCTCGGGCCCCGGCCTTCGCCGAGCAGCCGCCCGGGGCGGAGACGTTTGACGTGCTGCTGGTGCGGGAGCTGACCGGCGGCCTCTACTACGGGCGCCCGCGGGAACGCCGGCAGACGCCCGACGGGAGACGCTCGGCCGTGGACACGATGGCATACAGCGAAGAGGAAATCCGGCGGGTCGCCCACGTGGCCTTTCGCGCCGCCCGGGAGCGGCGCCGGCGGGTGACGTCGGTGGACAAGGCCAATGTGTTGGCCTGCTCGCGCCTGTGGCGGGAAGTGGTGGACGAGGTCGGGCGCGAATACCCGGACGTGCGGCTGGACCACCAGCTGGTGGACAGCGCGGCCATGGGCCTGGTCACGCGCCCTGGCGCCTATGACGTCATTCTCACCGAAAATCTGTTCGGCGACATCCTGAGCGACATGGTGGGGGGCCTGGCCGGCCAGTTCGGCGCGCTGGCCTCGGCCAGCTTGGGCGACGGCGGCCCGGGACTCTTCGAGCCGGTGCACGGGTCGGCCCCGGATCTGGCGGGACGCGACACGGCCACCCCCGCCGGCGCCATCTTGTCCTTCGCGCTGCTGTGTCGCTACGCGCTGGGCGCGGCGACTCTGGCCACCGCCATCCGGGAGGCCGTGGAACAGGTCATGCGCGAGCAGCCCCACCTGGGCACGATGGCGTTTGGCGAAGCGGCCGCTCGACAGCTTCGCGCCCGCTGTCAGATGGCGTTGACATGACCGGCGGCCGGGCGCCGGCGCTCACGCGGAGAGGGGAGGGGAAATCGGGGTGAGAGGAGCTCAGGCGCTGCTGGAGGGTCTTCGCCAAGAGGGCGTGGATGTGCTGTTCGGGTATCCGGGAGGGGCGGTGCTGCCTCTGTACGACGCGCTGTACGACGCGGATATTCGCCATGTGCTGGTGCGGCATGAACAGGGGGCCGTTCACGCGGCGGACGGCTATGCGCGGGCGTCCGGTCGGGTGGGGGTGTGCGTCGCCACATCGGGGCCGGGTGCGACCAATCTGGTGACGGGTTTGGCGACGGCGCACATGGACTCCGTGCCGGTGGTGGCCGTGACCGGTCAGGTGCCGCGAGGACTGTTGGGCACGGATGCCTTTCAAGAGACCGACGTCCTGGCGGTGACGCGGGCGGTCACCAAGCATGGGCTCTTGGTCGAGCGTCCGGACGAGATGTCCGCCGCCGTCCACGAGGCATTTGCCATTGCCCGGCACGGGCGTCCGGGGCCGGTGGTGATTGATGTGCCCAAAGATGTGCTGGTGGGCGAGACCGCGGTGCGGTCCCGACCGGATCCGGGCTTGCGGGAGCTGCCCCGCGCATCCGACTACGCCATCACCGCCGCCGTGGCCGCGCTGGCCCGGGCCCACCGCCCGCTCCTCTTGGTGGGCGGCGGCGTCATTCAGGCCGGAGCCGCGGGGGCGTTCGCGGAGTTGGTGGCTCTGACCCAATTGCCGGTGGCGTCGACCCTGATGGGGTTGGGCGCCGTACCCGGCGACCATCCCGCCCATGTGGGCATGGTGGGCATGCACGGCACCTACGCCGCCAACCGCACCACCGCCCATGCCGATTTGGTGATTGGCCTCGGGCTCCGCTTTGATGACCGCGTGACCGGCCCCCACCATCGGTTTGCGCCGCGCGGGCGCATTGTTCACTTTGACATTGATCCCGCCGAGGTGGGCAAGTGCGTCCGGGTCGACGTGCCTGTGGTCGGTGATCTGCGAGACACCCTGCCGCGGTTTGTGCGCGCGGTCGAGGCGCGGGGATCCGACCGCCGCGGCGAGAGGAGTCCGTATGCGGACTGGTGGGCCGAGATCCGCGGCTGGCAGGCCCGTCAAGGCTGGACCGTCATGACGCCCATGGCGTTGGACGGCGAGAGCGGCCGGCCGCTGCGCCCCCAAGGCGTCATTCAAGCCGTGGGCCGCCGAGCCGGCCCCGGGGCCGTCCTGGTGACCGATGTCGGCCAGCACCAGATGTGGGCGGCGTTGTTGTGCCCGATCCCCGGGCCGCGGCAGTGGCTCACCTCCGGGGGTCTCGGCACCATGGGCTACGGCCTGCCGGCGGCACTGGGAGCCCTCGTGGCGCGGCCGGATCGGCCGGTGTGGCTCATCACCGGCGACGGGAGCTTTCAGATGAACGTGCAGGAGATGGCGACGGCCGTCAATTACGGGCTGCCGGTGCGGGTCGTGATTGTGAACAACAACAGTCTGGGCATGGTGCGGCAGTGGCAGGAGCTGTTTTGCCAGGCGCGCTATTCCGCCGTCGACATGGGCCAGGTGCCCGACTGGGCGCGTCTGGCGGCCGCGTACGGCTGGCGCGGATGGCATGTCGACACCCGGGACGAGCTGGACGACGGGCTGGCCGTCTTGGCCGCCGCGCCGGGACCGGCCCTGCTGGACGTGCGCGTCGCCACCCAGGAGAACGTGTTTCCGATGGTGCCGGCGGGGAAGGCCCTGGATGAAATGATGCTGGGCAGCCCGTCGCCGTCCGGCGGGAGTTGACCAGAACCAAGTCGGGAGGAAGACAGCCATGCGGTCCGATGCGATCAAGGCGGGCGTGGATCGCGCCCCCCACCGCGCGCTGCTGCGCGCGGCGGGCGTGCGCGAAGAGGACTTCGACAAACCGTTCATCGCCATCTGCAATTCCTACGTCGACATCATTCCCGGACACCGGCACCTGATGCGGTTCGGCGAAGTGGTGCGGCGCGCCGTGGAGGCGGCCGGAGGCGTGCCCTTCATGTTCAACACCATCGGCGTCGACGACGGCATCGCCATGGGCCATGGGGGCATGCGCTATTCGCTGCCGAGCCGCGAGCTCATCGCCGACGCCGTGGAGACCATGGTGATGGCCCACGCGTTCGACGGGCTGCTGTGCATTCCCAACTGCGACAAGATCACGCCCGGCATGTTGATGGGAGCGCTGCGGGTGAACGTGCCCACCGTATTTGTCAGCGGCGGGCCGATGCCGGCCGGGCGACTTCCCGACGGCCGCGCGATTGACCTGATTTCCGTCTTCGAGGGGGTGGGCGGGTACCGCGCGGGCCGTCTTGAGGCGGCGGAGCTGCTGGAGTTGGAGCGGCTGGCGTGTCCCAGCTGCGGGTCGTGCTCGGGCATGTTCACCGCCAACTCGATGAATTGCCTCACCGAAGCCCTGGGTCTGGCCCTGCCCGGAAACGGCACCATTCTCGCCGACACCCCCGAGCGGGCCGCGCTCGCGGAGCGGTCGGCCCGAGCCCTGCTGCGCCTGGTGGCCGACGACGTCAAACCGCGGGACCTGGTGACACAGGACTCGTTCGACAACGCGTTCATCCTGGACTTGGCCATGGGGGGCTCCACCAACACCATTCTCCACGGCTTGGCCATGGCGCAGGAGGCGGGGGTGCCCTACACGCTGGACCGCATCGACGCCTGGTCACGCCGCACGCCCAATATCTGTCGGGTCGCGCCGGCCTCCTCGTGGCACATGGAAGACGTGCACCGGGCCGGCGGGGTGTCGGCCATTTTGGCGGAATTGGCTCGGGTGCCCGATTTGCTGCGGACCGGGGCCCGGACCGTCGCCGGCGGCAGCCTCGCCGACACTGTGGCCGGGGCGCGGGTCACGGATCGGGAGGTCATTCGCCCGGTGGACCGCCCCTACAGCGCCACGGGAGGCATCGCCATTCTGACCGGCAATTTGGCGCCGCGGGGGGCGGTCGTGAAAACCGCCGCGCTGGGCGACCAGGACCGCCACAGCGGCCCGGCGGTGGTGTTTGAATCGGAGGCGGATGCCGCCGCCGGGATTCGCGGCGGTCGGGTGGCGGCCGGCGATGTGGTGGTGATCCGCTACGAGGGGCCGCGCGGGGGTCCAGGCATGCCGGAAATGCTGGCGCCGACGGCGGCGATCCAGGGCATGGGGCTGGGACGCGACGTGGCCCTGATCACGGACGGCCGCTTCTCGGGGGGCACGCGCGGCATTTCGGTCGGCCACATCGCGCCCGAGGCGGCGCTGGGCGGACCCTTGGCCCTGGTCGAGGACGGGGACCGCATCACCATCGACATTGCCGCCCGGACACTCTCGCTGGACGTGCCGCCGGGGGTCCTCGACCGGCGGGCCGCCGCCTGGACGTCTCCGCCGTCCCGCATCGCCCAGGGGTATCTTAAGCGGTATGCCGCCCAGGTCGGACCGGCCGACCTCGGCGCCATCCTGATGTGAGCGGCCGCGCCGGCCGGTGGGGGTCTTCGCGCCCCATGCGGGGGGATGGGGAGGGTCCGGCGCGGCGAGAACCCGTCCGGGCGGGGCGGCCGGACGGATGCGGCGCGGGGTCGAACGCGCGGTCCCTGCCCGGACCGGAGGCCGGGCGGACGGCGTCGGCGCGGGCCCGATGGCCTACCCGGCGGCGGGCGCGGCGTTGACGACGCCCAGGGGCGCCGCTATACTGAACAGCAATTGAGCGGACAGGGCACAGCAGTCGATGATCCCGAGCTTAGGGGACGGGCGGGCGCTGAAGAGAGCCGGCGGAAGGTGCGAGCCGGCGGCCGCCGCCCCCGACTCGCGGGGGAGAAAAACCGGGAGCCGCCCGTTAGCGCGGCGACGAGGGCCTCGGCCGAATCAGGGTGGTACCGCGGAGCAGATCCGCCCCTGGGCGCCGGGGATTTTTGTTTTTTCGAGGAGGCAACGGCGATGGCGACGGGGACGGAAACCGAAGGCCGCTACGGGGTAGCCGACGTCGAACGGCGCTGGCGGAAGGCATGGGCCGAACATCCGCCGCACGAGGCACGGGACGGGGTGGCGCCCAAGTTTTACTGTCTCGAGCAGTTCCCGTATCCGTCGGGCCATCTGCACATGGGTCACGTGCGCGTCTACACCATCGGCGACGTGCTGGCCCGGTACTTTCGCATGCGGGGCTGGAACGTGCTGCATCCGATGGGGTGGGACGCGTTCGGGATGCCGGCCGAGAACGCGGCCATCAAAGCGGGCGGGCATCCGGAGACTTACACGCGCGCCAACATCGCCCACATGAAGGGCCAGATGGAGGAACTGGGGCTGGCGCTGGATTGGCCCCGCGAGGTGGCCACCTGCGATCCGGAATACTATCGCTTCACCCAGGAGCTGTTTTTGCTGCTGTACGAGCGCGGTCTGGCGTACCAGCGCTCGGGCGCCGTCAATTGGTGCCCCAGCTGCGAGACCGTGCTGGCCAACGAACAGGTCGAGGAAGGCCGCTGCTGGCGCTGCGACACGGTGGTGGTGAAGAAGGATCTGGTGCAGTGGTACTTTCGCATCACCGCCTACGCCGATCGGCTGTTGGAGGGATTGACCGGTCTCGACTGGCCCGGCTTCATCAAGAGCCAGCAGCAGCATTGGATTGGACGCAGCGAAGGCGCGGAGGTGGTCTTCCCCGTCGAGGGCCGGGAGCCGATCCGCGTGTTCACGACGCGGCCCGACACGCTGTTCGGAGCCACCTACGTCGTGCTGGCGCCCGAACATCCGCTGGTGGCCGCCCTGGTGGAAGGGCGGCCCCAGGAGGCGGCGGTGCGGGCGTTCGTCACGGAGCAGCGCAACCGGCCGGAGATTCAACGGGTCGCCGAAGGAACGGAAAAACTGGGCCTCTTTACGGGGACCTATGCGCGCCATCCCCTGACGGGGGCGCCGGTGCCCATCTGGGTGGGCAACTACGTCCTGAGCGAATACGGGACCGGTGCGGTGATGGGCGTGCCGGCCCACGACGCGCGCGACTACGAATTTGCCCGGCGCTACGGTCTTCCCATCGTCACAGTGGTGGTGCCCCCGTCGGGCCAGCCGCCTGCCGACGCGGCGTACACGGCGCCCGGACGTCTCGTGGCGTCGGGCGAATTTGACGGTCTGGCCAGCCCGGAGGCGCAGGGCGCCATTGCCGCGGCGCTTGCCGCCCGCGGTCTGGGCGGTCCGCACATCACGTATCGGATGCGGGATTGGCTTATTTCGCGCCAGCGCTACTGGGGCGCGCCCATTCCCATCATCCACTGCCCCCGCTGCGGGGCGGTCCCGGTGCCGAAGGAGGATCTACCCGTCCGGCTGCCCCAGGACGTCACCTTCACGGGCGAGGGCGCGAGTCCTCTGGCCGCGGCCCAGAGCTGGCTTCGGGTGTCCTGCCCGCGCTGCGGGGGGCAAGCCCGGCGCGAAACCGACACCATGGACACCTTCGTGGACTCGAGCTGGTACTATCTCCGCTACACCTCGCCCCACGACGCCGAGGCGCCCTTCGATCGAGAGTTGGCCCGCTTCTGGATGCCGGTCGACCTGTACGTGGGCGGCAAGGAGCACGCCATCCTGCATCAGCTCTACAGCCGCTTCATCACCAAGGCGCTGTTCGACGCCGGCTGGGTGGCGGTGGAAGAGCCCTTTCACCGGCTGGTGGTGCAGGGGATGGTGGTGAACCAGGGCGCCAAGATGTCCAAGTCGAAGGGCAACACCGTCAGTCCGGAGGACATGGTCCGCTTGTACGGCGCGGATGCGGTGCGGCTGTTCATGCTGTTCCAGGCGCCGTACGATAAGGACATGGAGTGGAGCGAGGCGGGCGTCGAGGGCACCCAGCGCTTTCTCCAGCGCGTCTGGCGCATCGTGGCGGGCCGGGGCTCGGGTGGCGGCGGCGACGCGGACGAGCGGGTCCTGCGGGAAGTGGCCCGGGTCACCCGCAAGGTGACGCAGGACATCGGCGAGCGCCAGGCGTTCAACACGGCGGTGGCCGCCCTGATGGAGCTGACCAACGTGCTGTCGGCCGAGCAGGCGGCCGTCTCGGAGGCGGCTTTCCGCACGGGACAGCGCGCACTGACGCAGATGTTGGCGCCCTTCGCGCCGTTTGTGGCCGAAGAACTGTGGCACCGGCTCGGCGAGCGGGGATCGGTGCACCAAAGCCGTTGGCCGGATTATGACGCCGAGCGGCTGGCGGACCAGGAGGTGGAGATCGCGATTCAAATCAACGGGCGGGTGCGGGCGCGGATGACGGTGGCGGCCGGTCTGGACGAAGAGGCTCTGGCTCGGACGGCTCTCAACCATCCCTCGGTGGCGGGGCTGGTGGGAGACCGGACGGTGGCGCGGGTGATAGCGGTGCCGGGAAGATTGGTGAACGTGGTCGTGGCATGACGGCCGTCTTGGCCGTGGTTATCGCGATGGCGTCGGCGGTGCTGGGGGCGTTGGCCATCGGGACCACCGGTCGGCGTCCCGTTCGCTGGCGGATCCTGCTGCCCGCCGTCGCCATCGGCGCGCTGGTGGCCGAAGGCGCGAGCGTGCTCTGGATTGGGCCGCCCGGCTCCCCTCTGGAGCCGGGATTCGACGGATTGCTCATGGGACTGGTCCTGGGGTGGGTGGCGGGCCGGCGGCCCAAAAATCGGAAGTAGGGACCGCCTCCGATGCGGCTCGCCGCGATGCCGGCCACCCGCCCCGCGGTATCTTCGGACACGCGAGGGACACCAAGCCGGGGCGGCCTCGCCGGCTCAGGCAAGAGCCACCGGCAAGCGGCCCCGAGGCCGGGGGGCGCGTGCGGTGGCCAGGGAGGGGCGTCGTGGCCCGAAGCCAGGGGCGGGTCGGGAGCAATCGCGCTAGCTGCTGAGCGACGGCCGGTTCTCGGGCGCGGCGCTCTGGATGCTGATGGGCAGGCGCCGGCGCAGACCGGCGGCTTTGGGCATCTCGACGCGCAGCAGCCCGTGATGGAACTGAGCCTCCGTGTTGTCGGGGTCGATCTCCGCGGGCAGGTTGACGGACAGCGTGAACGGGCCCTGGCGGCGGACCGTCTCCAGCCCCTCCGGCGCGGCCGGCCATTCGCCGCGGACGCTCACGCTTTCGTCGTCCACCTCCAGATCCACCTGGTCGGGGTTGGCGCCGGGCAGCTCCACCTCCAACACCAGACGGTCCCCCACATCCACGAGATAATGGTCGGGCTCACTGTCGAAACCGCGCCCGAAATCCTGCGTCATGCGATTCCAGGCCCGCATCATCTCGTCCCGCCAACGGTCCATGTCCGAATCCCAGCGAAACAGGGGCATGCCAACACCTCCACCCGTAGTATGAGTCGGGCGGCCCGGCTTAACGCGCCGCGTCCGCCGATGGCTCCGCGGTCTCGGGAAGATACAGCGTTTCGGTGTCGGGGTCATAGTGAAACAGGTCGGTGTAGCGGCCCCAATAGATGGCGATGCGCAACTGCGCCTCCGCGTCTTCCACCGAGAAGTGCTCCTCCAGGATGTCGTTGAAAAACTCCTTGACCATGCTGCCGTTGGCCTTGGAGCGCAGCACGCGGTCAATCAGGCGAAAGAGGGGGATCTGCGCCAGTTCCGACCGAATCAACGCCTGCTTCTCGGCGGGTTCCGCCCGGCAGAAGCGTTCGCCCGCCTCCGTCAGAATGAGGTCGCCCTCCTGAACGGTGGCCAGGTGGAACAACTCCGCCGTGTCGGTCACCGGCAGCAGATCGTCCACTTCCAGCAGCAGTTCCGACCCCAGATGGTACAGGTCGTCGCGCCCGCCCCGGTCCGCCACCAGCTCCAGCAATCCGGTCAACATGGACAAATGCGCGTCGGGCAGCGGCCGCAGACGCGACGCGTCATCGAGTGTCGGATTGGGCGCCTCCGCCGGCGCCTCCGCCTCGTCCCATCCGGTCACCACCTTGTAGACCTGGTCCACCAAGGCGATGTACTCCGGGGACTTGCGGTTGCGGGGATGGGGGAGGGTGACGGGCAGGTCCGCGACGATACGGGCGGGATTCTTCGAAAGGATGACAATGCGGTCCGCCATAAAGACGGCTTCTTCAATGCCGTGCGTCACCATCAAGATGGCCTGGGTCGGAATCTGGCGATCGAGCCACCAGTCCAGGAGTTCCGAACGCAGGTTTTCGGCGGTGAGGAAGTCCAGGGCCGAAAACGGCTCATCCATGCACAAGAGCTCGGGGTCGACGGCCAGGGCGCGGGCGAAGCCCACGCGCTGGCGCATGCCGCCCGACAATTCCTTGGGGAAGGCGTCCTCATACCCGTTCAGGCCAATGAGGTCGATCAGCCGGTGGGCGCGCTCATGGCGCGCGGCGGGCGGCACCCCTTTGGCCGTCAGCCCCATCTCCACGTTCTGCTGCACGGTGAGCCAGGGATACAGGGCGAAGGACTGGAACACCATGGCGGCATGGGGATTGGGACCGACGACGGGCCGTCCCCGGTAGAGAACCGTGCCGTACGAGGGCCGGACCAGCCCGGTGATGATGCGCAGCAAAGTGGACTTGCCGGACCCCGACGGGCCCAGCAGGGCCACAAATTCGCCGGGATGGATCTCCAGCGTAATGTCGTCGAGGACGGGGATGTCGTAGCCGTCAGGCTGGGTATAGCTCTTGCTGATGCCGAGGAGTCGGATCAACGGCTCGGCCCGCTCCCGCCGCAGCGCCATGCTGGCCTCCCCTCCGAGCCGGACGTCCGCCCCGCTCACTGCAAAGCATAGCGTTCGGCGGCCCGTCGATAAAGAGGACGCCAGATCAACCGATTCACCAGCACCACGGTGGCGGCCAAGGTCAGCGTCGACAGCAGCAGCAGCGCAAAGTGGCCGGTCAGGGCACTCTCGGCAATCAGATAGCCGACGCCGAAGACGTGGTGGGTGTGACCCTGGAAGGACACGTATTCGGCGACGATGCTGGCGTTCCAGGCGCCGCCGCTGGCGGTGATGATGCCGGTGATGAGATAGGGAAAGATGGCCGGCAGGATGAGCGTCCGCCACGCGGTGAGGCCCTCCAGCCGGAAGAGGCGGGCCGCTTCTTTGAGATCCTCCGGGATGGCCGAAGCCCCGGCGATGACGTTGAACAAGACATACCATTGGGTGCCCAGCACCATCAGAAGAATCGCGGCGATGTTCAAGCCTCCGTGCAGATTGAACAGGATGGCCACCACCCCCGGAAACAGCGCCGTGGCCGGCACCGACGCGAAGATTTGGATGATGGGCGTGAGCGTGGAGGACAGACGGCGGTTGAGACCGATGGCCACGCCCAGCGGAATCGTCCAGGCGAGCGAGATGGCAATGCTGATCAGGACGCGCAGCAGCGTGGCACCGGTCGCTGCCAGCACCATGGGCGCCTGGTGGCGGCTCGCGCCCAGCAGGACGATGCCATGGCGGATGGCGACGAAGGCCAGATAAATGCCCGCCGCCATCGCCAGCGCGCGCAGGAGACTCGCGGTGGCGGCCAGGGTGGGACGGCGCCGGCTGCTCCGGGCGCGGAAGGTGCGGTCCGACCATTCGGTGAGCGGCGCCCACACCCGCTGCCCGAACTGCTCCACCAGAACCGACCGGCGGACCAGCATGAGGACGGCCGAGTGAGGCGGCTCCCCCTCCACCATCTCCATCTTGAACTTCTCCGCCCAAGCCAGCACCGGCCGAAACACCAGCTGATCCATGACCACGATGACGGCGATCAGCGTGGCCAGCCCAATGATCTCCAGTGTCCAGCGCCCCTGATTGGCGGCGGTCTGCAGATAGGAGCCGAGCCCCTGCAGCTGGTAGTTCTTGTTGCCCAGCGAAAACTCTTCGGCCGCCATCAGAAAGAACCAGCCGCCGGCCCAGGACATCATGGAGTTCCAGACCAAGCCGCCCATGGCATAGGGCAGTTCCAGCATGCGGAAGCGCTGCCACGCGGACAGCCGCAGCGATTGAGCCAGCTCCCTCAGCTCGGTCGGGATGGTGATGAAGCCGCTGTAGAGGGCAAAGACCATGTTCCAAACCTGGCTGGTGAAGATGAGGACGATGGACGCGAGATTGGGGCCGAGCGACGAATGCGGGAAGAGGGCGATGAAACCCAGCAGCACCACGGGCAGGAAGGACAGGATGGGGATGGACTGCAAAATGTCCAGCACGGGAATCAGGTAGCGTTCGGCGCGCCGATTGAAGGCCGCCAGGTACGCGTACACCACGGCAAACCCGAGGGACAGGACATAGGCCGCCGCCATGCGCAGCCAGGATGCCAGCGCGTAGAGGGGAAGACGGGCGAGGCTCAAGCTGATGGCGCCGGTTTCCGGCCGAAATCCGTGGCCGTGCGTGGCCCATGCCACCACGGCCGCGATGGCGGCCAGCGTGCCGGCGCCCACCACGGCATCGGCCCACGTGAGACCCGGGCGACCGGCGTCGGGCATGACGGCCATCACGTCCTCCTTTCCGGAAGTCCAGGCGTGCGAGCCACCGGGAGGAGACGCCCTCTCCGTTCCACCATAGGGGAAGGCGGCGCCGGCGGCAACTGGCCGCCGGTCGGCGTCAAGCCGGTTTGAGCCAGCCCCGTCCGGCCAGGACTCCGCGGATGGCGGCGGCCAGGAGGAGAAGCGGCGGCAGTCCAAAGTTGTAGCCAATCATGGCCGGAACCATCCAGCGCTCGCTGAAGGTGACCACCGCCACCACGCTCGAGAATCCAAAGCTGAGCCCAAACACGACCGCACCCGTCCCCAGCAGCAGCAGGCGATAACGGGCCACCCCGCTGAGCCCGAACGGGGGCATCACGTCATGGGCCACGCACCACAAACGAATGCCGCTGAAGGCGAGGACGAACAGTCCCCAGAAGACGACGACCAGCAGACCCAGCTTGTTGATGATGAAGCCGCTCACGTCGATGAGGCGCATGGCGGAGACAGCCGGCCAGGGCGTGAGCGCCACCATGGCCGGGCCGTCCACGCCCACGGTCAGGGTGTAGCCAAAGAGCAGAAACAGAAATGTGCCGGCCATGCTGCAGAGAGCCAACCGCTCCGCTCGCCGCCTATCGGCCGAGCGCACAAAAGGATAGAGGGTGACCGTCACCTCGTAGCCCCAAAAAATGTAGGAGCCGCGGTACGCGGCGACCAGCAGCGGTCTCCAGGCCGGGTGCAGGGTGGGCAGCAGCGCATAGGCGTAACTCATCCGATCCAATAGCAGAATGCCCATGACAATGGAGGCCAGCATGGCGGGCAGCACCACCGTCTGCAGCGTGCGCCCCAGCACCGGCGTGTCGAACCACGCCATGTACAGCGCCACCAGCAGCACGGCGGTCCGAATGGCCCACGCCGGCGTATCGGGCAGAAAGAACGTCACCATCACCCATCCGAAATTGGCCAGGGCCAATACCGCCAAGACGATGTGCAGCACGACCGTGAAGGCCAACAGCGGGTAGGCGAGCCAGGGACCCACATACCGTCGGCTGAAGCCCGACACCTGCTGGTCGGGCTGCAGACGATTGACGCGGAACCAGAGCCAGAGGCCGCCGTAGGCCCCGAGACACTCCAGGGCGAAGGCATAAACGGCATCCAAGCCCCCGCTCGCCACCAGCTGACGGGGAAACTGGAAGATGCCGGCCCCCAAGTAGGCGGCCACAATCAGGGTGGCGAATTGACCGGGCGAAATGGTGCGTGTGGGCAAGCGGACCTCCTTTGCGGCGGATCTGGCGGCCGGTGCCGGGTGTCCGCGCCGGTTGCCTCAGGTGACGTCGCCGATGTTGTGGATGGCGGTGGTCACCTGAACGTGGATGACGGCGTGCCGATACAGGGAGGGCCATTGCGGACGAAGTTCCGGATGCCGATAGAGAAACGCCCGCCCAAACCCCACCGGGTCGACGCCCAGCGCCTGCAATTGCCTCAGCAGGGCGAGGGTCCCGCCGGCAATCCGCGCCGACACCTCCGATTCCAAGCGGGTCAGAACGCTGGATGTCGCCAGCCCTTCTCCCAGCACGTCGAGGACCCCCTGGGCTTGGATGGCCAGCGTGATGTGCAGCCGCCCGTGCGTCCACTGGACGGTGTAGCGGGTCGTGGCGCTGATGGCGCGGACCGAGACGGGGACGCCCTGGATGGGTGGCAGGTCCAAAGCGGCCTTGGACGTGTGCTGGGTGGCCAAACCGAAGAGGAGAGTGGCCGCCGGAGACAGCACGCGGACCAGCCGATCGCTACGGTAAAGGGCCGCCTGCCGGATGACGTAGCCGGTTTTCTGCGGAGTGATCAGGGGAAACCACAGGCTGGCGCCCGGGGTGATGCGGGCTTCCTCGGCCTGCCAGACGGTGCGGGCCAGGTTGACGGGCAGGCAGTGGGAGCAGGCAAACGCGGTCAGAAAATACAGGGCCGGCAGCTTGGATTCCTCGGGCGTGAAGCTCATGAATTGGGGTAGCGGCACGTTGGTCACGCCCATGTAGGCCGTCTTGCTGAAGGGGCCGAGCCGCGCCAGCGTCAGCAGGGTCATGTTGAGCTCCATCGGGGTGAGCTTCGTGGACAAAATCACCATGCCGGTCTGCCCGAGGTAGATGTCCCGGTCCGATGTGGTCTCGGCGTTGGAGAGCGCCGTCAGGACGGTGCCGCCGGTCCCGGTCAGGACATAGAACGACGGACCGGAGCCGCCGCCGCCCGCCGCATTGGTCAAGGACATCAGTCCGCTCGGACTGGGCGTCTCCAGGAAAACGGACACGCGCCCATGGGGCGCGGGCCCGACCCCCAGCATCAGGACGGGCGCTCGGGCGTCGATGGGTCGATTGTCCCAGCAGCCGCTGAGGACGGACGCCAGCAACAGCAGGCCGCACAGCAGACCCGCCCGACCCGTCATCGCCGCACCTCGGCCTGCGCGTCGGCCAGGTGCGGGTCGCCGGTTTTCGGTGGCGGCGATGCCCGCTGCACGTCGACCGGTCGTGCGGTGCGCGGCCGCCGCAGGAACCGGAAGGGCGGCAGCTGGATCCAGGTGTCGCCGAGCTCCGATGGGTTGAGAGGGCCGATGGGGTACAGATAGGGAACGCCGAAACTTTCCAACGAGCAGAGGTAGGTCAACATCACCACCGTGACCAGCACCATGCCGAAGATGCCGAAGATGTAGGCGCCGACGATGAGCGCCCAAAACAGCCATCGCCATGCGGCGGTCAGCTCGAACGCCGGCGTGGTGAAGAGACCCAGCGCCGTGAGCGTGACCAGCACAATCATCAGGTCGTCCACCACACCGGCTTTGACGACAGCCGTGCCGGTTGCATCACTAACCACGCCGACAAAACCGCCGACAACCATGCTGCGGCCGGGACCGTGGACGAACGGTTAGGAAGTGGCGCCGCCAGCCCAGCGGTCTATGGTGCTCCAGCGCACGGACGGACCACCGGCCTCGCCCAGGGCGTCGGGGGTGACCCGGTAGTACAGGGTAAAGCCTTCGCGGCGCAATTCCACGCGCTCCAGGATGTGCCGCAGCAGCTGGCGTTGTTGGCGCGGTTCGGCGGCCAAGAACCGGTCCCACCATCGGGGAGCGGCGGCCAGGAAGGCATCGAGACGAGCGCGTTGAGCCTCCAGATTCTGCCGGGCGGCGTCGATCTGGGCCAACTCCGCTTCGGCCGCCGCCATGCGCGCCTGCGCGTCCCGGAGTTGGGCGGCCACAAAGTCTTCGGTGTAGGGGCTTTGGTCCGGGTGGAGCAGGAGGGCGTTGAGCCGTTGTGCCCACGCGTCCTGCAGTTGGCGGGCCTCCTGCAGTTGGCGGCGCCAACGGTCGGCGCGAGCCGTCTGCTGCCACACCGTTTGTTCCGCATAACGCCGTGCTTCGGCTATGACGGCGGTGGTGTCCAGCGCGGTCAGTGTCCGCCGCACGGCGGCCAAAACCGCCGGCTCGACCTTGCGGCGCGAATACTGATGCTGACCCGGGCAGGCATGGGACCCCTTGGCGGCGGCGGTCTGACACTGGTAGTACAGGTGGCGATAGATCACCATCCCCTCCTTGCGACGGCGTCGTTCGTGATGTTGGTGGGTTTGGAATCCATTTCCGCATCCACCGCAACGGGCGAGCCCGGTGAGCAGGAGGGGTCCGCGATCCGCGCGGGCGGAGACGACGGGCGGCGCGGCGTCACGCCGGTTGTAACTGGCCAAGCGGGCCATGGCCTGCTCCCATCGGTCTTGAGGAATGATGATGAGTGAGGGGACAACCGGGGACAGGATGACGCCGGACAGGTCGTGCAGGCGCTTGACCATGGAGTGGTTGCGCTGGCGGGAGGTGTTCCCGTAACGCAGCCGACCGGTCAGAACAGGATTGCACATGATCCGGTACATGGTCAGGATATGCCACTGGGCGCCGTGACGGGTGCGGGAGCCTTGAGCGCTTAGACGACGGATGATGCTGGGTCCGCCCAGGCCTTCATCCAGGTACCACGCAAAGATTTGCCGGACGGTGGCCGCTTCGGCGTCGTCGACGACCAGCGGTACCGGGCTCGCGGTCTTGTCGAATCGGTATCCGTAGGGGGGACGGCCCCCGGACCACCACGGTCCCTGTTGCGCCAACTGCCGCATGCGCTCGGTCACTCGAATGGATGTGTTCACGGACTCGGTCTCGGCTTGCCACCCTTCGAGGAAGCGCAGCAATTTATCGTACTGGCCGTCGGTCTTGAGATCTTTGCCCCCGGGCTCGTCGGCCACGCTGACGACCTGGACGCCGGTTTTCTGCAACGCGGAGAGAATGAACGGGTACTCAAAGGCTTGACGGCTGAGACGGTCCGCCTTGAACACCAGGAGCATATCAAACTGACCCAAGCGCGCTTGGCGCAGGACGTCCTGGAGGATGTCGCGATCGGCGGTGGCGGTGCGGAATGCGGAGATCCCCTCTTCGGCAAACTCGGCCACCAGGGTCCAGCCGGGATGATCCGTCACGAAGGCGCGGATGGCGTTGCGTTGGAGGGGAAGGGACTCGTCGTCCGCGTCCCGGGTCACCGCCTGCCGCGCTGTGCTGACCCGGTACAGCGCGGCGCACCGGGCGGCGGGGGGAAGATTAGGCACGCGCCTGGTCCTCCTTTGCGAATTCCTCCACCAGCCATTTCGCAAGGGCTTGGACGAATTCCTGCGTCCGAAGGTGATGCTCGGGTCCGGTGACCGCTGGGAATACATGGGTGACCCGCGGATCCTCCGGATCCGGCACGATGAGTTCCGACGGGGACACGATGCTCACCTCTTTGCGGGACGAAGAACCGTGGACGTCTCCGGGGGTGTAGCGTGTGTGAAAGCCGGGCGGGGTATACGTTTGGACGCCGACGGGCCACCAAACGGGCCCCGACGAGGAGCGCGGCGGACGCGGCAGCGGCCACGCCGGTGCCGGGAGCCGCAGTGAACGGCCGGGGCCGGTTCGCGGCGGCCCCGGCCGAGAAAGCCACGCAAGCGGAGGCGGCCGGGAAATCGGTCCCGCTCCCGCCGGCGGAGCCCGCGACCCCGGAAGCCCAGGCCCAGACGCACGTCGCCGACCCGGACCCGCGGATCATGCGTCACAGCGGCAAGGCCTTGATCCCAGGGGACAACGCGCAGGTCGCGGTGTATGCAGACTCCCCGATCATGGTCGCGGCGACGATGACGCAGCCGGCGGCTGACAGCCCTCACCTGTTGGGCGTGCTGGATCAAGTCCGGGCGAACAACGGGCGGACCCCGCGCGGCGTGTTAGCGGATGCGGGGTATGGGAGGGAGAAGAATCGGGACGGGTCGGCGCGCGGCACATTCCCGCGGCGATCCCGCCGGAGAAGCTGACGCACCGGGTGTGGCGGACGGTCACGGCGCCACGGGGGCGGATTCCCAAGACCCAGCTGCGGAAGGACCGGATGCGGCGGGATCTGGGGACGAAACTCGGTGGAGCCGGCCATCGGGTATCTCAAGGCGGTCCAAGGTGGGCGCCCGTTCCTGTGGGGGAGTCTCGCGAAGGTCGAGCCGGAATGGCGGTTCCCCTGGGCCGTCGCGAACGTGGCGCGGATCCGGCCGCGGTGCTACAAAACCCTCACGGGGACTTCCTTGGTTGGGTGCGCGGGGCCACGCGTGAGCGCTGCTGCCCCAGTGAAAGATTGCTGACAAAGCGTCACGCTAAACAAGATAGTCATCATGTTGACTCATCCATGGCCCGTGACGCGGTTGGGCAGGATACCGCTCGAGGAATCGAGCAGGATGAGGCCGCCGTCACCAGGAGCGTCTGGGAACGAGGATACGGGAGCAACGGGGTAGACATGCGGGATACATGAACCCCTTGTCCTGAGCCGATTCTAGCGACATCAGCAGCGGGGTAGACCCCTTGCCCGAGATCTTAAAAGTCTCGTGTCGGCGGTTCGATTCCACCCTGCGGGCCAACGTTTTTCAAGCCCTGCGTGGGTTGCAGGGTTTTTCGTTATGCGCGTTGGGTGGCCGCTTAGGACCGGCGTCACCACGAGGGGGAAATCCGTATCGGAGCGTGGCGGTGAGAAGACGCGAAAGCCTTGCGGAGACTCAGTGTCAGGACCCTCGGAAGAGCTGGGGGGCGTCACCACGGCGTCACCAGGAGGAAGAGCCGAGGATATGACCAAGGCCGGCGGCTCCCGCTCCTGACGGTGTCATGCCGGTTAGCCCGTCTCCTGCAGTGGCTTAGCGCGGAAAGCGCCGTTCGGACAGGCAAAAGGCCCTCCGGGTGCGGGATATCGAAGTTGGAAAGACGCCCAAAACACCACGAAAGAGGGCGCTTCGTAGATGCATCGTACCACACTGTTTCCCCGCCACCGAATCCAGACCTTTTGTGGACAAGCTTGTGCCGTGACCGCTATTTCACCTTAGAGCACGGCACCGCGTGACAGTTAGCCTGGTGCGCCATATAATTTAGGAAATCATGATTTAAGACGCACAAGAGGCCAAGGAGGGGTGCGTGTGCTGACCAAGTTGACCCGGCACGGCCAAATCACCTTACCCAAAGCCGTGCGGGAGCGCCTGCACCTGGTGGAGGGTGATTACATCGACGTGGAGATCAGCGAGGACGACCGCGGGATTGTGCTGCGGCCTCGTAAGATGGTGGCGATAGACCCCGACCAGGAGTGGTTTTGGACGCCCGCATGGCAACAGGCCGAACGGGCGGCCGAGGAGGACCTTTCCGCGGGGCGCGTGGTGCGTAGTCGGCCGGGGGAGCGGGCGTCTGAAACGCTACGACGGGCAGCGGAAACGGATGCCGATGAATGACGGTCGCGTTTACCCGGCGTTTTATTCGTGCCTATGAGCAGCTTCGACCCGAAGAGCAAGAGGCCATCTTGGAGGCGGTCGACCGGGTCCAGTCGGACCGCGATCATCCCAGTCTACGGACCAAGAAGATTCAAGGACGACTAGACATCTGGGAAGTGCGGGCGTCGCGCGACTTGCGGCTGACCTGTCAGTTTGCCCCAGACCACATTGTGTTTCGCGTGTGTGGGCACCACGATGAGGTCCTGCGACGACCGTGACGGACTCAGCCCCGACAGGCTGAGGTTGGTCTCGTGGCGTCCGTAAAGGCGATGGGGTGGTCAGCGGCAATGTGGCGGGTTGGAGGCTGGCGTCCCCACGGCGCCACCAGGAGCGGCGTGTATCATGCCCTCCCCGTAGTATAATGAGTAAGAATTCCTTACCGGGAGGGTGGGTATGGATACGGCCCGAGTGACCACGAAAGGGCAAATCACGATCCCCCAGCGAGTCCGGGATCAGATGGGCATCCAAACCGGAGACGTGCTCGCCTTTGTTAGGCAGGAGGATGGGACGGTGGTTGTCCAAAAACTTCGTCTGCCGGATGCGGGTGACGTTCAGGCGCGTTTCGCACCCACGACCACAGCCGAAACTATCACGGAAGAAGATGTGGCGGGGTGGGCCAAGGAAGTGCGGGCTCCACAGTTCACGGAACGGGATCCCGGCCGGTTGAAGTGATCGCGTGAAGAATGAATGCTGTGGGGTGCGCCGACCTAGTGACTGAGATGCGGGTGTTAAGTCAACGCGCTCAGGATCAAGCGAGGGTGGGGATGCCACGACGTCAGTGTCGTAAACGGGGGTGATGATATGGCCGTCAACAAAGATACGCTCCACCGGCTCATTGACCGTCTCGACGAGCCTACAGATATTGAGACCGTGTATGCCGTGGTGAAATCGCTGGTCGAGCACGACGATCAAGCCTGGTATTGGACCGAACCCTGGCAACAGGGTGAACAAGAGGCCGATGCGGACAAAATCGCCGGGCGCATTAGCCGACGTTACACCTCGGCAACGGAGTTCATGAAGGATCTCACGCAGGAACCCCCGGACGAACCCCGGTGAAGCTCCAGCGGACTGCTCGTTTCACCAAACAGTTTCAACGCTTGTCCAAGGACGATCCTCGCCTCCTTAGACAGGTGGAGAAGACGATCCAGTACCTTTTGCGATTTCCACCCGCGCATCCTGCCTTACGGATGAAGCGGATTCAAGGGACGCCAGGCATCTATGAATGCTCGGTGAATATGGACATTCGGGTGACCTTCGAGTTTCTGGATCCCGAGACAATTTTGTTACGCAACATCGATCACCACGACCGGGCGCTCCAGCGTTCTTAATAGATTGGGCCGGGGGTGCGATTGTGGTACCCGGGACCTGAGGCGGGTGGCCGATTATTGGGTGCTTGGACGGGTATCTCCACGACGTGATGGATGTTCGCCGTCACCTTGGCGTCACCAGGAGCGTGTCGATATGGGGAGATGGGAGCAACGTCGTAGGCACTCGGGATTCAGGAAACTCTCGTCCCAAGCGGATTCCAGCGACAGCAGCATCAGGGTAGACCCCTTGCCCGAGATCTGAAAATCCTCGTGTCTGCGGTTCGATTCCGCCCTGCGGCACCACTATTTTTGAGGCCCCGCTTAGGTTGCAGGGTTTTTTCATAATGTGCGTCTGGTGGCTGTTTAGGGTCGGCGTCACCAGGAGCCAGAATTCAATAGGGAACCGGCGCCAAGCGGTCAAATCTACACCGGCATTGGTAGATCACATGGCGGGTGTTTGGCCCTCCGAACGGAATGCTGTGCGCTCAGCGGAGGCGGGGCCCCGCATTCCGGGCGGGCAGGGCGGGAGGCGGCAGGTGGTGCCACCGTTTCCGGGGGCGGACGAGGAGCGGGCGGTTTGACAACGGGATATCTCCCGGATATAATTCACGTCATGACAAAGGTGCTGGTGTCAATCCCCCAAGACCTGCTGGACCGCGTGGACCGGGAGGCCCAGCGGCGAGGTCTCACGCGTAGCGCCCTGTTGCAGCTGGCCGCACGTCGTGAGCTTGGCTGGCCCGACACGGCGGCGATTGACGCCGCGCTCGATCGTGCCCGGACGGCACTGGCGGGTGCCGGGAGCTTCGAGTCGGTCGATCTAATCCGCAAGGGGCGGGAGGCACGGGATGTCCGTGATCGACGTCGTTAGCGACGCGAATATTGCGCTGAAGTGGTTTCACGAGGAGGGCGAGCAGGACGTCGAGCCCGCCCGTCAGTTGTTGGAGCACCACCGCGCCGGGCGGGTCGTGTTGCACGTGCTGGACCTGACCTTCTACGAGGTGGGAAATGCGCTGATGCGGGGGCGTGCTCAGGCAACCGCCGAGCAGACCGCCATCGTGCTGGGCGCGTTGCGAGAGATCTGTCTCACGATGCATGCTGACGATGAAATTCTCCGGGACGCGGCCGACTTGGTCGCCGAGCACGGCCTGACATTCTGTGACGCTGCTTACGCCGCCGTGGCTCGCCGTCTCGATGCGCCGCTGGCGACCCTTGACAAGCTGCTGCTCGGCACCGGGCTCGGTATTCGTCCCGACAAGCTGCTTGCCCAGCTCAACGAGGCAGACGTCTGACGAACCCCATCGCGCCGGGGCCGAAGGGGGTCAGCTAAGGGCAGATGTAAAAGCTGAGAGGTCCGAGCGACGAGGGATTCACTCCGCACGCCAGCGAGGAGGCTCAGCCTCCTGGAGGAACAAGATCCCACCCTCCCAGCGGATTCAGCAGCCGATCGAGCCGCTGTGACTCCAGGGCCGCGAGACCCCGAGCCCTTTCAGTCGGCCTCTGGCGACTTCTCGCCGCTCCCGCCCCCCGGGACGTGCTCCCCGCGTCCGGTCACGGAGAGGGATGCCTGCGGGCTCCCCACCCGGGGCCTCGACGACGCCTCCACCGACGCGACCAGCACCCGGGCGCTGATCCCGTCGCAGGCCAGCCAACTGCCGGAGACGCGGGGGACCACTTTTGAGGCGGTTCTGGCACGGGATCTCAGCGGGTTCGGGGGAAAGCACTGGCGTCTCGACGCGGTGGTTGAGCCGATGCGGCGCACCGGCCGGATCCGGGACGGGGTGCTCGCCGCCTGGGGCATCGGGCGGGACGGCCAACGGGTATGGCGCCCTCTCGCCTTGGGCAACACGGAGAGCGCCTGCTCGGAAAAGGCGGCCATGGTGGCCGGACGCCCGGCCTGAACGCGTATCATGAGTCTGGTAAACTTTTCCCCGCACCATGGGAGTCTCGACACCGCCCGCGTACCGTCAGGGAGGGTGTTTCCCCGTCTTTGAGGGTCGACTCAAATCTCATCAAACCCAAGCGGGGCAATGGTGTGCGCGATCTGCCGAAGGGGGACCGTCGAGTGACCCCGATGAGGTCCCGTCGATGTTGTGGGGGTCGTGTGTGGCAGGGGGGGTAGGGGTGTTATCCTGGAGCGGGATTCAAACGGCCGAGGTCCTGGCCCGGAGCCGGGCGCCGCGGTTTCGTCCGGAGTGGCGAAGCACCCTCATCGGATACTTCGGATTGACCCCCGGGATGCGCGTGCTGGAGGTGGGCTGTGGTCCCGGAACCCTGGCGCCCTATCTGGCCGACGGGATTCAGCCTGGAGGTCAGGTGGTGGGTGTCGACCTCGATGAGGATTTTGTGCGCCGGGCCCGGGAGGCGGCGGAGATGAGCGGCGGGCGTAGCCGCGTCGCGTATCAGGTGGGGGACGCGTATGCGCTGCCGTTTGCCGGCGGGGCTTTCGACGCGGCCGTAAGTTACACGGGGATCGGGGTCCTCACCGATCCGGAGCGCGCCGTGCGGGAGATGCGGCGGGTGGTGCGACCAGGGGGCGTCGTGGCTGTGGCCGAAGCGGTTTCGGGTCCGTGGGGTTTTCGTTTCGATGGATCCGACAGCCTGCCGGATGCCTCACCTTATCCGGACGCGACGCGGTACTGGGCGCTCTGCCGGCGCCTGCTCGCCGGAGTGGCGGCCGGGCGCCCTGCGGGCATCGGGAGCAGCCGGTGGCCGCCCGCGGCCATGCCGGCCCTGCTGGCGGCCATCGGCCTCCGAGAGATCGTCATCAACGCCTGGGGGTACGTCACGACCGCCGACGACGGCCGTGAGGACGGCATGGGGATTGAAGGACGGATCGCTGGGGAGAGTGACCTGGAGACCCTGGCCGCGGACATCAAGGCGGATCCGGCCCGTCGCCATCTCTTGTCGGAGGAGGAGTGGACCGAGTGGGAGCGGGTGTCGGCTGCCCGCCGCCGGTGGCGGGAGAGCCATCTCACATACTCCTACGAAGCGGGGCTATCAGTGGTGGTGCGCGGGATTAGCGGAAACGGGCTGCCATGAGTCCCAGATCTGCGGAAAGCAGGGCGACCGTCGCCCGGATGTGGGCGGTGAGGGAGGCGAGCTGATCTGAAATCGGGCCGGGTCCGCGTCCCTGGGAAGATGTGCACGGGAGCTTGGGGCCTTGCCTCGGTCCTGCGGGTTCGGATGCCGTCCGGAGGTCGGGACGACGTCTTGGCGGCGCTTCTACACCGGTATCCGCCGCCCCGCGCGCGACGCCCAATAGGGAGCGCTCCGGCAAAGCGAGCGGACCGGTCGTTGGGTGTGGCCTGCCGCATGAGAGAAAACCGAGACGGGCGGAGGCATACGCGGCCTCATCGGCCTCCCGGGCGCGGTGTCAGGCTTGCGACGACGGCACTGGCCCCCTTCGTCGGGCACCGCGTGGGTTCTAGGACCACGGGGTTCACCCCCCAGACGTTCGCGGTGATCCCGCTCGACTCTTTCGATCAGATAACCGCACGCCTGCAGGTTCTGCAGAGCCATGTCGACGGCATCTCGACCATGTGGCCCCCGATGCCCGAGAGCGCGCCGCGCAATAACCGGGCCGTCCGGCAGGCTCAGCACAGACGCGAGCAGATTCCGGACTGTCCCGGTGAGACGGCCGTCGGTGGCGGCGTCGCGCCGGATCATGCGGTACGGGCTGCCGAGATTGTGGGCGCTGCGACGGATGCGAGCGGTGGACAGGCGCATGGGCCGCTCGTCCTTTCTGATCGGGACAAAAAAACGCCGAGGTCGGGGGTGAGACTCCGGCTCGGCGGAAACAATCTTGGCGGACCCACGAAACCTCTGTCTCAGAGAGGCGTGACGGATCCGCCATCGGAGGGTCATCTCCGACGCGAACACCGTGGTGACTCGACGGCCCCCCATATCCCGTGGGGCATCGGGTCCTGACGCACCCCGGGAGCTCTTGGCGCCCGGACGGCCGGGGCGGCCGCGCCGAGAATGGCTCCGGCCCGGTGCGGACAGCTGGCGCTGACGGAGCGCGGGCTTTGGAACCCGCAGCGATCTCGGGCCACACACCTTGTGCTCGCCCTCATCGACCCCCGGTCGACTCCCGGGGCCCATTGCGGAAAGATTTGGGCCGGCCGGTCGCCGGTGGACGGTCACGGTGGTCGGCCCCCACGTTCCTGGGGGCGGCCGGCCGCTCCGTGATATCCTAACGGCGGAGTGCCGCCGGACGCCGACAGGGGGGAGAAGCATGGAGGCGCAACGACCCGGCAGCGCGGGGGAACACGCGCTGCAGTCACGGTACGGGACAACAGCCCGAGCGTTGGCGTTTTATGATAATCAGATGCTGGATCACCTCAACCGGGCCATGCAGACCTTTATTGGCCGGATGGAGATGATGTGGATCGGCACGGCGGACGCCCGGGGGGAGTGCGACGTGTCCTTTCGGGCCGGTCCCCGGGGTTTTGTGCGGGTGTTGGACGCGGGTACGCTGCTATGGCCGGAGTATCGCGGCAACGGGGTGTTGGCCAGTGCCGGCAACCTTGTGGAGAATCCCCATGTGGGCTTGATGTTCCTCGATTTCTTCGACAGCACCGTGGGGCTGCACGTCAATGGACGGGCGCGTCTCGTGGACAACGGCGAGCTTCAGGCGAATCCCGAGACCGCTCGGTGGGTGGCCGACGCGCTGGCCGGGCGGAGCGGGCGGCAGCCGGAACGCTGGGTGTGGGTCACGGTGGAGGAGGCGTACATCCATTGTGCCAAGCATGTGCCGCGACTTGTCAAACGCCCCAAGATCCGAGCCTGGGGCAGCGACGACGAGCACGCGAAGGGCGGAGACTACTTCCGTGTACGCGCCCATCGCCGCTCGGAGTAAGTGGCATTCCGGGAGGCGGGAATGGGGGACGTCAAACCCCCATAGTTGATGGCCGGTGCCTGTGTCGGCGGAGATCGCATGGCGGCGAATCGAGACCACGGTGTGGACTTCGGCTTTCATACCGCTGGGGCGAGGCTTCGCGGGGATTTGCCCGCACGCGGCCCGTGGTCCGTTACCGAGGACGCCGTCTTGCACAAGCCGCCGTGGCCGCCACCGAGACAACTTGTTCGGGTGGCCGGGCGTGCGGCTTCGCGGGCCGTGCGCTCAGCCATGAAAATAAAGCCTGGGGGCCAAACGCGCATGCGGGGGTTCGCCGCGACAGGGACTGCAAGCGACCAAGACGGCCGCTGACCTGCTCGTGTTCGTGAAGTCGCGGACCGGCCCGCTCTGATCCGCCGACGGCGAGACGGGCTCTGTCGGGCCACGTCGCCCGATCGGGCCAGGCGCCCGATACCGGCGTTCCTCTTGCGCGGCGACAGAAGCTGACAGGGGCGTCTCGTCCTTTCTCAAGAGGATAAGAGGTCCATCCGGGGGATCCGTGGACCGGGGCAGGGACTCGCGCTTGTGTGGCGAGTGGGCGAGGCGGTCTCTCAATGATCGGCGTGTTTAGCATAACGATGGGCGTACCCACCACGACGGCGCCGACGGTGCCCAAGGTGGTGGCCAGTTCTTTGGGCAACCGGTTGGCCGCCTCCCGCAGGATTTCGATGATGATCCACATGATGATGACCTCCATCACGGGGGGAAACGGAATGCCTTCCCGCGAGCCGGCGATGGTGAGAATGAGCTTCGTGGGAGCCAGGTCCGGGTCCACCGAGGTGAGCGCGATGTAGGCGGGAAGCAGGTAAAGCCCGAGCACCAGCCCGATCAAACGGATCATCCTCACCAGCGTGGCCTCCCAGAACGAGAAGGCGTAGTCCTGGGTGGTTTGATAGAATTCCATGAGTGTCGCGGGGACCAGGGAGACGAACGGGTCGTTGTCCACCAGAATGGCCACCTTGCCCCGCAGCAAGTCGCGGCACACCCAATCCACCCGCTCGGTCAGACGCGCCAGGGGAAACAGGCTCAAGCGGCGGTCCACGATACGCTCGACAATTTGATTGGTCTCCTGCACTTCGTCCACCCGCACTTGGCTCACCCGCTGCTTGACGGTCGCCACCAGCGCCGGATTGGTGAGTCCTTCGATATGGGCGACCAGTACGGTGGTCTTGGTGTAGCCACCGACGGTCAGGGTGTCGAACTTGAGCCAGCTGGTGCGGATGTGCCGGCGGATTTGGTTCATGTGCGTCAGCAGGATGTCGTTGAAAGCTTCCTGGGGTCCCTTGATGGAAGGTTCCGAGTCGGCGCGCGCGATAGCCCGGGCGGCAAACTTGACGGTATCCAGCACCAGCACGGTGGCGCTGCCATCCACGAACAGCAGCGTGGAGCCATAGGTTAGCTGGTCCAACAGCTTGGACCAGTGCTGGGTCGTGGTGACGTGGCCGATGGCGATGACCGCTTCCTGTACGTGGCGGTGGATGGCGGCCGGGTCGGTTGTTTGGGATGCCGCGAAGTCGTAGAGTTCGCTGACGCGCACCGTGTCTTGGTCCACCATAATGTTGTCCACCATGCCGTCGGCAAAGGCCAGCAGGGCGGGCCACGCCAGGGTGCGCCCGATCGTGAAGCGGCGCAGGATGATGTCCGGCGACTGGCCCACCGTGTGCTTCAGCCGGGTGTAGGCGGCCTCGACGCGACCGCCGAAACGGTCCAAGTGGCCGCCCGTGTCCTGGCTGTCGGCGATCATGGCGTCGAGCCGATGCTTCAATGATGACGCTTCCTGCACCAACGCCCGGACCGCCTCGGGATCCCCGCTCTGAACGCGGCGCAGCACAGACTGGGATTGGGTGATGGGCGCGACCGCGACGGCGGACGGGCTGGGCGGAGACGGCCGGCGGTCATCCAGGTGATTGGGGACGGAGGGACGGCGTGGGTGCGAGCGTCGGTCAAATGGCCACACCATATCACCCCCGGGCAAGGCTCCTCTGCTCAATGTGACCGAGGAAGGCCGGTTTCATGCTCGGGTCCGGGCGCGGTTCAGCCGCGTCCGCCGGTCGGGATGGGGCGACGGAGGCGCGCGCGTCCGGCCGGGATTGATAGAATGGAGCGGGGGCGGTGCGCAATGGATTGGGATGCCGCAATGGCGCAGGTGGCCGACCCCGGGCGTCCTCTGCCCTCCTGCTGGTGGTTGACGGGTCCGGACACTTACCGAGCCGAACTTTGGCATCGAGCGCTTCAGAGCCGGCTGGGCGCCGACGTGGAGGAATATCGTGCGGAGGGAACCGCGGATCTCTCGGCCCTCACGCTTTGGCTCAGCACACGGGGATTTTTGGATCAAGAGGCGCCCAGGCTCCTCTGGTGGCAGTCGCCGGACGGCCGTCAGTTGAAGGGCGCCCCGCTGGAGGGACTGGTGAAGGCGGCCGATGCACGGCATCTGGTCGTGGCGTGGAGCGAAAAGCACGCGGCCCCGGCGGGTTTTCAACCCATCGACGTGGGAGTGCTGCGGCCACCGGCGTGGGCCGGCTTCGTGCGGCGCTTGGCCCGCCAGCGGGGCGTGGTTCTGGCGCCCGCCGCCCTGGAACTTTTGGCCCGGGCCACGCATCCCTCCGGGCACCAGTTGGAGCAGGCGCTCGCGGTTCTGCGTCTGGCGACGGGGGGGCAGAGTCCGATACCGGCCGCGCTGGTGCGCCAGGTGGTGGCGCCGTTGGAGCCCGAAGCGGCCTGGGCTGTGACCGATGCGCTGCTGAACCGGCAGACGCTTCAGGCCTACCAAGAACTGCGCCGTCAGTTGGAGCAGGGCGTGGAGCCGGTGCAACTGCTGGCGATGATGGTGCGGAGCATGGCCCAGCTGGCGGCGTGGCTGGAAGCCCAGCGTGACGGCAAAACCTCGGAGCAGTTCATGGTCGAGACCGGGCTCAAGTCCTGGCAATGGCGTCCGTTGCAGCGCGCCGCCGATCACTGGCGGTTGGCCGCCGTACGCGCCTGGTTTGCGCGGGCGGCCACCGTCGACCAGCACATGAAAAGCTCGGGGCTGGATCCGGCCGTGTGGCTCACGGGTCTGGTGCTGGCGGCGGCCTAGCCGCGGGGCGCCTGCCCGGTCCGGGCCGCGAGGGCACCAAAAAACTTGCCCCGGGGCAAGTTTTTGTGGCGGGCTCGATTTAGGACGCGCTACGCGTGCGTGCCACTGCGTTGAATCGGCGGGTCAGCCGTCCGGACCGGCGCGATGCGACGTTGCGGTGGATGGCGCCCTTTT
>DAHVOH010000340.1 GCA_027318915.1 Clostridiales bacterium
TGTGTTGCACAGCTTCCAACTCGGAGTACGACAGGGTGCCCACCGCAACCTTGACGGCAGCCCGCCGACGGGCCTCTTCTTCAATCTCCTCAGAGCGGCCGCGAATCATCTCCATGGCCACGATCGTCGCCGCGTACTCGGCCAGCAGCAGGTCCTGCTCGTCAAACGCCCGCCCAAAGCGGGAAATCACCAGCGTGCCCAGCCGGTCTCCGGCGCCATTGATGGGGATCAGCGTGGAAATCTTGTTTTCGTAGATGCAGGCCCGCTCGTGAAAAAACACGCACCGTCGCGCCTCCTGTGAAATGTTGGCGGATGTTTCCTCCACCTTCAAGAGGCCATTGTTGTAGGCCAGGGGAAACGCCTTCTTGCCCAGCACCTCCTGCAACATGATGCTGCACTCGAACGAATCCAGGAGGGCGTAGCTCAGCACGCCGCCGGTGCGCGTCACCACATACACGTTGGCCTCGATCAGATCCGACATCATTTCGGCCATTTGCTCATAATCCACGGTCTGTCCCGCGTTCGTTTGCAACAGCCGATT
>DAHVOH010000341.1 GCA_027318915.1 Clostridiales bacterium
TGCTCCGACCACAACGACAATTGCGCGTGCATCCCCGCGACGACCCATCAATGCCGGCACATCCGGCCCACCTGATGCGCCATCATACCAGTCGCCGCCGCGGCGCACCGGGCAGACGGCTACCGCGATCATCGGCTAGGATGCGCGGACACGTTACGGAATGCGCTCGCAGTGTCGGATCGGCCATGACCTCACCCATCCTCGAAGTGCGCGACCTGGTCAAGCGGTACCCCGGCGTCACGGCGGTAGACGGACTGACGTTCCAGGTCCCACCGGGCATGTGCTTCGGACTGCTCGGCCCCAACGGCGCCGGCAAGACCACCACAATGGAGATCATGGAAGGCATACTGCCGCCGACTGCCGGGGCAGTGTTCTACCGCGGCAAACCACTTGGGGAGCGCTTTCGCGCGGAAGCCGGCATATTATTCCAGGCCACGGCGCTGCAGCATTTCCTCACTGTGCGTCAGAGCCTGGCCTTGTTCCGCGGACTGTACACCCGCGGTCGCGATGTCGAGGAGCTGCTGCACGCCTGCTCACTCG
>DAHVOH010000342.1 GCA_027318915.1 Clostridiales bacterium
CCCCGGGCATGGCTCGGTGGAACACGCGGGTGATGGCTCCATCGAGCGCATGCTCGCGCCGGTGCAGCACCACGAGCTCGGCCACCCGGCCGATCAGGTGCAGCGCGACCAGCACGCCGAGGAGCATCGCCGCCCACCGCCACGCGCGCCAGCCGGCCGCCGTCGAGCGCTTCGGGGCATAGGTGCCCTGCAGCAGATTGATGGCGTCCGCCGCGGGCAGCGCGCGCGCGAACAGCGGCAGCGGGTCGCCGGCGAGCTGTTGGACCTGGACATTCTCGAATCGCTCGCGCAGCCTCTCCACCTCGGCGCCCGAGCGCTGCCACTCGCTCTCGCCCGCGTACACCAGCAGTCCGCGGGCCGCCGGGTCCGCCAGCGCCAGCTCCAGCGCCTCGCCGATCGCGTCGGCCGAGAGTCCCACGTAGCCTCCGGAGGGCGTGCGTATGCTCACCGCATCGTCCTCGAGCAGGGCAACCGCCTGGGCGGGATTGCGCGGCAGCAGCTCGCTGTCGGCGTAGAGCGCCGCGGGCTCGATGCCGGCA
>DAHVOH010000343.1 GCA_027318915.1 Clostridiales bacterium
ACTCGAGCGAGTTTCCCGTCGAGGTGAGCCTCAGTCCGGTATCCGATGGCAAGCACGCCCTGGTGGTTGCGGCTATCCGCGACGTCACCGAGCGGCATCGCATCCAAAGAGAGCTGATCGCCGCGCGGGCGGCGGCAGAGCACACCCGTGAAGTGGCCGATCTGGCGCGTGAGGCGGCCGATCGGGCGAACCAGAGCAAGAGCCGCTTCCTCGCGACCGCGAGTCACGACTTACGCCAACCCCTGCAGGCGCTCGCGCTGCTCAACGGCGCATTGCGCCGCACCGTGAACGACCCGATGGTCATGGACGCACTGTCGCAGCAGGAGCAGGCCATTGCGGCGATGTCGCGGCTGCTGAATGCGCTGCTCGACATCAGCAAGCTCGAATCCGGCGCGGTAAAGCCGGCGCCAACGGACTGGCGGGTCGATACGCTCTTCGAGCAGCTGCGCGCGGAGTTCGCGGACGTCGCGGCACACAAGAACGTGCAGCTGCAGGTGCAGGCCGGCTCCGTATGGGTACGTTCCGACCTGTCGCTCGTC
>DAHVOH010000344.1 GCA_027318915.1 Clostridiales bacterium
ACCGCCGAGGCTCCAGATAGTGCTCGACGCATCGAACAGCTTCTCTGCCGTGAGCGCGCTCGCGCCCGTCGAGGCGGTCAGCGTCACCAGGGGGTAGAACTGCGCCTTGGCGATGCCGACGCCGGTCAGTGCATAGCGCATCTGCTCTTCGGCGATGCGGATGTCGGGGCGGTGGCGAAGCAGTGCCGAGGGCAGTGCGACCGGAATGTCGTTTGGCAGCGTGAATGCCCGTAGTGTGAATGTGTCGTCACGTGTTTGGCTCGGCGATTCGCCGAGCAGCACCGCGAATAAATGTCGATAGGCGCTGAGTTCCTGCTGCAGCGGCGGCAGCTGCGACTCGCTGGCGGCGAGCTGTGCGCGCTGCGCCAAGACGCCCGCATAGGTTACGCCGCCGCCGCGGTACTGCGACTCGATCAGTCGCAGCAGTCGGCGCTGTGCGCCGATCACCGCGATGATCGCCTTGATCTGGGCGCTTGCGGTCGCCGTGCCGATTGCGGCGTCGACCACATTGCCGGCAAGCGTCAGGCGTGCGGCGG
>DAHVOH010000345.1 GCA_027318915.1 Clostridiales bacterium
CGTTTGGGGCGATGAGTCACCTTACAGGGCAGAGCGTATTGCTGGTAGTGGGGGATCGGCGGGGCACGCAGCTTGCCACCGGCCTTCGCGCGGGGGGCGCCCTGGTGGACGAGGCGGTGGTGTACCGAACGGTGCCGCGGCCCTTGGAGCCCGGCGTCCGCCGCGACCTGCTGGAAAATCGGCTCGACGCCGTCGTGTTTACATCCGGCTCGACGGCAGAGTTCTTGTGGGCGGCACTGAGCTCCGCGGAGCGGGAGGCGCTCGCGCGGCTCGTTTGCGTCAGCATCGGGGCCAGTACGTCGCGCACGCTGGACCACCTAGGCTTGCCGCCGACGGCGGTGGCAGCGCGGCCCGATACCCCGAGCCTGATGGAGGCCCTGCGCGGCGGGCTGGCCCGCATCGGCGCCGGGCGGCAGGAGGCGGGGGCATGACGCGCCTGGCGCTGGTAGAGCGCCCGCGTCGTTTGCGGCAGAGTGCCCGGATGCGCAACATGGTGGCGGAGACGAGGCTCAGTCCCGCCCAGCTCATCTATCCCC
>DAHVOH010000346.1 GCA_027318915.1 Clostridiales bacterium
GCAGCAGCGTCGCAAGCGCGAGCGCGTAGCGTGCGGCGGCGCACCCGGAATTTCCCCGGCTTCTCATGCGCTCATTCCATCACGACCGATTCTTCGCGGCGCACCGTTCCTTGGCGCAGCAGCAGCACCAGGGGTGCCGCCGCGAGGGTGAGCAGGGCCATCAGCTTGAAATCGTCGTTGTAGGCGATCATGGTTGCCTGTTGCGTCACCAGCTGGTTTAGCGCGGACAAGCCGGCGACCGAGGCGAAGCTGAATGGTGCATGCAGCCGCAGCTGCCCGCCATATGGCACGATATGCGACACCAGACTCTGGTGTATGACCTGCGTGTTGTACGTGAGGATGGCGCTCGTGCCCGCGATACCGATGCTGCTGCCGATATTGCGCAGGAGGTTGAAGATCGACGTGCCTTCGGAGCGCTGGTGGCGGGCGAGCGTGCCGAACGCCACGGTCGTCAGGGTCACGTAGGTCAGTCCGATGCCGAGGCCCTGGACGAAGGTCTCGCCCCAGATCAACGACTGCGGGATCTGCAGGGAAAA
>DAHVOH010000347.1 GCA_027318915.1 Clostridiales bacterium
CCGCGGCGTGGGCCGCGGACACCTGGACCGCCCTGGGGCGGGTGGCGGCGCGTCCCCAAGCCGCCGAGTATGGGGCGGCCGAGCACACGGCCACGATCCGGGACCGGACGTACCGCCTCGTGGTTTACCGCTCCTCCAGCCTGGACCAGCGGAAGGCGAAGGCCTTTGACCGGGAGCGGGCGCGGATCCGCACGGCCGCGGACCGGGCGGCGGCTACCTTGGCCGCCCAACCGTTTCAGTGGGTGCCGGACGCGGAGGCCGCCGCGGCGGCCTTTCGGGCCACCGCGCCCCGCTGGTGGCCCTGTCCCCCGACGGTCGGGGCCGTTACCCGCCCCGCGCCGCGGACGCGGCGGGGGCGCCCTCGTGCCGACGCAGCGCCCCCGTCGGTGACCACGTCTCACGTCACGGTGGCCTGGGGCCCGCGGGATGACGTCGCCGTCCGCGCGGAACTGCAGCGGCGCAGTTGCTTCGTGCTCATCACCACGCTCGCCGCCGACCGGTACGACGCGGCGGCGCTCTTACGGGAGGACCAAGG
>DAHVOH010000348.1 GCA_027318915.1 Clostridiales bacterium
CAGCAAGATTTACACGCGTACCGGGGACGATGGCACGACCGGCCTCGGAGACGGCTCGCGGGTGCGCAAGGACACTGCGCGGGTCGAGGCATTTGGCACCGTTGACGAGCTCAATAGCGCCATCGGCATGCTGCTGGCCGTGCCGGATCTTCCGGACCGGGTCGCCGACTGTTTGACGGCCGTGCAGCACGAGCTGTTCGATCTCGGCGGCGAGCTGTGCATTCCGGGAAGCACGCTGGTATCCGCGGACCAGGTCGCTCGGCTCGAAGGCGTCCTCGACGGGTTCAACGCGGAGCTGCCGCCGTTGAAAGAGTTCATCCTGCCGGGCGGCGGGCCCTGCGCGTCCGCCCTCCACATCGCGCGCACCGTCTGCCGCCGGGCTGAACGGGAAGCCTCTGCCGCAGGCGACGCGGTGACGCCGGAAAACCGGCGTTACCTCAACCGCCTCTCGGACCTCCTGTTCGTGCTGGCCCGCTGCCTCCTCCGCGAGGAAGGCGGCCGGGAGGAACTCTGGCACCACAAGCGGGAGAAGAA
>DAHVOH010000349.1 GCA_027318915.1 Clostridiales bacterium
ACCCATCGTGCAGTATGGCCCGTTCGTCATGAATACGCGCGAGGAGATCGCCGCGGCCGTGCAGGATCTGCGTGAGGGGCGCTTCGGCTAGCGATCAGGGTGACGGTCGGCCTGAGGGCCGTCTTGCACGCAGCGCTGGGAGGCGGGCGGGACCCGGTGGTTTGGGGCGTGGTGCTCGTGGGTGGCGCCTGTCGGGGGACGGCATCGCCTGATGTCGATCTTGTCGCGCTTTTCGCAACCGCCAGCCTTGTCGTTCGGCGAAAAGGTTTTATACTGACACAGGTCACATGGGCCGTTAGCTCAGTTGGTAGAGCAGCTGACTCTTAATCAGGTGGTCCCAGGTTCGAGCCCTGGACGGCCCACCATATAATCCGGTAATCCGGCGCGTAGCCCCTCTTTCGAAAAGCCAGAATTTGGGCACTCACCCGCAGGAACGGGACTCATGACCGCCGCGCCCCCGCCCACGGCAGCCGCAGGGGCTTGCGGGTCAAGTCGGCATCGTGGTCGCCTCAAACCGCGGCCTTGCATGGCT
>DAHVOH010000034.1 GCA_027318915.1 Clostridiales bacterium
CAGCCATCGCGTCGTCTGGGACGCCACCTATCCCGGGGCGACCCGGGTGGAGGAACCGGGGTCGGAATGGCCCCAGTGCGCGCCCACGGCGCCTCCCGGCGAATACCAGGCGGAACTGCGCGTCGGCGACCGGAGCGAGGTGCGCCGGTTCCGGCTGCTGCCGCCGCCCGACGTCGCCACCACTCCGGACGAATATCAGGAGCAATTCCAGCTTCTGGTGCGCATCCGCGATCGGGTGAGCAGCATCCACGCCGCCTACAATCGCATCGCCAAACTGCGGGCCGAGGCGCTGGCCTGGGAGTCCCGCATCGCCGGCCTGGAAACGGCGGAGTCCCTGAAGGAGTCCCTCCGGCGGGTCCAAGAGGGGGCCGACGAGGTGCGCGATGCCCTGATCCAGTGGCGCATCGACAACTTCCAAGACTCCATCAACTTCCCGCCCAAGCTCAACAGCCAAGTCGCGCACCTCTTCCAGGTGGCGGCTTCGGCCGACGCCAAGCCCACCTCCCAGACCTACCAGGCTCTGGCCGGACTGGAGGACAAAGTGGCGGAGCAGCTGGCGCGGGTGGACCGGTTGATGGCGGAAGACGTCGCCGCCTTCAACGCGCAGGTGCGGGAACTGAATCTGCCGGCGCTGACGGTGTAACGCCGTCTCGGTCCGGCGCGGGAACGATGCCGACAGCCGGGGGCCCCGTGGCCCCCGGCTTTGTCGATCAGGAGGCCGACTGACCTCCGTCCACCGCCAGCACTTGCCCCGTCACGTAAGAGGAGGCGTCGGAGGCCAGAAACAGGGCGGCTCCCTTCAGGTCGTCCACGTCCCCGAGGCGCCCCATGGGCACGGCGTCGAGAATGCGCCGCCGCACCGCGTCCTGGCGCAGCAGCCCCTCGGTCATGCGGGTCGGAAAGAAGCCGGGCGCAATGGCGTTGACGCGCACCCCAAACGGCGCCCATTTGACCGCCAGATCGCGGGTGAACCCAATCACCGCGGCCTTGCTGGTGCTGTAGCCCAACGCGTTCAGTCCCTCGGCCGGCAGGCCCTTCAAGCCGGCGACCGAGGCGATGTTGATGACCGAACCGCGCCGGCGCTCCACCATTCTCCGCCCGAACGCCATGGTGAGGATCCAGGTGCCGGTCACGTTGACCGCCAGCACCTCATTCCAGCGCTCCACCGGAATGTCCCAGGGGTCGGCGCCCCAGGAGCGGCCGCTGTTGTTGACCAAAATGTCCACGTCGGCAAACCGCGCGTGCACCGCGTCCGCCAGATGGTGCGCGCTGGCGGGGTCGGCCAGATCCAGGGACAGGCCCACCGCCTCCACCCCGAAGCGCTGATGAAGCTCCTCCGCCACGCGCACGCAGTCCGCACCGTGGCGGGAGGCGATAACCACCGAAGCCCCGGCCTCCGCCACGGCTTCGGCCACGGCCCGGCCAATTCCCCGGCTGCCGCCGGTGATGACGGCGGTGCGCCCGGCCAGCGTGAATCGATCGCCCACTCCCACGACATCACCTCGGCACGCCGCTCGGACGCCGGCGCTCCCCTTAATTTATCGTGAGGCGCCGCCGGCCGCAATGCGGCGTCGGCCCATAATGGGCTATCACATCCCGAGGTGACGATATGCGCACGCCGCTCGTGCTCACGGCCACCATCCATCCCCGCGCGGTGCCCCACATGGTGCTCCGCAACCCGGCCGAACGCTGGCGCCAGTATCGCGCCGCGCTCAGCTTTTGGCTCACCCGGCCGGGTCTGCGCGAATATGTGTTCTGCGAGAACAGCGGCGCCGCGGTGGACTATCAACCCCTGCTGGCTCTGGCCAAAGCGTACGGCAAGACCTTGGAGCTCGTCCTCTTCGACGACAACGCCGCGGCGCGGCGTTACGGCAAGGGCTACGGCGAAGGCGACCTGCTGGCCCGCGCCTGGGCGCACAGCGCGCTGCTGGCCGGCGCCGACGGGTTTTACAAGGTAACCGGCCGCCTCATCGTCTTGAACTTTGATCGCATCGAGCGCGTGGCCCGGCGCCGTCCCGCCGTCTTTGCCAACCGGTTCCTGGGTCAGGCCGACTGGGTGGACACGCGGTTCTTCAAAGTCTCGGCGCCGCTGTTTCGCGAGCGGCTCCAGGACGCGCATCGGTCGGTGACGGAGCTCGGGCCTCCGTCGCGTCGCTGGGCCCTTGGCCAAGCCTATGCGCGGGCGCTGTCCGGATTGTCGCTGCCGTCGTTTTTCCCCATGCCGCAGTATCGCGGCATGTCCGGCTACGGGCTGGTCTATGAAGACCCCGCCTGGAAGCTTTGGATCAAAAGCGGGCTCTGCCTGGCGGGCGCGTATCGCATCGGCCGGGCGCACGCCCGACCCGACGCGCCGGGACCTTGATCGGGATGGGCGCCGAGGTTCCGAGCGGGACACCGCCGGGTCCACGGCCGCCGGCACATCGGCGCCGGTCACGGATCTCCCCGCCCTCCCCCATCCGGCGTGCCGCGGCCGCCCGCATCCGGCGCGGCATAGTCGCGAAGCCGCTCCACCGCCTCCCCTCCGTCCCGGACCATGAGCAGCTCACGCTGGTGGGCACGCAGATAAGCCACCGACTGGCCCATCTGCCTTTGCTCGTAGTGCCAATTCGTGCTGAGCGTGCGGCCTAGGTTCCAGACGCCCTGCCACATCTTCGTCAGCGCCCGGCCCAGGAACCGCCGGACCACCACCCGGTAGGTGCGCCGCCAGCGGGCCGGACTCAGGACCACCACCACCTCGGCCCGCTCCAGCGCCGCCGGCCAGTAGTAAATGCCTTCGGTCACGAAAGCCTCTTGCGCCAGAATGTAGCTCCGCACCACATCCTTGACGTCGTCGGCGACATTGCCCAGCAGGATATCGTCCAGGGAATAAAACGGCACGTCCAGCCAGCGGGCGAGCTCCCGGCCCAACCGGGTTTTGCCGCTGCCCGGCGGGCCGATGATGTGCACGCGGCGGACGGCCGGACGGCCGCCGTCGCCGCCGAGGGCCCGGGCCCACGGCGGATTTCCTCTCCGGTTGGCCCGCGCCACCGCTAGCGCTCGCCCCCGGTCAGGGCACGGCCATCCCGAGACCACGCGCGGACGTCCTGCGGCGTTCCCAGTCCCGCCGGCACCCCGTCGACGGGGGCCGTGAGCCCCTCCACCACCCCGCACAACGACGCCAGCCCGAAGACCGCGGCGTGCCCGATGTAGCCCGCCACACCGGCCGCCGTATCCCGCAGGTGCCGGGCTACACTGCGCCGCACCCCCGTCCCGGTCCGATACTTGCGCAGCAGGTAGAGCCGGTTTCGCACGGCCGACTTCCGGTACAGGAAATTGTGGCGAGTTCGTGCCACGCCGTCGGTGCGGGCGGCGGCCCGGTGCTCCGCCACGGCGTCGGCCGTAAACCAGATGCCGTCGTGGATCTGGCCCAGTCGCACAAAGAAATCGGTTTCCTCCAGATGGCCCGAACCGGAATACGCCGGATCAAATCCGCCCACGTCCAGAGCGACCCGACGAAGCACCGAGAAGTTGCCCCCCGGGAGATGGGGCACCCGCACGGGCCGGGACGGCCGGCTCCGCCAGTCCGCCGCGATCAGGTCGCGGGCCAGATCCAGACTGGCCACCGTCGACGGCCCCACATCCGGTTCCCACGGATGATAGATGATGCGACCGCCGGTGGCGACCGCGTGCAGCGTGCGGTAAGGCTCCAGCAGGGCGTCCAGCCATCCGGGGCGCACGAAGCAGTCGTCGTCCAGGTAGACCACGATGTCGCCGTGTGCGAGGGTCAGGGCGGTGTTGCGCGCGCGCACCAAACTGAAGGGCACATCGCCGAAGTAGGCATGCCGACCGTCCACCCGGGCGACGAGATCGTCCAGGATGTCGGGCCGGCCGCGCGAGGTGTCGACAATCAGCAGCTCGGTCGACCAGGCCGACGCGCGCATTTCAGCGGTCACGCGGCGGATGCACTCGCGCAGCACGGCGCCCCGGTCGCGGGTGGGCACCGCGATGGTGGCCGACTTGGGCCCCCCGGCCAAACGACTTTCCCTGTCCATGAGGTCAGTCTACCGAGGTTCTCCGCCGATGGGCGCGGTCTCGGGCTGCGCGTAAAGAAACGTAAAGCCCGCGCGGCGGCTTGCCGCCGGGCGAGAAGTCCCCCATCCGGACAGCCGGGACGCGTTCTCCACCCTCGAACCGGAAGGCGCCGGACCGGCGGTCGCCGCGTGGCTCGACCCGCCGCGCCGGCCGGCCGTCAATCAGGTCGGAAGGGATGGTCATCGGGACAATGCTGCCAGGATCCACGGCCGCGCCCGCCGCGCCGGAAGGGGCCCCGCGAGTCCGGCCCACCGCCCCGCTCTGGGACATTGCCGCCGCCATGGGGATCATGGCCGCCGCGACCGCCCTGGCCCGTGGCCCCGGGGCGAACGCCGAGTTCCTGCGCGCGGCCGTGGGTCTGCCGGCCGCGCTGGCGGTGCCGGGCTACCTCCTGATGCTGGTGTTGTTCCCCCGTCGAACCGCGCTCCGCCGCCACGAACGCTGGACGCTGGCGGTGGTGTTGAGCGCCGCCCTCTGCATCTTCGCCGCCTGGGCCCTGAGTCGCGTCCACGCGAGTCTGACGGCCGCGCACGTCACCGGAGCGCTCCTGCTGCTCGATCTGGCCCTGGCCGTTCCGGCGGCCGGCATCCGGCGGCGGACGCGAGACCCGTACCGCCCGTCCCCGATCCCCTCCGAGACGCTCACCGTGGGCGCGCTCGGGATCGCCCTCCTGGTCACCGCCGGCCTCGTCGCCACCGCCGGCCTGAATACCCGGGCGACGGCGTTCTTTGTCACCGGCGGGCGGCGCGGCGCGATGCTGCAAGGGTATCCTTTCACCCTGAATCCCGGTCAAGGCGACACGGTGGTGCTGCACATCACCAATCCCCAGCCGCGGCGCCGGCGTTTTGAGCTCATCACCCTGGTGGATGCGCGGATGTGGGCCACCCGCGCCGTCACCATCCCGGCCGGCGGGCGCTGGTCGCTGCCCGTCCGGCTTCCCACCCGACCATCGGGCCGGCTGCGGGTGGCTTTCATCCTCAAGCAGCCCCCGTCCTCCCGGATCTTTCGCGAGCTGTGGCTGTTCTACACGGTGCGCGCCGTACGCCCGCCGCCGTTTCCCTGAGTGTGGCCGATGCCGTCGCGCGGGTCGGTGCTCTCTCTTAAGAGTCCTCAGGGTTGGCGGGTTCGCGACCAGGGACCGCCGAAGCTCGCAGGAGAACGCATTGTCATGGGGGCCCAGGGGACGACCCGGGGCCGAAAACCCGCACAGGGGAGCAGCCGATCATGCGCGTGGGACTGCTGACGTACGGCATGGGCGAACGGCCGACCGGCATCGGCCGGTATGCGATGCAGCTGGCCCATGCGCTCCGCCGGCTCGACCCCTCTTTGGAGCTCGTGCTGTTGAGTCCGTCGCTTCGACACGCCGCCCCGTGGCAGCGCGACTTTCGCACCGTCCGCACGCCCGCGCTCGCCAACCTGCCCCTGCTGGTCGCGGCGGGCCCCTGGGCGCTGTCACGCGCCGCGCGGCGCCTCGGACTGGACATTCTCCACGACCCCTGCGGCATCGCCCCCTTTGTGGGCCGTTGGGGGCCGGTGGGCAAGGTGGTCACCATCCACGACGTGGCGCCCTTGGTGTCGCCCCAGTACGAACCCTGGCTCTCGCGCCTCGTGTTCAACACTTACGTGCCCTGGAGCCGCTGGACCGCCGACGCCGTCATCACCGTCAGCCACGCCTCCAAGCGGGATCTCGTCGAACGGGTCGGTTTGCCGCCCCGCCTGGTTCATGTGGTGGCGCCGAGCACGGCGCGGCCCACCGACGGGCGCCTCGCCGCGCTGGAAGCCCGCGTCCCGGCCGTCCTGGGGCACTATGGCCTCCGCGCGCCCTACTTCCTGGTCGTGACCGACTTTCATCCCCGCAAGAACTTGAAGACGGTGCTTGATGCCCTGCGGCTCGTCCGGGCGCGCCGGCCCGACATCGAGCTGGCGGTGGCCGGCCGCCCGCGCTGGAAAGACCGGACCCTGCCGCTCCGGTCCCTCTATCACCAACCGGGCGTGCGCCTGCTGGGCTATGTTCCGGACGACACCCTCGGCGCCCTCTATGTCGGGGCCACGGCGCTCCTGATGCTGTCCCACCTGGAGGGCTTCGGCAGCCCGGCGTTGGAAGCCATGGCGCACGGCACCCCCGTGATCGCCAGCGACCGGTCGTCGTTGCCGGAAGTCGTCGGACCGGCGGGGCTCTATGTGGATCCGACGCGGGCCACCGACGCCGCCCGGGCCATGGAACAACTCCTCCACGCCCCGGACCTGCGGGCCGCCCTCGGACACCTGGGCCGTCGGCGCGCCGCCCGCGGCAGCTGGACCCGCGCGGCTCTGGCCACGCGCGGGATCTACCAAGCGGTCCGGAGAGTGCGCACCCGTGATATTGGTTGACGCGACGCCGCTGCAGTCGGAGCATCGCCTGCGCGGCGTCGGCACCTATGTGCGCCATCTGGCGCCGGCGCTGGCCTTACGGCTCGGCTCCGACGTGCGCTTTGCCTGCTCCGTCCGCCCTCGCGACACGCTGCCGGAGGCGGTGCTCAGCCGGGCGGTGTGGGGGGTGCGCGGACACCGCCCGGCGCAGGTCTACTGGCTGTACAACGAATGGTTCCTGCGCTCCGTGATGCGGAAAAGCGGCTCCCGCCTGTTTCATGCCACCGATTTCAACGGCGTGGTCACCTGGCCCCACGTCGTCACCGTCGCGACCTTGCACGATCTCATCGCGCTGGAGGCCCCGCCCGCCGGCTTCGGGCCGTCCGCCCAAGCCAGCGCCCTGCGCTGGCACGTCTATTTTCACCGCAAGCTGGCCCGGGTGCACCGTCTCATTGCCGTCAGCCGGCATGTCAAAGAGACGGCCGTCCGGCTGTTGCGCCTGCCCGCCGACCGCATCGACGTCGTCTACCCCGGCACGGACTTGACCCGGTTTGAGACGCCGGCCGAGGCGTCGCCCTACCGCCGCTACGCCCCCTATCTCCTCTTTGTCGGCCCGCCCCGCGCCAACAAGAACTTTCATCGCGTCTGGCCGGCCTTTGCCGGCCTGGCGCCGCGCCATCCCCGTCTCCGCCTGCTGGTGGCCGGCGTGTGGACGCCCCGCGAAACGCAGTGGCTGGAGGCGGACGCCACGCGCCGGGGGTTGCGCGGACGCGTGGTGGTGCTCGGGTATGTGCCGTCGGAGAGGATGGCCGGCCTGTTTCAACACGCCGCCGGGTTGATGTTTCCGTCCGAGGCGGAGGGATTCGGGTCCCCCATCGTGGAGGCGATGGCGGCCGGCACGCCCGTCATCACGGCCAATCGCGGAGCGGTGGCGGAAGTGGGCGGCGGGGCGGTGCTGTCCGTGGATCCCGAGTCCGTGGAGGACATGGCGCGCGCCATGGAGACCCTGGCCAGCCGCCCCCGGCTGCGCGAGCAGTTGATCCGGCGCGGCCGCGCCCGTGCTCGTCGATTCTCCACCGAGGCCATGGCGGAGCAGACGATCGCGGTCTATGATCGAGCCTTGGCGGCATCGCCTAATTTTGAAAGGGCGTCTTCGGCGCCGTTCGATAGATGACGGCGCCCCCGTCGTCATAGACCCGGTTCTGGGCGGCATAGGGCGGAGGCAGCCCGCCGTAGGCGGCGATATTGGCGCCCACGCCGGGAGACCACAGCCAGTCGCGCAGGGCCGGCGTCAGGCTGAAGCCCTGGATGTGGTTCTCGTGAGGATTGGACACCAGCCATTCGGCGGCGACATTGGACAAGCGGGCATCGGGTCCCGCCCAGAGCCCCTGGCGGACGCTCCGTTCCCAAAAGCCGGCGAGGGCCTGTCGTTCGGCCGGTGTGTAGTACAGCCACTGGTTGGACAGCAGCGGGTCCAAGGTCGTCTTCCCCGCCGAGCCCAAAATCATGGCCGCCAACAGCGCCCCTATCCCGCGCCGGCGCCACCGCGCCCGACGGGAGGATCTGTATAATCCTCTACCATCTGGTAGACAAAATCGGCGCCACCGCGCCCGACGGGAGGATCCCACGTCCGCCAGCAGCGCCGCCAGCCCGCGCCCGGCCAGCGGCGCCGCGAACACAGCAAAGTACGTAAAGTTGCGCACCTCCAGGTTGGTGCCGGCCGCCAGGCCCGTGAAGTCCACGGGAATGGCGGCCACCACCAGCAGCGCCCACCCTCCGTACAGGGCTCCGCTGGCCACCTCCTCCAACGTCGGCGCGCGCCGGGCCACGAGCAGCGCCCGCGCGCGGACCAGCAACGCGGCGAACGAGCCCAGGGCCATCAGGATGCGAAAGACCGCCAGCAGGTGGAACACCAGCGGGCTTGCCCACGTGTCGGCCGCCGTCTGGTAGGGATTGCTCCGCACGCCCCGCCCCGCCGCCAAATCCCGCAAGCGCGCCAGCACCTGGCTCAGCAGGGCCAGGTCGTGTCGAGCCGGCGGATACACCCAGAGCATGACCGCCAACAGCGCCATCCAGGCCGCAGCCCCGGCCACCGCCCAGCTCAGGGCCGCGCGCCCGCGCGCGGCGCGCGGCCCGGCGGGGACCACCAGCACGGCCAGCGCCGTGCCGCTCAGCACCATCGCAAACACGGCCGCGAAATAGTCGTTGACCACCGCGTTCAGCAGCGACAGCGCCAGGATGAGACCGAAGCCGGCCGCCAGGCGGGCGCGGCCGCCGGGCCGGCGGTAGCTGGCGATGACCAGGTGGACCGTCAGCAGCATGACGGCGAGATTCAACTTTTCGTGATTGCCCCGGAGCGCGGTGAAGGTCACTTCCGGCACGGCCAGCAGCAGCACGGCGCTCAGAGCGGCCCATGACGGGCGTCCCAACAGTGCTGCAAAGCCCAAGTAGGCGCAGGCCAACAAGAGACCCATGCCCACGAACGGCAGCACCACCGCATTCAGGAAGACGGGATGGAGACCGGTCACCAGGGCCAGCACGCCGAGCCACGCCGGATAGCCAAACCCGTGCACATACTCGCCGGGAAAAAAGACGGAACGGGCGCTCAGCAGACGGACCGCGTCGCGGGTAAAGCGGGCGGTGTCGTTCTCGGTCCAGAGGCCGCCGTAGCGGAGGACGAAGTAGCCCGCGTACAGCATCCCGGCCGCCATCAACCCGTGGAGCGCGGGCCCGGGGCGGGGACGGCGGGCATTTGCGGCGCCGGCCAGCCGGCTCACGACTCGCCGGCGTCCCGGTCGAGAAGGCCGTCGAGGTGGGGGGCCGCGGCGCGGCGCATCCACCACGGCACCGCGCCCAAAACCAGCAGGGCGAGCACGGTGCCCGCCCCGCCCAGCGGATTGCTGAGCGAAAAGACCACCGGCCAACGGTCCAGACCGGGGCGGCCGGGGACGCGCACCCATCGCTCCGTCTTGCCGTTCAGGGAGATGATGAGCCAATGCGTGTCAAGCCCGGGGGGCAGGTCCATGCGGATGGCGGTCGATCCCTCGGGGGCCATGCTGACCGCCACCGTCCGGTCATACCGGCTCGACCCGTTGCGACTTCGCACCGATACGCGCGCCCGGGCCCCCTGCGCGCCCGCGTTGGTCACCGTGATGCGAAGATGTCCGGGAGACGCCGCCGCGCGCACGATGACCGGATCGGCGGGCTCCGCCGGTGTCAGTCTGAGGCGGGATCCGACGACCGTCAGCACGTAGGCCCCGGCCCGCCTCGGCGGGGAAAACCCGTTGATGTCGGAGGTGCCGGTCGCCGCCGCGCCCAGGGTGAAAAAGATTTGGCCTCGTCCGTCCGCGGTGGAGAACCCGGACCAGGCGACCCCCGTCATCTCGGCCGTGGCGCCCGGAAACCGCCCGAGCCACGCCGCCAGGTTCCAGGGCGAGGCCCCGCTCCAGTAGGGTCGGGTCACCGCCTCAAAGCGCCGCCAGCCGGCGGCGTTCTGGGGCGGGGCCACGACCAGTCGGCTCAGCTGGAGGACGGTTTGACGCACCGTCAAGCGCCCCGCCTGCCATTCCACCAAGAAAGGGGGCCAAGCCAGCAGACGCTCGGTGGTCCGGCCGTGCCAGGCGCGCGCCCGCGGTCCCTGCGCGCCGTGCTCCAGAAACCACGCATTCTGGTACAGCGATCCACCCAGCGCGCTGGTGCGGAGATACCAGCCGGCGCCCAAATTCTCGAGGCCGCCCTGGGCGCCGAGCAGATGCAACAGCATGTCCACGGGGCTCGCGTATAGCAGCGGACGATGAAAGTAGTCGGTGCTGTATTCCCCGCGCCAGCCGGCGGCCAGTCCCTGACCGGGATGCGGATTGCGCGCCGCCGGGGTGCCGGTGTGCGCGGGCAGATAGGGATGCGCCCAGTACCGCGGCGCCGCAGTGGACAGTCCCAACAGCCACGGCCACGCCTGGGGAATCTGGGGCGTGTATTCATAGATCCCCTCCCCGCCCGGGTAGCCCCCCATGCTCTGGACGAAGGCCACTTCCGGCCAGCGCTGCGCCATCACCCAGCCCGGCAGCGCCGCCGGTGCGATGGCGTCCAGGCGGACGCCGTCGATGGCCGTGCGGCCCGGCTGGGGCACTCGACCGGCCACCTGAAGGCTGTATGACCACCGGTTGGGATGGGCGGCCGCCCAGGAGTAGCGAAACGACGAGCGGGTCATGTCCGAACCGGCCAGAGGCCCGTGGGGGTCGCCGCGCGGGAAGCTCTCGGACCGGATGACCAGTTGGGCGTATCGGTCCCGGGGGACGAAGTTGTAGTAGGCGAACGGCGACTCGAAGTCCACGCGGGGCGGCGCCGCGATGGAGTTGATGCGGTAGTTGCCGGCGTTCTCGAATCCCACCCACGGAAACAGCAGCAGTTGTTGGGCGTCCACGTTGAAGTACAGGGGATCGTAGTTCTGGACAAACCAGTCCACCTTCCCCGCCCCGATGCCGAGGTAGGGAAAGTCGGGCATGACGGGAGGAACCTCCCGGAAGGGCGGCGCCCCGGCCATGCGCTCCGTGGCCGCAAAGCGTATGTAGCCCCACCCGGGATGGGGATCGTGCAGCAGCCGCTCGGTTTCCCCCTGGGGAATGCCGCCTTGCCCCCGGATCTGAATGCGGACGTTGGGATGCCCGTTCGGATTGGTCTTGGCGGGCCCCAGTTCGGACAGTCCGTCCACCAGCATGGTCAGGTCGTAATTGGCGATCCCGCCCGCTGTCCAGGAGCCGGCCTCGGTGGTGAGGGTGACGTAGGGGGCGCCGTGCTCCGACAGAATGGTCACGCCGGTCCCCCGGCGGTGATATCGCACCCGGCGGCGTCCCAGCGCATTGACGAAGAAACGCGCCTCACGCCGTCCACGGGGCAGGGCCGAAAACGCCACCACCAGCCGGACATTGCCGGGCTCCCCGAAGGCAAAGAGGTAGGTGTCGTCGCTCACGTTGCCCTGCGTCCACCACGCCGCCCCGAGCCGCGGACGCAAGGCGGGTCCCAGGATGGTCACGTACACCGGCTCCCCCCAATATTCCCGGAACGTGAGGGGTCCGGCCGCGTCGGCCGGCCGGGACGCGCCCGTCACCAAGGCCGCCGTCAGCGCGGCCAGCGCCAGCATGTTCACGGTGCGGCGATGCGCGCTCATCGGGGCGGACACCCCCACCGGGGGGCGAACGGGGGTGGGGGCGGCCGGTGCCCCGGCGCATCGCTCCGGCGGCGCCCAGGCTCGCGGTTCACTAGGTCCACCCGTCATAGCCGGCCAGCATCTGGCGAAAGGCCAGCACCCCGGCCAGCAGGTCGGCGGCGATGTGCGCCAGCACGGTCCCGGGCGTCGCGGCGATGCGCGCTTGGCGACTGTAGTGCACGCGGTTCAGCCCGGCGTGCGCCACCAGCAGCGGCGGCACCAGGAGCAGGGGGGGAAACCAGAGACCCGCGACGAGGAGACACACCAGCCCGAAAGGCAGCGCGACCGTGCGCCCCCCTGCGGCCGCGTCGCGCCACTGCCGGTAGCAGAGTCCCCACACGATGACATTGCGCAGCCACCGCGCCTGTTTGCGCACATACTCAGGGCGGCTCTCGGGATACCGGGTCGGCATCGCACAGGGCATCTCCACCAAGCGACGGCCGTGCCGGACCAGCTCCCGGGCCAGAACGTAGTCGGTGCCCGACGGCGCCGGCGTGGAAAACCCGCCGGATGCTTCCACGGCGTCACGATGCAACGCGATCGCGCGGCCGTCCAAACCGCGCACCGGCCGCGGCGCACCCGGCCAGCCGGCCTGGCGAACGGCCCACTGCATCCGCACCAGCGGCACGTGCCGCTGCTCCGGCAACGGAGAGACCACGCCGGTGGCGACCTCGCGCGGATGGGCGGCCACATGGGCCAGCAGCGGCAGCACCGAGGCGTTGTCGGGCCGGCAGTCGATGTCGGTGAGAAAGACCAGCGGGGCCGGCACGCGTCGCCAGCCCTTGCGGAGGGCGGCCTGCTTGCCCTCCCCCGGCCGCTGCCGCAGCACCGCGATGTCCGGGGCGACAAAGCGGCGGGCCTCTTCGTAGCTGCCGTCGTCCCCGCCGGCCACCAGCACCAACGTCCGGCCCGGAAGATCCAGGGCTCGGAAGCAGCGCACAAACGGAGCGATGTCCGAAGCCCCGTTCCACACCGGCACCAGAAAGACCACCGCCGGCAAGGCCCCGAGCCCGGACGCCGCTGGCATCTCGCGGCGCGGACCGACGGACGTCCGCCGGGGCCGCAGCAGACGCCCGCCGTGATAGGCCAGCCAAATGAGTGCCAACACCGCCACCACCGCCATGGGCCCGCCTCCCTCCCCCGCCGTCTCCCCACGGATTCGCCGCCCGACGGCTCTGCCGTTCCGGCCTGAAGACATCTTTGATCATCGCCGGCCGGGGGTCGCCGAAGCGGCGCCGCCTTCCGGATCCGCGGCGCGTACCCTCCGCAGCGGGCGGCGCGGTCAGGATCGCGCCGCCACGTCCTGGACCACGGCCGCGTAGGCGCTCGCGGTGCGCTCCCACGTGAAGCCGCGGGCGTACCGGCGCCGACGCTCGCGCTCCGCCGCGTCCGGCGGGGCGGCCAGCGCGGCCGCCACCGCCCGGGCAAACGCGTCCCGCGTGGGCGTCGAGAGGACGGCATAGCCGCCCAGCAGCTCGGGGAAGGCGCCGCAGTTCGTGGCGACGACAAAAGCGCCGCAGGCCATGGCCTCCAGCGGCGGAAGCCCGAAGCCCTCATAGAGACTGGCCGACAGGAACACGTCGGCTGCTCCGTAGACATCGGCCAGGAGCGGGTCGGAACACGCGTCGACAAACACCACGTCGCGGCCGGCCACGAGGCCCCGCTGCCGCATGTGGGTCAGGGTGGCGGTTCGGGCCGCCCGCGAGCGCGCCGATCCTGCCTTAATCAGCGTGACCGCCGGCCAGCGCCGTCTGAGCGCCACCATCGTGTCCAGCAGCAGGGCCATGTTCTTCCGCGGCGCCTCGTCCCCCGCGTAGGCGAGCCAGGGCCATCGTCCGCCGAGCCCCGGAACGCGCTCCGCCACCCGGGCCCGAGCATCGGCTGGTCCGGAACGATAGGTCCGAAAGATCTCACTCACACCGAGCGGCACCACGACCAGCTGCTCCGGGGCCACCGTTGGCACCAGCGCCAGGAGCCGCGCCCGGGTGAACCGGGAGTCCACGATGATTTTGGTCGCATGGCCCAGATGCAGGAAGCTTTGGCGGATCCAGCGCACCCGCAGCGGTCCGAGGCTCCGGCGGTCCTCCGCGCAGTCGAGGGCGCCCACATCGTGGACCAACACCACGACCGGAATGCGCGGGCGGCGCGCGTTGAGGACCGCGGCGCCAAAGGAGCGCGGCATCCACAGCACTTGGGCCCCCTCGGGAATGTCGAGCGCCCACGGCCACCACCCCACGGCCGGAATCCGCACCATGCGCCACCGCGCCTCCATCCACTCTGCGCCCCGCCAGCGGGCGCATACTTCTTCGGCGACGCGGCCCATGCCCCCGTGGCGGCCGCCATCGGGCCCCCACGAGGTCCGAGCCACCCGGAGCGCGGGCAGGGACGCCCCGCCGCGTCCGCAATCCGCCTCCGCTCGCCCGTCCCGATCCGACTCGTCCACGCACATCTCCGCCTTCCTCGACGGTCCGCCTAGCGGCGACGCGGAACCAGGGGCCCGAGCCACGTCCGCCGCAGAACGGCCAGGAGCGCCAGGTATTCGCCACCCCGGGCCGCCCCCTGCACCCAGGCGCCCGCGTGGGCCGTGAGCGGCACGGCCGACAGCATCGTGCCCAGCCAGGCGGCTCCGACGGCGAGACCGCTCGCCGCCACGGCCCGTCCGTCCGGGCGCCAGGCGACGGCCGGCGATGTCTGGCGCACAATCAGCGCCAGGTAGGCGAGGTAGCCCAGCGCGCTGGCCCAGGCCGAGCCCTGATATCCCCAGCGCGGCACCAGGACGAGATTGAGCAGCAGGTTGAAGACGCCGGCCAGGACGGCGTCCAGGGCCAGAATCCATGTGCGTTCTTCCAGTTTGAGCGGGGCGTGGATCAGCCGTCCGGCCCCCCAGAGCAGGCTGCCGATCAAGATCGGGGTCATCACCGACACGCCGCGGAGGAATCGCCCTCCGAGGAGCAGGTGCGCCACCGGCAGCGCCGTCAGTTCCGTCAATCCGACCAGCGCCAAGCCCATGGCGACATACTGGTTCGTGATCCCGGTCAGCACGCGTCCCACCCCGGAGGCGCCGGCCGCGGCCCAGCTCTTCAGCAGGATGGGCCACGACGCCGTGATCATCGGCCCGGTCACCAAGCCGACCGCCTGGCTCGCCAGGCTGTAGCTCACGCTGTACAGCGCCACCGCGCCCGGACCCCGGAACGCTCCGATGATGTAGCGGTCGCCCAAGCCCAAGAGGGAGCCGGCGAACGCCCACACCACCAGCGGCGTCCCGTAGCGCAGAAAGCGGACGAGGACGGGCCGGAGAGACCGCGTCGCCGCCAGAGCCGCGCCGATCCGAGCCGGTTTGGCCCACCGCCAGAGATACGGCAGCATCACGAATCGACCCGCCGCGGGACCCCAAACCAGCCAGGCCACCTGGTGGCCCCCCACGGCCAAGAGCGCCAACGTCACCGCCAAGGAGGCCAGGGCGGCGCCGACGGTCACGGCCACAAAAGCCCGCACCTCAAACGCCGAGGACAAAATCGGCAGCAAGAGAGTCATCACGCTGGTGGCGACAAGCCCCACGCCGGCTCCGCCAATCAGCCACAGCAGAACGGGCGTGGCCTCGCCCGCCAGCGCCAGCACCGCGCCCGCCAGCACCGTCAGAATCACGCCGCCCAAGACGGTCGCGCCGACCAGCCAGGCGGTCGCCAGGCGGAAGACCTCGCCCTCTCCGTTCTCATAGAAGTCGCGGAAGTAACGCCCGGTGGCGTTGCCGCTCAGCTGCCCCAGAACGGTGGCCGCCGGGGCCGACGCCGCCGTCACCAAGGCGTACACGCCATATTGCGCCGGCGTGAACCAGCGGGTGAACAGGGCGACCCCGGCCACGGTGACCAGGGCCGGGATGACGACCGCCACACCGTAGCGCGCGCTGTCCGCGGCAAAGCGCGTCGCCGTCGGATCCCCCCCGCCCCGCGGTGATTCGGCCCATCGCCCGCCCGGAGCGACCTCTTGACGGGTTTCCGAGTTCATAGGGCACGGCCGGCGCCGGAACGCCCTCCCCTCGGACCCGACGCGTGCCGACGCCTCACAGCGCCAACAACCGCACGTCGTTGACGGTCGCCCAGGTCGCCGTCTTCCGCCATCGGTACAGCACGCGCTCCCGCGGACGGCCGAGCACCGTGATGGCGTCCGCTGTCTCCACGAAGAGGGCCTCCTCCGACCCGACGCGGACGGGCCACACCGTCGGCTCCCCGCCGGGACGGGGCATTCGCGCCCCCGGCGGCAGCAGGCGCGCCAACAGCCGGAGGACCTTGTCGTTCCATCCCACCACCGGGGTGATGTCCCGCACGTCCGGAATCCCTCGCCCTCCCGCCGGGGCGGCGGAGAAACCCTCGGCGGTGCAAAACCCGCCGCTCGGCAGCTGTCCCGCCAGCAGCCTCTCCAGGCTGGCGGCCGGAATCTCGCGCTGGAGCGCCTCGTACGCCAGCAGGATGTCCGCCATCGGAGCGATCCAGTGCGGATATTCGCCGACGGCCCCGTTGGCATACAGGATTTGCGGCCAACTGCCGTCCGCGTTCCGGCATCTGTCGAGGAAGCACAGAATCTCCTCGGCGGCGTCCCGGTAGCGGCCGTCGGCCAGCATCCGCGCCCCCGTCACCAAGGGCGGCACGCACCGGGCATTGTAATAGGGGAAAAACCGGCCGTCGCCCCGGCCGCCGTTCGGGGCCCATTGATGAACGGCGCCCCGAAACCGTCCGCGGCGCACTTGACGGCGCAGGACATCGTCTAAGGCGGCCTCGGCATAGGGCAGGTAGTTGCCTGGGCCGAACACCCGCTCCCACGACAAGAGGGCGTCCGCGATGGTGGCGGATTTGTTGGGGACCCTGCCCCCCCGCGGAGACCCGTCGCGAAATCCGGACGCTCCGCCGGGATCCCACAGGGCGGCGATGATGTGGTCGAGGCTGCGCATAGCCGTTCGCCGCGCCGCGTCGGGCTGGTCGAGGAGAGTTCCGGCGGCGATGAGACCATGCGTCGCCGCGGCCTCATGGGGGGTCCCGAGACCGCCCGGATTGGATTCGAAGCGCGATTTAGGATAACTGCCGTCCAGGCCCTGGCCGCGCATCAAGTCGCCGGCGGCGGCGGCGACGCGACCGCCAAACGCGTCTTGGGGGGTCTTCTCTGCCAAATCGGCATAGCCCAGCAGAATGCCCTCATAACGCCAGTCCAGCGCCGGGCCGGCAAACTGATAGCAGGTGTCCCACCAGTGCACGACCGGACCGGCGTACCCCGACGGTTGTCGCATCGTCTGCAGCCAACCGTCGAGATTGACGAGAGCCTCCGCCAGCCGGTCTGCGAGCCCGGCCGCCGGCCGGGGTGCACGCTCAGAGGACATCGGTGTCGGTGGTCCACGCCAATACGACGTAGGACGACAAGGCGGGCCGATCGCTCACGTAGGTGCGGCGCACAGCCTGAATGGCCCGGTCCTGCCAGTCGGGCCGGCCCAGGCAGCCGAACGCCCGCATGGCCGCCCCGTAGATGCGCGTCTTCCAGGGATACACATACAGGGTGCGGCTGGCCAATCCGCGTGCGGCGGTGGCGCCGTACCGCCGCCGCCAGGCGTTTACGCCGGCGGTGATGACATACAGGTGATCGGCCGCCACGGGCGGTGACGGGCGGGGCGAAAACCAGGCCACCGCCGTGCCGCCCTGTCCGGGCGTGTTGCCCGACAGGGGGAGTCGGGCTTCGACGGCGCGCTGGGTGGGCTCATCCCCGACGGTCACCAGCAGGTGATCCACATCGTGTCCTTCCGCATCGGCAAACACCCAGTCCAGGGCGATCCGCACCGCCCGATCCGGCAGCCAGTGAGCGCGTCGATCCGCCGTCGGGTCGCGGTGCACGGACACCTTCATCCTCGATCGCCCCCACGCTTCTGATTTCCCTCAGGCCAGGTGCCGCGAACGCTGCTCAAAGGGGTTCACTTTGTACCCGCGGCCGCGAACCGTCACCACGTAGCTGGGCCGGGCCGGATTGGGCTCGATTTTCTTGCGCAGATTGCTGATGTGCACCTGAATGCTGCGCGCGTCTCCGCAGTCCGGCTGCCGCCACAGCCACTGGAAGAGCTCCGAGCTGGTGACCACGTGACCCGGCTTCCTGGCCAGGGCCACCAGCAGCCGGTACTCGGTGCGGGTCAGACTCACGACGTCGCCCCCTTTGGTGACGACGTCGCTGGCCACGTCAATCTCCACGTCGCGAAATTTGATGACGGCGGTGCGATTGGCACCCGCCCACGCATAGCGCCGCGTCTGCGCCGACAGCTTGGCCGCCAGGCGGGGTCGCTTGACGGGAAGAATGAGGTAGTCGTCAGCCCCGCACATGAGCGCCGCCAGGGCTGTCGGGTCATCCTCGCGCGCCGTCACCAGAATCAAGGGAATGTCGTGGTTCTCCCGAAACCCGATGCACCAGCGGGCCAACTCCGCTCCCTGACCGGCCACATCCAACAGCACCGCCACCGGATCTTCGGCTCTGACGGCGGCCTCCAAACTGTCGCGGGCCACCGGGCACGGCTGATATCCCGACTCCGCCAGATGTGCACACAAAATGCCCCGCGTCAGCGGGTCCGGTTCGACGACGACGACCCGTTCCACGTATAGACCTGATTGCGCAGCCTTCACGCCCTCTCACTCCCATCGGCGGCAATATGGCATTTTCTGCCTGTTTAAGAGAGCTTTACGACCACCGCCCGCCAAAATCCTCCCAATATATGCCACCCTCACCCTAAGATCTGTTAAGCATTCCCGCGGGGCGTCCCGATCCGGCGGGAAGTCCCCGGTCCCGTCGCCGCGATGCTCGACAGCGTTTGTACAGCGCGTCCAATTGGTCGGCCACGCGCTCCCAATCAAACTCGCGGCGGACCCGCTCGAGGCCGGCTACACCCCAGCGGCTTCGTCTCTCCGCTCCGAGACGCCGCATGGCCTCCAGCGCTTCCGCGAGCTGTCGGGCATCCCCCGCGCCCACCAAGAGCCCGTCGACCCCGGGCCGCACCAGGGTGCGCACGCCGGGCAGGGACGTGGCCACGACCGGTGTGGCGCAGGCCAGGGACTCTATCAGGACCAACCCGAACGATTCGGTCGAGGTCGAGGCCAGCACGGTCACGTCGGCCGCGCTGTACACGGCCGCCAGTTCGGCGGGCGCGCGCTCGCCCAGGAATCGCACCCGGGAGGCGACGCCGGCCCGACGCGCATAGGCGGTCAAGAGGGGACGCCGGTCGCCGTCGCCGGCAATCACCAGGAGCGCGTCGCCGTCCACAGCACCGACCGCGTCGATGAGGCCCTCCACATTCTTGAATTGGTGCGCGCGATCCAGATTGCCCACGAACAGGACCACGAACGCCCCCTCATCCAGGCCCAGGCTCCGACGGCTCGCCGTCCGCGACCGGGGATGGAACAGCCGGGTGTCCACGCCGTGCGGCACCACCTGCACATGTGGCCAGCGACCCAACTCCGCGCGCCGGTAATCCTCGCTCACGGCCACGATGCTGTCGACCCGGGCCAGCAACCACGGCTCGACGACCCGGGTGTAGGCCCGAAAGACGCTGTCGCGGAGCCGGTCGGGGGTGCGAAGCCGGTTGTGATACGTGAGCACCACCGGGATGCCCCGACGTCGGCCCGCCTGCAGCGCCGGTTCCGCCCCGCCGACGAACGGGTAGTGGATGTGAATGATGTCGAAGTTCAAAAGCCACGGCGTCCACCCAACACTCCAGCTGGCATTGCCCCAGCGCACCGCGGGACGGAGACGCCGGATGGCAAAGGGCAGCGGTCCCCCGGCCGCCCCCGGCTCCGCGGCGGGCGTGGCGACCGCGACCCGGTGGCCGCGCGCCGCCTGCGTCAGCGCGGTCTGGAACACCACCTGGCCGGTGCCTCCGCGATAGGGTGGAAAGGTCGCCGTGACATGAACGATGCGCACACCCATCCCTCCGCCGGGGTGTTCGCGCCCACGCGGCCGTCGGCTGCCTTGGTCAGCCAATCTTTAACCGGGGCGCCTGCCGGCGACAGCCGGTCGGGTCGGCCGCCTTATCCGCGCGCAGGCCGACCGGCGGCCCTTCCCGCGGCAGAGCGCCATCCCGGCAGCCAGGAACCCGCCGCCCGGGCGGCGAAGCTGAGGAAGCGGCACCGGGCCGGCCACCCTTCGGACCGACCTCCACTCGTCCCCCGGCGGCGGCCGAGTGCCGTGAGCCTTCGCGGGAACGGGACACCCGTGAGAGAATGGAACCGACCCGCGCCGCCTAGCCGGCCCCCGTGAGAGGGAGGAGTCGCCGCATGCGTGTTGTGCGCCTCTACGATGGGGTGGAAGTGCCCGTCATCGGTCAGGGCACCTGGGGCTTTGGCGCGGACCCCGCGCGCCGCGCCCAGGAAGTCCGAACGTTGCAGGCGGGGTTGGACGCGGGCCTCAGTCTGATTGACACCGCCCAGTACTACGCGGCCGGCGGATCGGAACGGGTGGTGGGCGCGGCCATCGCCGCCAACCGCGCGGGCGCGTTCGTGGTCACCAAGGTCTGGCCCCGCATGACGACGGCGGCCGCCGTCCGCGACAGTGTCCACGCCTCGCTCCGCCGCCTGGGCAGTGACTATGTGGACGCGGTCTTGATGCATTGGCCGTCCCACGGCCTGCCGGCCGAGGTATGGGCGCCGCCCCTGCTGGCACTTCAGGCCTCGGGCGCCGTGCGCTATCTCGGCGTCAGCAATTTCTCGACCCGCTGGCTGGAGGAGGCGCTCGGGGCGCTGGGCCCGGAGCGGATGCTCGCCTTCCACCAGCTGCCCTACCATCTGGCCGACCGCCGCCTCGAGCGCTCGCTGCTGGCCCACAACGCGCAGCGGCGCATCGTCACCATGGCCTACAGCCCGCTGGGCCATCGCGGGCCGGCCCGGCTGCCCGGACGCGACGTCGTCGCCGAGGTGGCGCGCCGCCGGCAGGTCAGCGCGGCGCAGGTCCTGCTGAACTGGGTGGTGCGATCCGGCAACGTGGTGGCCATCCCCAAGGCCTCCTCCCCCGCCCATGCGCAAGACAACGCGGCGGCCGGCGACTGGGTGCTCAGCCCCGACGAGGTGGCGCGTCTGGATGCGGCGTGTCCGCCCTCCCGGGGAGAATTCACGCCGCTGGTTCCTCCGTACGCGGGGGTCTTCCGTCTGGCGTTCTGGCTCGAACGACGCGCGCACGGCCGTCAGGCCGACGGGGACCGGCCCTGACGGCCGGCCCGGCCCGCCTTTCACCCGGCGAGCGGATCCAGGCGGGCAATGACCAGACCATGGGGACGATATTCCACATCAAAGGTCCCCGTCCCCGGGGACAGGCGCACGGGGCCCGCCTCATCGCCCATCGCTTCGGTCACCAGGTCGGCCGCGCCGGCGCGCGCCAGCGCCCAGGGCACGGTCAGTCGCGCGCATCCGGACGCTCCGTGGGTCTCGCCCAGGTACAGCATGATCCCCTGCCCGTCCTCCGTCGGCTTGAATCCCATCACCCACAGGTTGGGCGGCAGACCGGCCACCGGCGCTCGCGGCGCGAAGGTGCGCCCCAAGGTCCGGACCGTCACGGTGGGCATGCTCCACGCATGCGCCCGCGGCAGCACGCCCCCCGCGCGCCAGTCCCCGTCGTGGGGCCAGAGCAGCAGCCTTACGGGTGCCGGCCGCACGTCGGCGGCGGGATCCGGGTAGAGCGGCGCGGTGGAAATCGTCACGCCGATCCGGCCGCCGTCCACCGAATGGCCGAACCGGCCGTCGTTGATGAGGGCAAGGCCCCGGCCCGCCTCGCTCAGGTCGACAAATCGATGCGCCACCCATTCGAAACGCGCCGCGTCCTCTGGCCCGCCGGGCTCGGTGGGACGGCTCACGGTGCCGTAGAGCGTTTCCGCCTCCGCCCGCGGCGCCGTCAGAACCGTGGGGACCTCGTAGCGGAGCATCAGATGCCGGTCATGCACCTCCGGCGCCAATTCCACGCCGACCCCGCCGTGCCGCTTGTCGATGACGATCCGCTCCTCCACCCACGACGCCCCGGCGCGATGCCGGAGCCCCACCACGGCGCGATAGGCGCCGTCTTCCAGCAGGACGGGCGCCTCGTGCGCCCAGGCGACCGGATTGCGCCGATAGTTCCGGTCCACTTCCCACGCGTCAAATAGACTCGGATGGTTGTAGAAGCCGACGACGCCGGCCGTCTGGGCCAGGAGCTCGCGCCCGCGCCAGGTCAGGGAGCAGATTCCCCCCGCCCTCACCGTCGCCGTGCCGTCCGCCCACGCCACGGTGAAAGGCTCCGCCAGCGGCCGGGCGACGGGAGGCGGCGCCGGGTCAGCCGGCGCCAGCGCGTAGCCGGCCGCCCCCAGAGCCGGCGTCGCGGGCAGGGCCACCACCTGCCGGCCGTCCCACGTCGGCTCCGACGCGATACCCTCCCCGTCGAGGATGATCCGGAACGGATCGCCAGCAGTCACCGTCACCAGCCGCGGGGGCGCCTCCACGCCGGCCGGATTCAGGACCAGCAGCAGCGGCCCGTCCGGCGGGCCCGCCAGAGCGGCGGCGATATCCTGCTGGTGGGCGTCCAGCGCCGCCGTCAGGATCGCGTGGTCCCGCTCCCAATCTTCGTACACCGGACCGATGGCGGATCCGGGGAGGATGTCGTGAAACTGGTTGGCCAAGAGCCGCGTCCATAGCGCCTGCCAACTGCCCCGTTCCCCCAGCCACGTCCGCCAGGCCTCCACCGCCACCAGCCGCGACTCCAGCCGCCGCATCTCCCGCTTCACCCGCGTCTGCGTGGTGAAGACGCCGCGGTGAAACTCCAGATACAGCTCGCCCCGGTACCGCGGCAGGCCGTCTTCGGCGTCGGCCGCCACCCTCAGTTGGTCGGGGCCGCCCAGGACAATCTCCGGCAGTCCGGGAAGCTCCCGGTACCGCGTCAGGCGCTCCAGCATGCCGGCGTCCGGGCCCCCGCCACCATCGCCCTGGCCGAAGGTGTACAGCACCTGATCCCGTTGCCCGCCCTCGGCCTGATAGCGGTCCCAGGCCTCGCGGATATTGGCCACCGTCGCCGACCCGTTGTATCCCCCCGCGCACTGGCCGAAGATGTGCGCCTGAACACGGGTCCCGTCGGGGCCCACCCACCAGAAGTCCTTGTACGGAAACACCGTGGTGTCGTTCCAGTTGATCTTGGTGGTGACCAACAGATCCACACCGGCGGCGCCCAGCAGGGTCGGCAGCGGGGCCGCAAATCCAAAGGTGTCGGGCAGAAAGGCCACCGGGGCCACCCGACCCGCCAGACGATGAAATTCCCGGAACGTATACGCCAAGTGACGCAGGTAAGAGGCGGCCTGGGGCAGCTGCCCGTCTGACTCGACCCAAAAGGCGCCCAGCGGCAGGATCCGGCCCTCCCGGGCCCGGCGGGCCGCGCGGCCGGCCAACTCGGGCGCGTCGTCGCGGGCCGATTGCCACATGGCCGGACTGGACATGCCATACACCCACTCCGGGTAGCGATCCAACAGCGCGGTCTGGCTGGCCAGCGTCCGCACCACTTTGCGACGGCTGTCGGCCACGCGCCAGAGCCAGGCCCAGTCGATGTGGGCGTGGCCCATGGCCACAATCCGGCCCGGGCTCTTCGGGTAGCGGCCCGACAGCCAGGCACGGACCGCCGCCAGACGCAGAGCCGCTTCCTGAATGCGTCCGGTCAGCAGCGCGGGCTCGATGGCGTTGAGCCCGTCCACCGCCTCCCCCCGGACGATGAGCGTTTGAAACAGCGCCTCGTCGTCGGCCCCGCCGCCGGTGCGGCGAAGCCATCCCCGCCAGGCGTCCGCATCCGCCGGCAGGTCGGTGAGGGGCTCAAGAGCCTGGGCCAAGCGGCCGGCCAATTCCCGCGCCCATGTCGCCGGGGTCTTGGCATCGCGCCCCCACTCGGCCAGGACGGCCAGATCCCAGGAGGCGGTCCACGCCACGGCGTCGACGGCGTGAAAGGCCACCGACCGGACGGCCGGCCGCTCGATGCGGCGGCCCATCAGCCCCTGGCGCGACAATTCCAGGACGAGGCTCACGGACCGCCCCGCGGGCAGATCCAGGTCCAGCCACGCGTGGGTGGGGTTGACGCCCCACACCGCCCTTTGGTCAATCCGCAACAGCGCCTCTCCGTCCAGGTCCAGAACGAGCCGCGGCCGGTCGACCGGCACGGTGGCCGTCAGTTCCAAGGTGGCGCGCTCCGCGCCGGCCTCCCCCCACGGGGCGCCGGGCTGATACGGGCCGGCCCGCCTGGCCCCGTCGGCTCCTTCGACCGCGAGGGTCCCGCTCCGGATCGGCCACCGGCCCCGCACCGCCCAGGTCCGCAGCGCTTCCACCCAAAAGTCCAGTCCCGTCCACCAGTGCCGATCCATGCCGCTCCCCTTCCTGGCTCCGGCCGTCTGAGCGATTGCGCGTCACCCGTCCGAGAGGGCGTTGATCACCGCGCCCAGCAACAGGGCCAGCCCACAGAGATAAAGATACAGGAGCAAAAGGATGATGCCGCCCAGTGTCCCGTAGACGGCATTGTACGTGTTGAAATGGGCGGTGTAGAGGGAAAACCCGAGCGACAGCGCCACCCACGCCGTCAGCGCGACGGCCGAGCCGCGGCTTACCCAGCGAAACGGCTGGCGCACGTCCGGACCGTAGGCGTACACCACGTCCAGCACCACCAGCAGCAAAAACAGCGTCAGCCCCCACCGAAAGGCCAGGGCCACCACCAGAAACGGGCGGGGCAGCACATGGCCGATGGCCCAGTACACCAGGGCGTGGCCCAGGATGGCCAGCAGAACGCCGGCCACCAGCAGCGCCCCCACGCCGACCCCCAAAACGGCGGACGTCCCATACAGCGTCCACGCGCGGCGCCGTCGGGGCAGCGGCAGGTCAAAGGCATGGTTCATGGCGTCAATCATCTGCCGAAAGGCCCCTGACATCCCGGCCACGAATCCCAGGAGTCCCAGTCCAAAGGCGGTCCGGCTGTGGTCGCGCAGTGCGACGGCCAAAGCCCCGCGCACCGGCTGCAGCACGTTGGGCGGAATCAGGGTGCCGAGGGGGCCGGAGAAGAGGGCCTCCTGCAGATGGACATGGACCAGGCCCAGCAGCGCGCTCAAAAACAGCAGCAGCGGGAAGATGGCAAACATGAAATTGTAGGCCAGCGCGGCCGCGTAGGCACCCAGATCGGCCGCGGTGGCCCGCTCGGCAAACCGCCTCACCCCGCTTTTCACGGCCGCCCACGATGTCCTCATACCCAAGGCCTAACCATTTCCGGGGCGCGGCGCAAGGATCAGCGCGGAAACTTGCCCAACGCCGCCGCGGGGGGCGGTTCGCCGCTTCCGCCGGACGGTGCCTCGCGCAGATCCCGGGGCACCCGGACGCCCACCTCCGCCGGGGCCAGGCGCCGATAGAGGCGCGACAGCATCCGTTCCAGCCAGTCGGTCCCCGCGCCGGGACCCATCACTTGTCTCAGCGCGAGGTCCGTGGTCATGTCCCGCATCAGCTCCCGGTCGCTGACGCGCCGCATCTGCTGGGTCTTCCAGCGATCCCGGCGCACCTCTTCCCGGTGCCGCGTCATCCAGACGCCCGCTTCGCGATGTGCGCGCCGGTAAGCCCCACCCGACCGAACGGCGAACGCCCACGTCACGAGCCGGGTCAGCAGGAGGGATGCGCGAATCTGCTGCTGCGTGGGAGCGGCAAAACACTTGGCGATGGTCAGCAGGCGATTGCGTTCCAACCAATAAAACTTTTTGGCGCTCAGATTGAGCCGGTAGCGATGGTGAATCACCGCCTCGCCCGCGCACCAAAGGGAATAGCCCCGCATCCGCGCCCTCAGCGACAGTTCGACATCTTCCATGTAGAGAAAGTAGCGCTCATCGAAGCCCCCGAGATCCTTCCAGGCATCGCGGCTGGCCAGCACCGCAGCGCCCGACACCATCGGCACCGGGAATTCGCCCCGAAACTCCTGGGCCTCCTGCCCCAGACCCTGGCAGAAGGTGATGCCGGTGTAATGCATGACCAACCCGCAGGCATTGACGCGTCCATCCTCGGACAGCAGTTTGGCGGTCACCAGGGAGCGCGGATGCCGCTCCGCCACCCGCAGCATCTCCCGCACGGCCCGTCCGTCCAGTTCGGTATCCGGATTCAACACCAGCACATAGCGCCCCTCGGCCACCCGGATGCCCCAGTTGTTGGCCCATCCGTAGCCCTGATTTTGCCCCGTGCGCAGATAGCGGACCGCCGGATACTGGCTGGCCAGCCATTGCTGGGTGCCGTCATGCGAGTGGTTGTCCACGACGATCACGCCCAGGCTGACGTCGCGCTGCCGCTCCAGCGTGGGCAGCAGCCGCTCCAGATCCGATCGGCTGTTGTATGCGCAGACGACCACGCTGACGTCCGGACGCCCTCCGGCCGGAAACCCGGTCCCCCTCATGCGCTCCACTCCTTGCCGTTCGATGGGCGGTGCCCCAGCAGGTCCTCCAGCTGCCGGGTCATGCGTTCCTGAAACCGCTCCAGACTGTTCAGCAAGGTGGCCGTGATGGCCAGGAGCAATCCCGCCAGCAGCAGCAGCACACTCACGATGGCGGTGCCCAGGGGCACCGGCGCGTGCTGGGCGGCGCGCTCCACCACCGCCATGCCCACACCCAATCCGGCCGCCGCGGCTAGCAGGCCCGGCCCACCGAAGAACAGCAGCGGGTGGCGGCGAGCCACCAGCTGCAGCATCGCGTCCAGAACGGAGAGACCATGGCTCACCGGGTTCCGCTTGCGGCCGTCGCGATACTGGACATGGATGCCCACCTCCACCAGGGCCAGGCCGGCGCGGGACAGGAGAAACTGCATCTCGGACTCCGCCGCCAGCCCGGCGCTCTGAAACCGGAGGACATCAAGCGCCCGGCGGGAAAACGCGCGGTATCCGGACTGCGAATCGGACACCTTGACTCCGCTGGCCGCGTTGGTGACCACCGTCAATCCCCATTGCCCCACCTGCCGCCACCACGGAATGGCGCTGGTCACATCCAAAAAGCGCGATCCCAGCACCACATCCGCCTCGCCCGCCAACACCGGTGCGGCCAGCCGCGGAATCTCGGCCGGATCGTGCTGAGCGTCCCCGTCCAGCGTCACCACCACGTCCGGATTGAACTGGCGCCCGCGCTCAAAGCCGACGTTCAGGGCCTGGCCCTTGCCCATCTGCCGGGGCAGGCGCAGCACCAAGGCGCCGGCCGCCGCCGCGACCGCCGCCGTCCGGTCGTCGGACCCGTCGTCCACCACGATGACCGTCCGGCTGACGGCCCGCGCCTGGAGGACGACACTGCCGATGAAGCGCTCCTCGTTGTGGGCCGGGATCACCACCACGACATTGACACCCGATCCGGGTCCCTCCGTGTCGCTCATGGCTGCCCTCCTCGGCCGGCGCGTGGCCTCCCTTATTGGGGCATACGACATCGGATTACCAATTCCTTCCACCCCAGAGCGGAAGAGCTTGCAGATTTGCAAAGAGCGCGGCCGTCAGGGAAGCGGCTCGGAGCCTGCCGTCCCGCCGGCGAATCACCAGGGCCGTGGTTTCGACCTGGCTAAGACGCTGGCCGCGGCTCACAATCTGAAGCCGCTCGGCGGGCAGGCCCGGCTGCTTGCCCACCGTGAGCGGCCAAGCCGCCAGCCCGCGGGGCAGCTCCACCGTCACGATCACGACACTCCGTCCCGGCGGGCCGCCGGCCCGGGCCGCGGGCGGAACGGCGATGGCGGCCCCCACCACCGTCGCGCGGCGCGGGGAGTCGCGCCAGGTCCGGACCAAGGGCCGCGTCTTGGCGGCGTGGACCGACAAAAGCCGCGTGCCGACGGGCAGGTACCAGCGGAGCCAGCCGGTGTACGGCACCACCAACCGGCCGTCCGCCGGCGCGTCCAGCGTCAGCGCCACGGCAATGCGCTCGACCACGCGGCCGGATCGGGGCGGCAGCAGGGTCACCTCCACCGATTGGGTCATAAAGGCGTTGTCTTTGTGCGCCCCCAGATTTTCGTCCACCACTTCGAGAAAGTTTCCCCGCGCCGGCACCGGCATGGCCGCCGCGATGCCGATCTGGACCCAGAAGCTCTCCAGCGCGGGGTTGGACGACCAGAGCCACAGGTGTTCCTGCACCAGCGCGGCCAGCAGCGCCCGGGCCCAAGCGCCCGCCACCGCCGGCGGCAGGCTGGCGGCGCGGGCCCGTAGCGTCGCCAACAGCGGGGTCAGAAACTGCTTGCGGCCGGCCCCTGCGGCCCCCGGCCCCTCGGCCAGAGTCACCAGCGTCTGTTCCGCGTTGGAAGCCGTCACGACCGTTGGGCGCGCCATGGCGGGCAGGCGAACGGGGATGGGCCCCACAACCCGGAGCAGCTGCTGGAACAGCCAGGTATCGCCCAGGATGACCCCGGCCAACGGCGGCGCCCGGGGCGTGGCCGCAAAGTAACGGGCCAGGCGCCGGCCGGTGGTCGGCCCGTTGGGCGACACATTGGCGTCAAAGAAGCTCAGGTGGCTATAGTGGAAGGCCTGTTGAAAGGCCCAGGGCGCGGGCACGACCAGACGGCTTCGCTGCGCCAGGCTGTGAATGCCGTGGACCACCGCCGGCCCGATGCGGCCGTCCTGCACCGTCACCAGTGCCCAGGCGGCCAAAAACCCTCCGGTGGCGCGCAGCTCGCCGCCGTCCTGAAACAGGAACAGGTAACGGGCGGGCGCGCCATAGCCCAGTGCGGCCCGGAGTGGCCCGCGCACCCGGGCCAGCGCGGCGGCGGCCTGCGCCAGCTGTCGCACCGCGCCGGCCTCCGTCCGAATCCGACCGAGGACGGGCGGCCAGCGGGGCGTCTGCGCGCCCAGCAGCCCGGCCGCCTGGCGCCATAGCCGCGCGCTCTCGGCCAGGTGACTTCCCAGCAAGTCGTGGAGGCGCGCGAGCGGCGGCTCAGAGCCGTTGGCCAGTGCCGCCTCCAGACCCGCCTGACTGAGTCGGAGGCCGTCGACGACGTCGAGGGCGCCGGTCAGATCGCGCGCCACCGCCCCGACCACCGGCACCGGCGTCAACAGCCGCAGCGGCGCCCAGTCGCGGTCGAGCCGAACCAGGGCCGGGTGGAGAGCCAACAGCGCCGTCAACGCGCGCCGGTCTTGGTGACGGACCACATCCCGCTGCACGATCGCGACTTGACGGTGAAGCGCCCGATAGGCGGTCCACATGTCCCGGGCCCACAGTCCCGCCCCCACCAGGACGAGGGACGCGGCGCCGGCCGCGAGCGTGCGTCGGACCGGCCGACGCCGGGCTTGCGGCGCCGGCCCCGACGAAACCGGATGGTTGACCATGATTACCATATTCTGGTTCCCGGCAGGAGGATCCTGCCCACCGTCTGCCCAATCGCTCGACACCTTTCGCCTTCCGACGGCAGGTTTGCCGACCGTTTCGCCGAATGCGACCGGTATCGGCGGAAAGGAGGACTCCCATCTCCGTGCGCAGTTTTCTTCAGCAGCGTGGATCCCACCTGTATCTCGCCCTGGTGACGACCGTCGCGCTCCTGGTTCGCCTCATCGGCGTCGGCCGCTTTTCCGGGTACATTTACGACGAAGCCTACTATGTGGCCACGGCGCAGAATCTGCTCGGGCTGAAGGTGGCTTCCGGCGCGGCCATCCACCCGCCTTTGGTCCCCTTCACCGACCCGAACCTGTTTTCGGCGCCGCCGTTCGGCAAAGAAGTGATCGCGGCCGCCATCTGGCTTTTCGGCAATCACCCGTGGGCCTGGCGGCTGCCGGGCGTGATCTTAGGCGCGAGCCTCCCGCTGGCCGGCTGGCTGCTGGCCCGGCGCCTGTTCGGGCGCGACCGCAGGGTGGCCGGGATCGCCGCGGCCCTCTTGGCGCTGGAGGGTCTCGGCATCGGCATATCCCGCGTGGCTCTCCTGGATTCGGTCGGTGTTCCGTTGGCGATCTGGGGCCTGGTGGCGGTCCTGTGGGCCGGACCGGCGCTGCTGCGCCTCTCGGGCCTGAACGGAGTCCTGCTGCTGCTCGCGGGCGTCCTGCTGGGGCTGGCCACCGCCACCAAGTGGACCGGTGCCCAGGCGCTGCTGGCCGCCGGCGCCAGCCTTCTCGCCTTCCTCATCTTCCGGCTGCGCTCCGCCCCCAGCCTCGCTCGGCGGCAAATCGTCCGCGCCCTGGCGCTATGGTTTTTGGCACTGGTGCCGCTTCCCGTGCTGGTGTACGGAGCCACCTACGCGTGGGGACTGGGGCGCAACGGATTTGCCAACGGCGTGCCGCCGCATCTCGGCTACCTCGCCTCTGTCGCGGACATCCAACGGCGCATGTTGAACGGCATGTGGGATCTGCGCTTTACCCACCCCTGGCTGGCGCCCGTCTCCACGTGGTTTCTGCTGCCTCGTCCCATCTATCTCATCTCCGCCTACCAGGGCACGTGGCACTCGGCGGTCTACGCCTTGGCCAATCCGTTCTTTGTCTGGGTCGGCGGTTTGGCTCTGCTGGTCGGGCTCGTACGCCTCGTCCGACCGGCCGGTCTTGCCGGGTGGCCGGGATCCCCCTACGCCTGGACGGTTCTCTGGATCTGGACCCTGGCCTTTTATGGCACCTGGTGGCTCACCCCGCGGTCCAAGTTCGACTATTACTTTTATCCGATGACGGCCGCGCTGGCGGTGGCCGCGGCGGCGTGGGCGCCGGCGCTGGCGACGTGGTTTCGCTCCCGGGCCGGGCTCTGGGTCTACGGGCTTAGCCTCGGTGCCACCACCGCCTATCTTTTTCCGCTCTGGGTGGGCATCTCGCTGCCGGGGGGTCTCTATGCCCATTTGCTCTGGTCTCCCACCTGGAATCCCCTACCGGTGCCGCCCGCGTCCTCCGCGGCGGCGCCGGCGACGCCGCGCTCTCTCTCCCCCTTGATTCTGAAGCTTCCCCCCGCGCCGCCTGCCTACGGACCCGCCCGGCAATGGGGCTACAGCGCCGCCCACGAAGCCTGGTTCGCCGACCCTCTCCGCGGGCCCGACGAGGGCCTGCCGGCCGCGGGCCCGGTGGTCGGCCAGGTGGCGGTGGACGGCGGACGCGTGTTTTCCGGCACCAACGGCGACACGGTGACGGCGTGGAACGCGGTCACCGGCCGCCGGCTGTGGACGGCACATCTGGTCAACCAGGTCATGACGCTGCCCCTGGTGGTGCGGACCCACGGGCGCACCCTGGTCATCGTGGGTTTGGGCAACAACCGGTTCCGCGCCTACCGGCCCGGACAGGGCTGGATGCGGGGCACCGGCACCAACGCGCTCGTGGCGCTCGACGCCTCCACCGGCCGCGTGCAATGGAGTGTCATCACCGCCGGGGAAGACATGCCGACGCCGGCGTACGCCGCCGGCCGCCTCTATGAAGTGACCGGCACGGGCCAGTTTCTGGCGGTCGACGCCGCCAGCGGGCGGGTGCTGTGGACCCTCCAGCTCAAGGGCTTCGACAGCATGTCCTCCCTCGCCTGGGCCGGATCCGACGTCGTGTTCGCCACCAACCAGTATCTCGCCGCGTATCCCGCCGCCTCGTCCGAGGTTTGGGCCGTCGACGTCGCCACCCGTCGGGTGAGTTGGGCGCAGGCCCTGCCCGTGACCAGCGGATTGTCCGACTGCAGCCCGGCGGTGTTGGACGGCCGGGTGTACATCGCCGGCGTGACCCACATCGCCATGACCTCCCCCGATCCGACCCTGCAAGGACGCCTGTTTGCCCTGTCTCTGGCCAACGGGCGGGAATTGTGGAGTCAAAGCCTCGGCACCGGCACCCTGCCCTTGGACCAGGAAGAGGTCGGCATTCCCCTGGCCACGGCCGATGCCGTTTATGAGGGCAATCCGGCCAGCGGGCGGGTGTTTGCCTTCCAGCCCGACGGCCGCCTGATCTGGAGCACCGAACTGCCCGGCGGCGGACGGGCGACCGCGTCCCCGGTGTGGGCCGGGAGCCTCCTGCTCTGGCCCACCAGCGCCGGCGAGGTGGATGTGCTGGCGTCCGCGACCGGCCGCGTCCTGCTGCGCGACCCGCTGCCCACCGGCGCCATCGGTCCCTCCTCGCCCGTTCTGGCCGGGTCCACGCTGTGGTTTGGAACGCTCGGCGGCTATGTGGACGGCTTGGCGGTGGAGCCTTGATCTCGCGCAGGCGGCGGCTGGCCAGACGGGCCGGGGCGGCGTTTCGCCGGGGCGCGGCGATGCCGCAGGGCAGAACATCCGCAACAATCTCTGCACGATTCGGGCGGATATGTTACCCTAGGGGAAGATTGATGAGGTGGTCGTTGATGGCCGAACCGCTTCGCCGCTCTCCCGGTCGCCCGCGTTTGTCGGAACAAAGAGCGCCCACGGAGGAGACGCTGCTCGCCGCCGCCTCCCGTCTGTTTCTGGACCGGGGCTACGAACTGGTGACGATGGACGAGGTGGCCGAAGCCGCCGGCGTGACCAAAGCCACCGTCTACTATCACTATGCGTCCAAGGCCGACCTGTTCACGGCCGCGATGGCGGCTATGCTGCGGCAAATGGAGCAGCGGACCCGGTCCATCCTGCAATCGCCCGACCTCACCCTGCGCGAGCGCTTGCTGCGCGTGGCGGCGCTCCGCCTGGCGGGTCCCGAGGGCACGATGGACTTCGAGACCCTCGTGCGCGAGGCACGCTCGTCGCTCACCCTGGAACAGATGCGGACGATGCGCGAGGCGTTGGAATCCATCACCGCGGCGGTGGCGGACACGCTGGCCGAGGGCATGCGCCGGCAGGAACTGCGTCCGCTGGACCCGGCGCTGGGCGCGCACGCCTTTTTCGCCCTGCTGAGCAGCGGCTGGCTGCATGGGCCGGACGGCTCGGGCTGCTTTGAGGACTCGGACACGCACGCCAACCGCCTGATGGACTTGCTCTGGCGCGGACTGGCGGCAGCCGGCGCTTGACGGCCGGTCTCAGGACACCGCCTTGGGTGCGCCCGTCCGCGCCGCCTCCAGTTCCAGCGCGGTCATCAACACGCCCAGGTGAGAAAATCCCTGGGGGAAGTTGCCGCGAGGCTCCCCGCTTTCCACGTCCGCATGCTCACCCAGCAGGCCCAGATTGGTGGTGCGGGCGAGCAGCCCGTCCAACAGGGCGGTCGCCCGCTCCACTTCGCCGCGCCGCAGATACACCCGGGCCAGCCAGCTGGTGGCCAGCACGAACGGATGGGCGGCTTTCCCCAGCATGTCGTTGCCGTATCGGTACACCCAGGGCTCATGCACCAACTGCTTTTCGATGGCGGTCAAGGTGGCGGAGAAGCGCGGCCCGTCGGCCGGGCAAAATCCATACAGCGGCAGAGTCAGCAGGGCGGCGTCCAGCGCGGTGCCGTCGAATGCCTGCACATAGTGCCCCACGGCCGCGTTGAAGCCCCGCGCTTCAACGGCCTGGCGCACGTCGTCGGCCGCCTGCCGCCAGACCTTGGCCGAGTTCTCCTCCCCCAGCCGATCCGCCAGCATGGCTCCGTAGTGGAGGGCCACCCAGCACATCAGCT